>JBBQVV010000340.1:0-8055 GCA_038211235.1 Chthonomonadales bacterium | reverse complement strand
GAAGATAGGCGTGAGTAGCGTGCGCTCACCCTCGAAGACGCGAGCGATGTAGGCGCCCAGCGGCTTAGTGAGCGCCAGTATTACGAGGAAATACACCACAATCTGTAGTATCCCGCTGATAGTCATATCGTCCTCCTCTTAAAACTTTTCCGGCCTCAGCAGCGCGTAGATAAGGTAGACGAGGAGGAGAAACGCCACCAGTCCCGTCCAGATGTAGTCTGTCATCGGAAATCTCCTCACAATTTGTCGCAGCCGCGCACGTACAAGGCGGCCACAACGAAGAATAAAACCGCAATAGCGACGTAGAACAGGTCTTGCATGACTCCCCCTCCACTTCGAACCCACGATGGATATGCGGACGATCGCTCACTAGATTGGTTATAGTGCTGCGATGCGCATGCGTCTGCTTCCGCTAGTCGGCAGAGGCAGTACGGAAGTTGGTTCGCCCCAATACTGCCTGGGATCCTACCTTCTGTGTCCACGCCCCAGTTTCCGTGCCTCGTGGAAAGTCAGCCACTTTGAGTAGAGGCATAACGCCACGAGAAGCACGGCGGCAAGAAGCCAATCCGATGGAATGTGTACCATTTAGATTCCTCCGATCCCGCCCTCTGTCGTACACGGGAACTACACAACAGTTCCTGCATATGCATTGCTGCCGACCAAACGAAAAAGAGGCCGGAAGTTGCGCTAGACCGAGCGGATTCGATACCCGCGTCGGTTCAGCTGCGAACTTCCGGCCTCCCTGGCGACTTGTCGCGATCCATGGGATCGCTGCCTTTCGCCCAGGCAACCGGCTCATTCAATTTTTCTAACGTCTCACTTGTGTGTCGCTTCCATCAATTCAGCGGCTTCGCTTCGCGCTCAGACCGGTGAACTCGTCAAGCTCCTGACGCAGCAACCGCCTCTCCAGGTCGGTTTCCAGAACAAACACGTCCATCTGTTCCGCCGCTCCAACGTCCAGGTCGCCATAACTGCGCAACACTTTACAGCCGACGAGCCGCGAGATCAATGCTTCCAGATCGGCTCGCACAATCGCGCGCAGCTCCTGGCGCGCGCTTCTGATTAGCCGACGTCCTTCGTCACTGGAGGTAAGCCTCGCTTCAGTGGGCGTAAACACGCCGATTCCGCGTACTAGAATCAGGTCCCCGATCAGGTATGTGCGCACGTCCGACGGACCACGCCCGTGCTGTTCGCGTTGGAAGGCGACAAAGGCGTTTGCAACCTGAGCCTCGATCTGGCCCTTTGTCAGTTTGCTCACAATGTGCCTGTCGAAAACACAAAAACCAGCATCTCTTAGGAATGCCGGTAGGCGCCGGACTCCTGAAGGATGCTGGCCTACACAGGCACAAAACCACTCAGCGCGGCTCGTTGCTTCTGTCAACCAGATAGTTGTCTACGTAGGCCAGTTTGCGCTCAGCGAAACTGTGGTCTACACTCGCGCTAGCTCGAGATTGCAGCCCCCTACTCGTATCTAACGGCAATTATTGTATCATGGTCGCGGACGTATGTCAAGAGCTTGGCAGAAATAGGCGCTGGGCGCCTTGACACCAAAACGCACATGCAGTAACATCTGTCAACTGAAGTGACGGAGATACAGTAATCTCGAACATGCTGACAAATCGTGGCAAATACGCAACCCGCGCTCTACTGGATCTTTCAATGCATTACCAGCAGGGTCCCGTGCTCATTCAGGATATCGCGGAGCGTCAGAACATTCCGTTGAAATTTCTGGAGCAGATCCTCTTGACCCTGAAGACCGCCGGCTTCGTCGGGAGTCGAAAGGGGCGTGGAGGCGGCTACTTCTGTGCTCGTTCTCCCAGGGAGATAACTCTCGGTTCGATTGTTCGGGCGATCGACGGTCCTCTTGCGCCAGTGAGCTGCGTGAGCGTTACCCAGTTCGTCGAGTGCGGCTGCCCCGACCCGGCAACCTGTGCCCTGCGATCTGCATGGAAGGATGCTCGTGATGCGCTGAGTCGCGTGTTGGACGGCACGACATTTGCCGACCTATGCGAGAAGCAGGCCGCGCTGACGCAGCAGAGGCGAGAAATCATCGACTATGTGATCTGATCGAACGGCGCCGAGAAACCATGGATAGAGCAGGGGGCGGGCAATTGCTCGCCCCCTGCTCTATACCGGATCAAATTATGAGCGTCGGTCGTATCCTGTGGCCGCGCCCAAATAGCGCGCCCGATGTTCATGAATACTTCGCCCTACGGAACCGTGGGATCGCGCCGCCAATCATTGTCGTTGTCTGAGCGCCATGTCTGCTCCGGACGACGCCATTTGGAGTGCCCGTCAGAATATGCAATGTTGCCACCTCCGAGATGGCGCGGTAGGAATCTCGACTGGCTCGCGACATCGAAGGCGAACGGCTGCGGATAGAGTCCTCCGCGAGACGGCGTACCGTCGGAGCGTCCGGCATCCGCGCAGAGGATGAACTGTGCCGGATAGCCTATCGCCGCCAGGGGCGTTCCCTGGTTGAATCCGAAGTCTCTCAGATCGATGGTTCAGGAGCCTGCGTAGTCGGCTGCATGGTTATTAGATGCGGGAACGAGATAGGCCCCGTTGAGGTGGCATCCGTAATCGGTCGGATACCAGTTGCCGGCGCCGATAGCCGAATATGCTGGAGCAGATGGGCACTTGAACAGCTGCACCGATTTGATGTACGGCTGTAGCAGGGCGCGATAACTGAATGGCGCTCGATCCACCGACGTATCGGGAGTGCCAGGAGGCGCCTGACGTTCCGATACAGTAGAAGGAAAGCCCTCGTCGTACTCCTGGTTATATATGGCGTACGCGAGGCTGATCTGCTTTGTATTGGAGAGGCAGGACGCCGAGCGTGCCTTTTCATGCGGGGTAGCAAAAACCGGAAACAGGATAGCCGCCAGAATAGCGATGACGGCGATAACAACGAGTAACTCGATGAGGGTGAAACCGGGACGCGATCGAAATTTGACGTGTATGCGAATGGCTCCTCGGCGCCCATGGACGGGCATACGGGCGATCGATATTGGGATTGTCTTTCGCAATTCAATCCATGCGGTTCCAACCGAATTGAGTCTGGTGGGTCGTTTATGCGCTGGATTGAGGCGTTATTTGACTAAATCGATCGAATTACTAGACTATTCTGGCATGGATCGACAAACCGAGTCACGCCAACCGCCCATTTTTTTTGGAGTAGGCTGCCGCGCACCGTCGTTCAACGACCTGTCCCGTGACCGTACGGTATACTAAGGCCGGTACTGGAAAGGAGTGCGAGCCATGTCGGAGGCCCCGGAAACTCTGGAGGGTTGGTATGCGCTGCACGACTATCGGCGGCTGGACTGGCCCCGATGGAAGTCTCTCGACTCCGCGGACCGCCTCGCGATCCTTGAGGAGGCAGCCGATTACATGCGGACCACCGAGCACCCGGATGAGCTAGCGCCCGGAAGCAGCGCCTACTACGCCGTTCTAGGGCACAAATCCGACCTGATGCAACTTCATCTCCGGCCGACGCTCCAGGATCTCGGCGCCATCGAACGTAGGTTTGCGGCAACCCGGCTGGCCGATTTCACGACTGCTGTCTATTCCTATCTTTCGGTGACCGAATTGAGCCTTTACGAAGCCTATGCGCGCGGAGGCACGGAAGACCGATCGGCGTTGATGCAGCAGCCATTTGTCCAGCGCAGACTCTATCCGCAAATCCCGGCTGGCGCCGAGATGCCCGTCGTCTGCTTCTATCCCATGAATAAGCGACGCGGCGAAACCGTAAACTGGTATGCCTCCGACATGGAGGAACGCCGCAGAATGATGCGTGAGCACGCCACGACGGGTCGAAAATACCACGGTCGCGTGCTTCAGATGATCACCGGATCTACCGGGCTGGACGATTGGGAGTGGGGCATTACGCTGTTCGCCAGTGATCCGCTCGACATCAAGAAGCTCGTCTATGAGATGCGTTTTGACGAAGTGAGCGCCCGATACGCGGACTTTGGACCGTTCTACGTCGGAACGCGAATTGAAGCGGATTCGCTCGCGCAGATGTTTGCACCGTAACCGATCGAATGCGCACTCCTCTTCAGCTGCATTGAATACCAACGCCACATCGAACCATTCCACGCCTCTGTCCCTCTATACCTTCGTGGCTGCCGCGCGGCACGCCCGTGCCCGATCCGTGGAGCGCAAGAGGGCGACGGCCATTGCAGGACAGAATTATGACCACAATACTTTCGCAGTCTTGTCGGCCGATCGCGGTGGCAAGATCCCGCGGGATGGGTATCGATTGGGCCATCTGCCTGCTCTGGGCACTCGCCGCGATGCTGGTCCCCTGGCGATGCACGGCGCAGACTAGCCCTCACACTGAGGCCGTGTTAACCGAAAAGGACGGCTATCTGCTTCTGCCGGCCGAGTTGATCTCCGGGCCGGTCGTCAACAGGACGAGTCTTTCGCCGGACGGCCAGAGCGTCGCCGAATTCCGCACGTCCAGCAGGCTGCGACCGGAGAACCTGACTTCAACCGGCAACCCAGATCCGGCCAGGGCGAACGAGGGTGGAGATGTTTGGGACTCGCGATTACGGCCGGCACTCGTAGAACATCTGCAATGCCTGGCTGAGCGCCGGCAGCAAGTGTTCCGATGCGATCGGTTTTGGAATATAACCGGCTGCTCCAAGCTTACGGGCCTCATCCATGTTCTCGGCATCGCTATTGGCAGTGAGCATCACGATGCAAGTGGGAAACTCAGCCATAATTCGCCGTGTTGCCTCGAGCCCGCTCTGACCCGGCATTACGATATCCATCAGTACGATATCCGGTTTCACGCGTACAACCAGGTCCACGCATTCGCACCCGTTGCCCGCCTTTCCGATGACGATGAGCCCGGAGCGTGTCAGCGCCCGCTCTAGCTGCATGACCGTGATTCCTTCATCCTCACAGATCACAACGCGCTTGCCTACAAGGTTCTCGTATTGTGCCATCTCGGCCTCGTTAGATATCCGGCTGCGTCCGGCAAAATGAATGTAGCGACGGCCCAACGTGCCGACGCTACATTATTTGATTGCGCTCCCTATTCTCTTCTCCACGGTCGTGGCAGAGACGAGATAGAATTGCTAGCACCAATAAGACGGGCAATATGCCGTTCGGGTTCCCCTTTTGATTCCGCGGGCAGTGCTGGCTCGTCAACAAGTGCGAATCCCATAGTACCTGTTACAATTGCGGTAATGCCAGGTCAAAACGCCAGTATTGTAATGATTGGCGACTTGAGGAACGATAATCCGCCTGAGGCGCGATATCCGTCGTCCGCGAATCCGAGCGGCGCTTCGCGGAATCGGCCGCACAACCGGAACGCGCCGCGTCTGGCGCTTCTTTGAATGAGGTTCGATAAGTAAGTAAGGATCTCGCTATGGTTCAGGCGACTCCCGCAATAGTGGAGATGGATCCAGTGGTCGTGGAACGGGCAGATGCCATGTTCGCCGACTATCAACATCTCTTGCACAAACGTATCGATCGTATGTTTGCCGTTCTGATGTCGGTTCAGTGGATTGCGGCCATACTTGCCGCCTTAGGGCTCTCTCCACGTACGTGGTCTGGCCCGGCTAGTCAGGTGCACATTCACGTGTGGGCAGCACTGTTGCTTGGCGGAGCCCTCACAATCTATCCCATATTCATGGTGTGGGCAAGACCGGGACAGCAGGCCACGCGCCACGTGATTGCCGCTGCGCAGCTATTGATGTCGGCACTACTCATTCACCTGACCGGAGGCCGGATCGAAACCCACTTCCACGTCTTTGGCTCACTAGCGTTCCTTGCGTTCTACCGCGATTGGAGGGTGCTGGTTACGGCCACGCTGGTCACCGCGATCGATCATGTTACTCGCGGATACTTCGCCCCGCTGTCAGTGTACGGTGTTCGGGCCGACGCCGGCTGGCGATGGATGGAACATGCGAGCTGGGTCATCTTCGAGGATGTCTTTCTGTTGATATCGTGTCGCACGGGATTGTTGGAGCTGCACACGATCTGCACTCGCGACGCGACGCTCGAGGCCAGTAATGTCGAGCTCGAGAGCAAGGTGCAACTCCGCACCGCCTCTCTTTCCGATGCCAACGTTCGCCTCGAAGCACTCGTAACGACCGACCCTCTCACTGGTCTCCCGAATCACCGAGCCCTCGTAGACGTCATCGACAAGGAGCTTGAGCGGTCAAGGCGCTATGAACGGCCCTGCACGCTGCTCTTCCTCGACGTGGACCACTTCAAAGCGTTGAACGACGGTCGCGGCCATGCGGCCGGAGACTCGGCGCTGGAGGAGTTGGGCAAGGTCGGAACGCAAGTCTTGCGCGGAATCGATACTCTGGGCCGGTGGGGTGGAGAAGAGTTTGTTGCACTGCTGCCGGAGACGGACGCTGTGACGGGACTGGAGATAGCCGAACGCTTTCGCGTAAGTATTGCTGCCCACCTTTTTCAATGTGGCGGAGGGATCCATTTGACATGCTCGCTCGGAATTGCCACATTTCCAGACGATGCCACGACACGCTCCGATCTTGTGACGGCTGCCGATCGCGCCATGTATGCCGCAAAGAGAATGGGTCGGAACCAGGTGAGAGCCGTTACAGATCCCGTCGTCGACACGATGGCGGTGGGCAACATGAGTTCTCGTGAAGAGGTTGCAATGCAGGGAACCGTGGAGGCGCTGGCAAGTTTGGTCGAGGCCCGCGACGCGTATACGGGCGAGCATACCGAAGGTGTGGCCAGGCTTGCGGTCCGTATCGCTCAGAAGATGGGGATGGACTCGGCCGAAGTGCGACTTGTCGAACTTGTAGGCAAACTTCACGATATAGGCAAGGTCGCTATTCCGGACCAGATTCTTCAAAAGCCCGGCAAGCTAACGGAAGAGGAATGGATTCTCATGCGAAGGCATCCCGAAATAGGGGCAGACGTCGTGTCGCGCGTGCCAAGCCTTCGTATAGCTGCCCCAGGTATCCGAAGCCACCATGAACGCTGGGACGGCTGCGGGTATCCGGATGGCCTCGCCGGAAGGGCTATACCGCTGATTGCGCGAGTTGTGACTGCTGCGGACGTCTACAGCGCGATCACTACGACGCGAGTATACCGAGATGCACAACCACACCACGATGCGCTGGCTGAGTTGCGACGATGTGCGGGAAGCCAGTTCGATCCGGAGGTCGTTATTGCGCTGGATCAGCTGTTCGGCGAGGTAGCGGGGCAGGAACCGCTGGCAAGGGCGGCCTGACCTGCACCGCGGAGCGCGCTTCCAACATGATTTCTCGCTTCCGTTATCGCGCTGCATCAGAAAAGTGGCGTCGCGACATAACTCATATTGGTGTGGAGTGGCCACGCTGGAACTTCACCGGCCTTCCGATAGGTATTGAACGGCGCGATCCAGTACCTCGTCGCGGCCCTGCTGTAGACCGCGTATGGTGGGTCGGACTTCGACGTCCGGAGTGAGTCCGATGCGCTGAAGCTGGGTGCCGTCGGGATGCTTAACGGCCTGTCCGGTGAACCCGATCGTCATACCACCGGGCACGGTTAGCGCGGCAATCTCGCCATCCGCCCCGGCCGAATGCGTTCCGACAAACAGCGTATCGTTGGCGGCTTTCAGGTAGAGACCGGTGTGTTCGGCCTGACTCTGGGTTCGCTCATCCATCAACATTAGCGTGCGGCCAGCATAGCGGCGCGTCCCGGACTTTGCCGGCTCAACGGACTGGTAGACCGAAGCGAGCGAGTGCGCTTCGATCTCCCCGACGACTACTGTCTCAATAATCGCCGCGACACGCGCTCGGTCCGCAAGGTGTGCCGCCAGTGCGAATCTCGTGTCGTTCGGATAGCCTCGCATATCGAATACAATCGCCACCGTGTCTGCCAGGTCCTCGAACATACGATCGACCATATCGACCGTGAGCCGATCCAGGTCGACATAGCCGATACGCCCGGTCAGGCGCCTGACGATCGGTCCGGAGCGCTCCCTGTGATACAGAGTCGTGTAGTCCTCAAACTTGCGAGCCATCTCGATGTTCCGCTCGCAGCCGTCCGCGCCGCGAACATGAATCCTGGCAACAGTTTTGT
>JBBQVV010000339.1:0-8074 GCA_038211235.1 Chthonomonadales bacterium | reverse complement strand
CGGAGTGGCAGTAAGAAGGTCGATCGACGCTGCATTTTTCCGGCCGTACTTCTGCGACACGAGGAAGTCGGGGATCTCAACGAATGCCGGATCGCCTGGATAGCGGGCGCGGTCCCTGTGGGCCCGACGCATCACCTCGCTCATGATATGCAGCGTTCGCGGAGACCACCGATCAGACGCTGTCAGGTCGAACACATCGAGCATGGCCAGCGCCTGTATAAGGCACTGGCCGCCGGCGCTTGGCGGTGGCGGAGCGAAGACGTCATACGTCCCGCGATATCGCGCGCCGAGCGGTCTGCGCTCCACCGCCTGGTAGCACGCCAGGTCGTCGGCCGTGATCAGCCCCTCCCCGCGCGCCATCTCAGCAATAATCTGTTCGGCGACTGCACCTCGGTAGAAGGCGTCCGGCCCCTGGACGGCGAGCATCTGTAAAGTGTTCGCCAGATCAGGCAGCATCATACGGTCACCAGCGCTCCAGGGACCGCCGCCGGCCTTGCCGTAGACGTGCTGGAGCTCCGAAAATTCGGGGGCGGCGGCCAGTGTGTCGTTCGTGGAAGCGGCGACCGCACGATCGACAATGTACCCATTCCGTGCGAGATCGATCGCGGGCTCCAGCAGCATTTCCCACGGCAGGCTGCAGAATCGGCGATGCGCCATCTCGAGACCGCGCACGGTCCCCGGCGTTGCGACCGCTCGATGGGTAAACTGCGACTCCTGTTTTGTGTACATGGTGGGCCATGCCGCGGCAGGCGCCATCTCGCGATAGTCGATGACAACAGGCTCTCCGTCGCCCGGAGCCGGATGCACGAGCATGAACCCGCCGCCACCGATGTTGCCGGCAAGGGGATACGCGACGGCAAGCGCGAAAGCTGTGGCGACGGCCGCATCCACGGCGTTGCCGCCCTTCTTGAGCATGGCGATGCCGACGTCTGAAGCTGGAGAGGAGACGGAGACGACTACACCATTGCGGGCTTCCACATAATGAGTCGCCTCGTCCGGGTTTGAAGTCGAAGGAGCGGGCGAATTCATAGCTTGTCCGATTGATACTTCGGGCACATCGCTCATTCCACCTCGTAGATATCCGACCAGGAGGCAATTCGGTCGACGCTGCCGCGCACAGTGGCTTGATCGTCAGATTGAAGCTCGATGTATAGCGGCGCGCGGTGGCCGCTGCTTGCGAGACCGACAGTCTGGCCGGGCTGAGCGCGCACCTCATGATAGAGGTAGCCTGGCAGCGCGACCAATTCATCCAGGTGGCGGATGGACTTGAGCGCGCCTTGCTTTGCAGCAAACGGTGTGACAATGGCGGCTGCGCCGTCCCATTTTTTACTCAAGTCAGGTCTGCGCCCGACCAGTACGTCATGGTAGGCGCTCAGTTCATCGAGGCCGTAGGCAAGCTGCAGGATATGTGGCCGATTGCCCCCGGGGCGAGCCGCGATTTCGCCGAGCCGCGTGCCGATGAACTCGACATGGGCAGCACAGCTTGACATATCGAGCGCCCGCACTCCCGCAACCGCCAGCGCTTCCAGCTCCCGCTGTTCTGCCGCGTCGGCAAGCGAGGGCACTATGCGAGCGAAATGGTGATAGTCATCGATACCGATGTCTTTGCCGGTGAGCACGTCGACAACCGGGGTGATATGCACTTCGCCTGTCAGGTCGATCACGCAGTCGACGGAGGTATTTGCTCCGGTCAGGTATTCTGCGATCACCACAGTCAGCTTCGTGCCCTTCTTGCCCAGTCTTTCATAGTAAGCGGGCACCTCGGTGATCATAGCGCGATAGTTCCGCAGCAGCGTTTCTTGGTCTGCGTTGCGGGTGGACCACATGCTGGCCGAGACGTTGGCCGGCTGGAGAAAGACGGGGTATCTCAGGTCATCGGCGTACTTGAGGAGATCTTCCTCCGATGTGACGACATGATATCGGGCGGACGCGGCCGGCCCGATGCGCTCCTGAAATCGAGCGCGCATGATACTCTTATCGAGGCACAGCTGCGCTGAGTCGGGAAAGATGCCGGGCAGATCGAGTCTTTCTGCTACGGCAGCGGTCTGTGCGACGTAAAACTCGATGACATTGAAGAGGCAGGCGATTCCGTAACGCTGCTGAATCGTCTGAACGGCGGCGACAAGCTCGTCAAATGGCCGTGAAAAGTCAAAGCGCTCGACGAGTGCGAACTTTGAAACATCCGCGAGACGATGCTTGCTGTTGGTGTCCACGAGTACGCCAAGCGGCAGGCCTCGCTCTTGCAGGCTTTCGAATTCTCCTCGCCGCACCATGCCGAGAAACAGGACAATTCCCATCGCGATCGTTTTCCCATTCGAGAGAGAATTGCTGCCGCTTACTGGAGCGACCTGACGAACTGATGCAGGCTCGTGAGGCCGGCCGTGATCTCGTTTGGCGGGATCGCATAGGAGATCCGGATAAATCGATCGGCGCCGAACGCGGAGCCGGGAACGACAGCAATGTGCGCGTGCTGAAGGAGCATCTCGGCGAGGATATCCACGCTGTCGAGACAGACGCCGTCAATTGACTTTCCGAGCAGTCTGCTCACGTCGGGAAAGACGTAGAACGCCCCGTCCGGCCGAACAAATTTGAGTTCCGGGACAGCTTCAAGCAACTCGCTCGCCGTCGCTCTCTGAACGTCCAATTGCCCACGAACAGCGGCGACAAAATCATCATTCGAAGGCTCAAGTGCGGCCAGAGCGGCGTACTGAACCAGGTTGCTGGCGTTGGAAGCGGTGTGACTCTGCAGATTCGAGATGGCCTTGACGACCGGCTGAGGCGCGGCGAAGTATCCGGCGCGCCACCCTGCCATACAGTAGGTCTTGGAAAGCGACCCAACAAGGATCGTACGCTCTTTCATCTCCGGGACAATCCGAACGATGTTTTGGTGGGAAGCAGGCGGGTAGACCAGCGCGTCGTAACACTCATCATACACACAGGTCAGATTGTGCTCAAGGACGAGCGCCGCGATCTCCTTGAGGGTGTCCGAACCGTAAACGACGCCTGTCGGGTTGTTGGGCGTGTTGAGAATGATGCCGCGTGTGCGGGGCGTTATCAGCTCGGCGAGGCGTTTTGGATCGATCTGAAATCCGCTTGCCTCCGTGTCGAGAAACACAGGTGTTGCTCCCGCGAGCCGGACCTGTTCGGGGAAAGTGACCCAGTACGGAGCCGGGATGATTACCTCGTCGCCAGGCCCGAATGCCACGATCGCGGCATTAAAGAGAGCCTGTTTCGCGCCGGAAGTGAAGCCGACCTCCTCCACTGCATATGCGGCGCCAGTATTACGCGACATCTTCGCGGCAAGGCTCTCGCGCAGCTCTTTTACTCCCAGTGTGTCGGTGTACTGGGTCTTACCTGCGTCGATGGCTTTATGCACAGCCTGCTTGATGACGGGGCTGGTGTCTTGGTCCAGCTCGCCCGCAGCGAAGTTCACGATCTGGACGCCCTCGGACCGCAGCTTGCGCGCGCGATTCCGCATGCCGGACGTCTGCGACCCCACAATCATCCTCGCGCGTTCAGATAGCATGGGAGGGCTCCGATGGCGATTCGAACATCCGTTCCAGCTTCTCGATCCGGTTGGCGCCGACGTCCGCCGAGACTTGCTTCACCGAGGAAATTTCGCCCTCGATGGCGCCGCTGGACGGGAGAGTCGCAAGAGATCGGAAGACGCGATCAATAGCGGCGTGAGCCGCCCGAAGTCCCTGATTCGCGTGGATCACATGGGAAGCGCCCGCCGCGAACAGCTCGGTCTTCGGAATGTGGGGTATCCGTGTCGGGGCGAGGAAGATAGGCGTGCGGCGCTCCCAGCCACGGCAGAAGTCGAGGATCTCCTGTCCGGTACCGTCGACAGATTGGACAAATGCAGCGTCCGCACCCGCGTCCGCGTAGGCGGTCGAACGAAGTAGAGCCTCCTCGACGCTGTGACACGCCAGAAATGCTTCTGTGCGCGCAACGATCAAGCAATGCCCGTCGATGTCGGCGACAGCCGCCTTGGCCGCGCGCACACGCGCGGCATGCTCTTCGGCAGTGACGAGCGTGCGCTCATAACCGTCATACAGGCTGCACCGTTTCGAGACTGGATTGTCCTCGATGCATACGGCGCTGGCGCCCGATCGTACCATCTCCTTGACAACGTGGTAGATCTTGAGCGGATCGCCATAGCCTGCATCCATATCTACGACGATCGGCAAATTTGAATTGCGACGCACCAGGCGAACCATTCCCAGCATTTCTTCCGCGCCGAGAATCCCGGCATCCGGTAGCCCCATCGCCGCGCTGTTGCAGAAGCTGCTCACCCAGAGGAAGTCGAACGGGCACTTAGAAGCGAGTAGCGCGGATAGGCCATCGTGAACACCGACGCCGGTCTGTCCGCGCGCCTCAACAAGGCGACGCAGTTTGTCGAGCGCTGACACATGGTTTGTGGGCTCGTTATTCATAATTCGTTTTTCTTTCCGACCCTCTCGCCGAAGGTGGTGGCGCATATCTTGATTATCCAGAACGCCAGCGTCACCTGCGCGACTGTATTCGTAAAGTTGGCCGCGCCAACAGTTTGGCTCACGGATCGTTTGGGGCCGTCATTATGCGGCGTCACTTCTGTTGCCATATGTCGTCGATCCTTCACCCCACATTTCTAACAGGCGCTGCATCCTATGATGCATGCCGATCTTTAGAAAACTCTGGGAGTCGAATGGGAGTACTCTTAAACTTCTCTTAACATGCCGGACTTCCCAACTTTCATAGAGAATTCACAGGCAACTCCCAGACCGTTTTATGGCTGGCGAGGGAGTATAAATAGAAGAGAGAAGGGGAACGCTTTGTGAACGTATTGATCGTCGAGGATGAGAAGAGCGTCGTACGGTTTCTGGATCAGGCCGTACGGGAGGCAGGCTACGTCTCCCAAACTGCGTTGACCGGTCTGGACGGACTGGAGAAAGCACTGACGCGGCAGTTCGATTTGATTCTGCTCGATGTGATGCTTCCCGGCCTCGACGGATTGGAGGTCTGTCGCCGCCTGCGCGCCGCCACGGTGCAGACGCCTGTCCTGATCATCACAGCCCGAGATACCTTGCAGGACAAGGTGGACGGCCTGGACAGCGGTGCCGACGACTACATTGTCAAGCCGTTTCAGGTGGCCGAGCTGCTGGCTCGCGCGCGGGCACTGCTTCGTAGAGGTACCTCATCGCCCACCATACTTCACCTCGCGGACCTAACACTCAATCCCGCAGCGCGAAGGGCGGTCCGCGCCGGCACCGTAATTCCGCTCTCCGCGACAGAGTTCACCTTGCTGGAATACATGATGCGCAACGTCGATCGGGTGCTGACGCGGTCAATGATACTGGAGCACGTGTGGCAGTACGACTTCGGGGGAAACGACAACGTGGTCGATACTTACATCAGCTACCTTCGAACCAAGCTGGACAAAGGGAATGAGCTGCGCCTGATCCATACCGTGAGGGGCGTCGGGTTCCGAATGGGGGCCGAGAGTGCTTCGCAGTCCACTTAACTCGATCCGCGCACGCTTGACCCTCGGGATATCACTGGCCGCTCTAGTCCTGATGTCCACGCTCTCCGTGTGTATCGTCGGGTTCGCGCGCCATTCGGAAGAGAAGGGTGCGGCGCGCGCGTTGAGATCCGGAATAGCGAGGGTGCAAGCGGAGATGTTGGAGGACGAGCACCACCACCAGCTTCCGCGCGACATGGAGGCGATCTATTCGTTGTTACGGGAGGATCACTTGGCGCTCATGATCGTCGCACCGGACGGAAGGATTGTCCGTCAATCCCAAACCTCGGTGCCTGCTTGGCCCCTGAGAGATGAACCCCGCTGGCGAACGCGCCACTTCACGCTGGGCAGCTACACGGTCGTGGTGTCGTTTCCATGGGAGCGAGAAGAACGGGAAGTACAGCAGCTTACGCTCTCGCTCGTCGGCGTGAGCCTGATTGTCGTTCTCTTCTGCGGGACCGGCGCCTGGTGGTTGGTCGGTCGCACGCTTTCGCCCATCACCCGGCTCTCTGAACAGGCGCAGAACGCATCCGTGGAGGATCTAAGGGTGCGTCTGTCGCCTTCTTCGCACGACGTAGAGATCGTCAATTTGGTAGGCACCTTTAACAGCCTGCTGGAGCAGATGGCGCACACCATCGCGATGAAGGAGCGATTCCACACCGCCGCCTCGCACGAGCTTCGGACGCCGCTGATGGCGCTGTCCGGTCACCTGGAGGTCGCGCTCGGTCGGGAGAGAACGGCCCCGGAATACCGTGCGGCGATGGACGAGGCCTACCGCCAGGCGCAGCACCTAACCTCGCTTACCCGCGACCTGCTGCTGCTGAACCAATTGGGTGGAACGCATAGCAACTTCCCTTCTGAACTCGTTGACCTCGCCGACATCTGCCAGCGAACCCTCGTGCATTTCCGGCCGTTGATCGAGGAGCGGGCACTTACGGTCCAGACACGTCTGTGTGTGGAGAAAGAGTTGCTCGCCCCGCCCACGCACGCCGATATGCTTATTCGCAACTTAATTGAGAACGCGGTGAAGTATGCCTCTGAGGGTGGAATTGTTCAGGTCGAGCTCGACGAAACGGACCATGGGATCAGGCTCTCGATCTTCAATAGCTGCCCACCAGGCACGCTTCTTGATTCCGAACACGTCTTCGAGCCGTTCTATCGCTCCGATGAATCGCGTAATTCCGATACAGGCGGGAACGGGCTGGGCCTGGCGATCTGCAAGGCGATTGCGAACGCCAATGAATGGTTGTTGGCGTTGACGTCTTCTGCCGAGGGTGTCTATGTCACCACATACGTAAATGGACTGTAGACCGATGGATCTCGAGGTGTGCAACGGTGTCCGCTTGCTGCTTTGCAATCGCCCGTTCGACGTCCGCCTGCCTCAACCGAATTCTCTCGCGTTCCGCAGTCTGGGCAGCCTTGTCCCGTAGCCAGGCGCGATGCACACCATTCTTGCGCCGGCGCTCATCACGAAGCCATCGATCACGACGCTCGTGGACCGTTGTATGGAACTCTGGGAGTGTCAAGCATCGATAGACCGTCCGCAATGAAACGCCGAGCTGTGCGGCAATGCTGCACGGCTCGGTACCCAGAACAGTCAACCGCGCACACTCGGTCATTGCATCGGCAGAGCGTCTCATGGGTGATCGACCTCCTAGAATGACGACACAGGTTACGTAACCTCCCGCTATGAAGCAGATCTCTGTTCAGACCTCAACCAGGTCTATGGTGGTCCACTCCCGATATCGCGTCCGATTTGAGCGCAAGAACAGCGCAAATCTTAACATTTCTTAGCACCCTATGCGACACAGTGTCTCATTCATACTGCCGTCCAGCCGACCATTAGTTCCACCTCTCAACTGCCCGCTATCGTCGCGGACCAGGCCGGTTTGACCTGGATTTGACCAAGCGTCTACAAATTGAACTGCCAATGGCGGCTTAAGAAAGGGCAGAGTTACGTGGCGGCTCAATGCAGCAATGTTGGGTTTCCCCCGACCATTGCCGGGGTCGTCGGGTATCGATTCGCGGCTTGCTTCGTCAATGTTTGGTGTGGTCGGCAGAAGTTGTAATACATGAAATGCAAGCTGATTGCCGCAACGTGGTTCTCAACCTTCTTGGAGAATGCGTTCGTTAGGCGCGTGAACCGGCGCATCGACATTCGTATGGTTAGGTTCTGGCGCTCTACGTAACTGGTCGAGATGTGATCCTCGTCAGGATGACAGATCAGCCGCGTCTTCTTGTAGCCCGTGCATTCAGCCGGAGAATATCGCTTTTCACCATCAGAGGTTGCGTCGTGGGGTTTTGAGGCAGTGAGTTGAGCCTGCTACGATGGATCCCACTTGAGGCGACGGCCTGTCGAGGTTGGTCGCCGACGTTGATGCTGGAGCTGCTGGGCTGAAGTCTCCGAATCCGCTAAACCCGTCCATACCGGCGCGGCACTGCTACTACAGGGCCAAGGTCCGAAAGGCTGAGGCTTCAGTCGAGTTCATGGAGGCGGTCAAGCGTAACGCGTGATTCGCGGTGATACGCGTCGATCGCAACGCGGACAATGGTTCACCAGGGCCGAGCCCGTAG
>JBBQVV010000338.1:0-8193 GCA_038211235.1 Chthonomonadales bacterium | reverse complement strand
GAAGCTCTCGAATACATCAACGCGTGGAAGCAGGCCACCGCGGATAATCCCGTCGGCATCTGCGGCCCTATCGGCCCCACCGAGCAGCTTCCGCTCGTGGCGCGCCTGGTGAATGACCTGGACCTTTCCCTGCGAGACGCTCACTTCTGGGGCATGGACGAGTGGGTGATGGACGGACGCGAGGTTTCGCGGGACCATCCGCTGTCGTTCGCCCGGGCAGACCGCGAGCTCTGTTTCGACCGCATTCGAACCCAAAATGCAATGCCTGAGACAAATCTGCATTTCCCAGAGAGGGAAGTCGCGGAATACGAGTCCTCCTGGTCCGCCGTCAGGTGCGCCGTGATGCAGGGCGGGCAGGGCGAAGTAAAGCACTGGGCATTTAACGATCCCGTTCGTCGCGATGGAGCGTATACTAATTCGCCCCCTACACCTGCCGAATATGGCGCTCATGGTACGCGAATTGTTGAACTGCATCCGCTCACTCTGATTCAGAATGCAAGAACTTCCGGCGGAGGCAACATACCGCTGGTGCCGACGCACGCGCTGACCGTTGGACCGACACAGACATGGAAGGCGGACAAAGTCTCGATATGGCATCCGGGGCACCACGATAATCCATTCGGTATGCGCCTAACGACGTTGATGATCTCGAAGCGGATCTCGGATTCCGCGGTTCCGATGTCACTGCTCGCGGCCCATCCTAATGTACAGTTCACGTTTTACCGCGACGGTATCGGGACCTGCGAAGCAGAAATGCATTAGTGCGTTTCAACTAGACCACAGGTGCGGTTGCCGCACTTGCCAAGACGCCGACCCCCAATAGGGGTCAAGGACCCGTATTGGGGAACTAGGCGCCCGTAGGTCGGTTCCGTAGATCAGAACATAAATAGTCCTGTATAGTTGCACGAGGAGACTGCAAGATGCCTGATATCGGTGTGGGAGTCTTGGGAACTGGATGGGTTGCCGGCGAGCATATCAAGTCGCTGCAGAAGATCGAGGGATGTCGGGTCGTTGGGCTGTGCAGTCGCACGAAAGCGGGCGCTGAGGCCAAGGCCACAGAAACCGGAGTCGTCGACGCGAGGATCTACGGCGATTATGCGGAGATGCTGGCCGATCCTGCGATTCAGGCCGTCTCGATCTGTACGCCTCCCAATCTGCATAGCGGTCAGGTAATAATGGGCGCTCGCGCTGGCAAGCACCTTCTTATCGAGAAGGCGGCAGCGAATGATGCGCGTTCGTTGGGCTCGATGCTGCGCGCAGTGCGCGAAGCCAAAATTAAGACCGTCGTAAGCTTCGTCCTGCACTGGAATCCCGAGTTTCTATGGATCAAGAGGATGCTGGAGGAGGGGGCGATCGGCCGAATCTTCTCGGCGGAAGTCGACTACTGGCACAACATCGGACCGCATTACGCCCAGTATCGATGGAATGTCAAGCGCGAAGTGGCAGGCAGCGCGCTGCTCTCCGCCGGGTGCCATGCCGTCGACGCGCTTCGGTGGTTCGTCCAGGACGAGGTGGAAGAGGTCGCGGCTTTCAGTAACCGGCAGAACCCGGAGTACGAGTACGATACCAATGTCGTCGGAATCCTGAAGTTCCGGAATGGCGCAATTGGAAAAACGTCGACCTCGCTCGACGTGAAGTCGCCGTACGCCTTTAACGTGGATCTTCTTGGAGAAAAGGGGACCATTCGGGACAACAAGATATACGCCCGGGAGTTTTTCGGCGGTCAGACGGACTGGATTGAAGTTCCCACGATTCGGCCTGACAATGGTGATGTAGCGCACCATCCTTTCGACGGTGAGCTGAGCCATTTCATCGACACGATTCGCACGGACACCGAATCACCTCTGAATCTGGAGGACGCCGCGAAGACGCATGCGGTCTGTTACGCTCTCGATCGAAGCGCGGCCGAAAGACGGACCATACGGCTGGACGAGATCGACGCCGAGATGGGGTAGGCATACGGTGTATGAACCCCCATTCTCGGCCTTGACTTGCTAGACGGCTTCTACCGAGCAGCTTTTAGCTTGGAATAGATCAGGGCAAGGTCGCGGGCTGGGATGGCGTATGTCGAAGTCCGGTCCGCCCGCGCGATGTTCAGGCCCAGGAATCGACCCTCCGTGTCCAGCAGGGGGCCGCCCATGGCGCTCGGCTTCAGAACTGAATCGTGCTGCAGCACGTGTGTGAACGGTCCCTGCATTCGGCTTACCTCTCCGGACAGCTTCTCGGGCAGGCCGTTCCGTCCGAGGATTCCAGTCGGCCTGGTCGTTAGCGAAACCGACACCGTCACACGTTCGGGACCACGCGCTAGCCGCAGGCTTACGGAATCGCCCGGCTTCTTCGTCACCAGAAGGTCCATAAACGCGTCCGGATCGTGGATGGGCTGGCCCTCCGCCTCGATCAGAATATCACCCTCCAGAACACCCGCGCGCGCTGCAGGCAGGTCCGGCACGACGTGGACGCGGATGCCCTGTGGCACGCCGGCCGCCTTAAGAGCGTCATCCGCCAGTGGTTCCAGCTGAACGCCTAGGTAACCCTTACTCGTCTGCTTGACCGCGATCCCACGCCCAACAACGGGCATGTCCGCAACGCCTACGACTCCAACCGCAGCCAGCGCTCCGACGTTGTCCGGAGAGAATGTCCACTCACCGACCGTCGGGCTTTCGGACGAAGCCAGCACCTTGAGACCGGCAACGTTTACCTTAACGAGCGCCACGTCCCAGTCGTTGTCAACGATTCGCCGCATCACGGGAACGCTCTGTCCGCCTGGCATGACACATGTCAGGGAGCCTACGGGAAGTTCGCTCGCCTTTGTCAATATATCGCCGTCCGAGGACACAATCGTACCGAGGGCCACGTCGCTTCCTGCGGCCTGGATTCGCACGACGCCCTGGCCGATGTTTGCCGGCGCTCCCGGGGCGAATAGCGTTGTATCGCTCTTTCGCTCGCCAGGGATGCCGTTGAACGCATCCAGTCGATCGAGCAGGCGAGCGAGCGCGGGCTGCGTCGCCAGCGGAGCGAAATCGGGATCCTTGCGAATCGCTTCGGAGTCGTTGTAGCCGCGGTCGCATGCCTGGGTTATCGCGGAGAGCGCAAGCTGGGGCTGACCTCCTCGGACGTCCGCACGGGCGAGCAGTAGCCGCGACGTGGCGCTCGTGGGATCGACCTCGCCGGCCTCTTTCGCCAGGCGCGCCGCCGAAGCAAAATCTCCCGATTGCAGCGCCGCCCGGCCATCGTGGAGGTCGCTGTCAAACGCCGAGGGCGGCCCATCCCATGAGTCTGGCGCCTCACCACGCAGCGTGCGGGCAAATGCGGACTTAACCAGGTTTATGGCGACATGAATGCTTGCCATCCTCCGTTCGCCCGTCGTGATCATACTGTTGATGCCAACCACGCGTCCGCTAAGATCGAACAGCGGACCGCCGCTGTCGCCGCTGATAATGGGGGCATCGGTCGAAAGGCTTCGAGTTTCATGACCAAATCTGCCTCCCATTACGCGCTGAACGCGGCCGATCCTCAATACCGGCGGTCTGCCTGCGTGTGGCCCAAGCGGATGTCCTGTCGCCAGCACCCACTCGCCTCGGCGCAGCGTCGATGAGTCGCCCAGGGGAGAGGTCGGAAGTCCATCCACATTACTTATCTTAACGATACCAAGGTCGCTCTGCTGGTTGGAAGCCACGACGATCGCGGGCAGGCTGCGGCCGTCCGAGAGGCCAATCGTTACGCGTCGCCCCTCGCGGCCTTCGACCACGTGTCCTGCCGTGAGTACAAAGCCATCAGGTGAGACGATAACGCCGGAGCCGCTCCCGTCAAATAGTCTGATCAGGACCGTACTCTTTACAAGCTGCGGCTGGATCGATTCAACCTGCCGCTGAATGGCCAGGAAACTGTCGCGTGGACTGATCTCGGCATAGGAGGGCCGGGCAGCCGGAGAGGCAAGGACGGTCAGCAGTACGCCGGTGACGGCCGAAGCGAACCTGGCCGGCGCGCGCGAGGAGACATTGATTGTCATTCAGGTATATCCTTGGAGAGATAGGGCGGCCGGAACCGCGACCGATTCGCACTGGTTCAGGCCGCCATACGCATTCATACGCACCATGGACGGCACGTTGCGCCCCGCTACTGCATGGGTTCTGGCGGATCCCGGCGCCTGGCGGAAAATGCAGTCTACCTGGAACTGTAGACGCTCAACCGGACCATCTGTAACGGTGAATTTGCGGGTTGCGCGGAGCACATACGTCTTTCGGCCGATGCATGGGTTCGTGGATAGTGCTGGCTAATCGGTGTCGACGGGCCGGGGACGGCGCTTGAGGTACTGTTCCCAGACGTCCATGCGGACCCACGCCTCTGCGAAGACGCCTGGCCGGATGCGGAAGAACCTGGCCATAACATGAGTCTTGTCCAGCTTTAGCGCCAACTGATCTTCGAACTCGGGCGAAGCGAGAACAAGGGCCGCCGTGGGATCGCCGGCATCGTGATAGTAACCGACATTGTTAAACCGGCGCATATACCACGGAATTGGCCAGTAATAGTCGTCCGTCCATAGTACCTTTACGATCATGTCCTGGCCGGCGCCACTGTACTGCTCAACGTCGGAACACCATCGAGCGAGATTCACGACGTCCGGCACCGGCTGCGCGTATACGTACGGATTCGCAGGGTCCGTCTCCGCTTGAAAGCTTGCGCGGAACGACTGCATGCCCAGTTGTATGGTGGCGGCGATCAGGGCTCCAGCAACCACAACGCGTCCAGGGCCGCTTCGAATGGCGCGCAGTATGGCAACGACTCCGATGCCGGCGAGAAGAATCAGCCCATTCAAGAAGCTTATGAGACACCATGGCGTCTTATAGGGTATTGCGCTGTAGAGCGCCAACAGGCAGATCGTGAAGAACGCTAGGAATCTGGCGAGACTTCGGTCACCATCGAATCCGGTTCGGCTTACGGGGAGCAGCGCCGAAACGATCCCTGCGACGGCCAGGACCACAATCAGAGCTTCACTGTACACCGGCCCGCGTCCGTGGTGCGTCCAGATGAGCAGGTCCAGATAGAAGTGCCATGGATAGATATGGGCGCTTACGCCGCGGGCCCTCTGCAGCCATGGGGTAAAGGACCGCAGATAGTCCACTGGCCCGGTAAGGACACCCAGAGGACCGACGTGGTTCGTGCCAAAGCCCGAGATGAAGAGGCAGGCGACCACCAACGCGGTGATCACGCAGGAGGCGATTAGCCCGGCGCGAGTATCTTCGAACATCCGCATCCTCGATGACGTGAACGTCTTCGCTAGGGGGCCTTCGGCCAAGTGCCCCTCCGGTGCACGCGAGACCGCACTGGATCTACGAAGTAACTGGGAGTGGGCACTGAGCCCGGCGGGAAGCGCCACGAAGGGCGATGAAGACGCGCTGTCGACTCGACGGTTCCACAGGCGGGTTAGGACGAGCGCGGCGACCATGGCGCCGAACGATAGTACGGCGGTCTCCTTCGTCGCAATCGTCAGGCCCGCGGCGATTGCAGCGAGGATCAGCCATCCGCTGCGTTTACTCCTCATATACTGCCACGTGCAAACGATCACGGATAGCGTGAAGAACGCGAAGAGTGTCTCCTGGATGAAGTACCGACTGTAGAACACCAGGGCGGGGGAGAGCGCGGTAAGCAGGCTCGCGAGCAGCACGGCACGCCTTCCCAGCCCCGAACTAAGAGGCGAAATAAGCAGCACCATGGCCGCGCCGAACAGCGCGATTGGAAGCCGGAAGTCGGATTCGGAGCAGTCCGAGAGAGCGCGCCGTCCGTGGATCAGTACGGAAGGGAGGGCGGCATAGTACAGAGTCGGACCGTGAAACTCATTCGGGTCGTAGCGATACACGCCGTGTCTCCAGAGCTCTAGAAACTTGAAGGCGTGTACCGCTTCGTCACCGTGAAAAGGCCTATTTTGAAGTGCAGGCAGCCGAAAGGCGAGAGCGCCAACCACCAGTGCGAGCATTGCGACCGGGAAGGCGGCACGCCGCCTCATTTAGCCGGCTGGCCGTAGACTTCCACCTCGGTATATCGGTTCAACGGGTCGCGATAGGTACTGCCCTTGCTGTATAGCCGCACGTACCTGGAAAAGACGCCCTTTGCGTCGATCAGTTTTCCCTCGTTTGTCTCGAAGTACTCCTTGTCCCTTCCAATTCCAAGCCCGGCGAGGTTCTCCACGTCGTTGTTGAAGACTGTTGTGACACCTTCGACAAAGTTTGGATCGTTAGAGGTCTGAACGATGACGCAGTGGAAGATGATCGGTTCGAGGTGGAAGTGCCATACTACGACGTAGGAGAGCGGGCTGGCGGCACCGAGATCGAGTTGGATCCACTGCAGCCGCGGCTTAAGTTCCACGGCAGTGTCTTCCTTGGCCTCTTTATCACCGTCGGTAATCTGATCGAGTGTACCAGAGAAGGGCGGCGCGCTGCTGGTCACCTTCTTGCGAAGCGCAAGATTGACCGTACCCTTCGGGACCATCGGGATCTCGCGCTTCTTGTCGGAAAGCTTCTCAACATTCGGTCCCGCTTTCGTGTTTGCGGCAGTACCCGCAAAGACGGGCTTCGGCAGCTTGAGCGGCAGCGGAACCTTCTGATCATCCGCGCTTGCTACAGTAGCGGTCAGGAGCGCGAGGCAAATTGCGCCTGCGACCGAGGCGACCTGCAACATGCGACGGAGTCCATAATCGGTATCGTTCAAATCCATCTCCTCATCTCGTGATAAAAATTCACACCGAGTCGGCCGTTTCAATCGCTTCTTCAAGTGTTTTTGCATTGCCAGATATTTTACCACACGCCATCGCGGCCGGCATGCCCGACCTCAACGGTCGTGCCCCTCCGCCCGGTAGACCCTGTGTACGCTCGAAGTGTCAGCCGCAAAGATGTTGAACGACTATGAGCCCTGTCCGTGACTCCGATTCGACCCGCGTCACGGCAATACCGCATTGTTATGTCGCCGATTAGGGCCGAATGTTGCTCGATAAGCGCGGTGCAGCATCGATTCGATGTCCGTCTCATGCGAGCGCCATGTTGCGAAACGTCACCTTGACAGTCGCGGCCGGTAGCCTGTAAACTGCAGCAATCACCCTCAAGGATCACGGAAAGCGCCTGTTGCAACTCAGAAAACTCCAGCTATTGGGCTTCAAGACGTTCGCGGATAAGACGGAGATCGAGATCGGAACCGGGCTGACGGCCATCGTCGGACCCAACGGTTCCGGCAAGTCGAACATCGTCGATGCGCTGCTCTGGGTGCTGGGAGAGCAAAACCCCCGGCTGCTTCGCGCAAATGCGGCACAGGACGTTATATTCGCCGGAACCGATCGGCGCAGACCGCTGGGAATGGCCGAGGTAAAGCTGACTGTCGACAACAGCGATGGAACCTTGCCTGTCAAGTTCGCGGAGGTGGTGGTGACGCGACGCCTCTACCGATCCGGCGAAAGTCAATACCTTCTCAACAATGCTTCATGCCGTCTGAAGGACATCGTGGAGCTCTTTCTCGACACGGGCGTCGGGAAGGGCGCATATGCGTTCGTGAGCCAGCAGGAGATCGATGCTGTACTTTCTGCCAGGCCGGAAGATCGACGCGAGCTGTTTGAAGAGGCTGCCGGAATCAAGAAGTATCGGGTCAAGAAGCGCGACGCGATGCGCAAGCTCGAGGCCGCGGAAGCGAATCTAACTCGCGTTCGTGACATCGTTGCCGAGCTGGAGACTCAGCGAGAGCCGATGGAGCGGCAGGCGATTGCAGCGCGCAGATACCTCTTACTTCAGGAGCGACTACACGAGATCGAGATCGGACTTTTAGTTGCCGAACTTCAGAAGGCGGAGTACGAGCACGCCGCCGGCGCCGCCGAACGCGAGATCGAACTGGCACAGGCATTTCGGCTCGATATCGAATTGACAGCGGCGGAGCGCGCCGCACTCGATGCAGCGGAACAACTTACCGGGGCCGACGGCGAGCTGGAATCCGCGCGAGCTGCCAGGCTGACGTGTGCAACTCGGGTTGAGCGAAACGAGAGCCAGCTATCGCTCTTGAGCCAGCGAGCTGAGACTGCGGAACATTCGAGTGCGCAAGTGACTCGGGAGCTGCACGAGATTGGCGAGCAGATCGCGCTGCTCGAGGCGGGAGTCCGCGATACGCAGGCAGAGAAGGACGACATCGCGGTACGCGAGACGCAACAGAGTGACGCCT
>JBBQVV010000337.1:0-8217 GCA_038211235.1 Chthonomonadales bacterium | reverse complement strand
GGTTCACAAGTAGCGTCGGCAAGCCCATACGGGTCCTGGGACGGACAGGGAGTGGGCAAAATAGTGCCAATCCGTGCAAGCATACGGGCGTCCCATGCGGGCCTTATGGCCGTAGGAATCGATCCGTGGGGACGAGTACACGAGAAGGCTGTAACCACCTTCTGCGGTTAGTTTTTGAGTGGCCGGCCGGTTGCGAGCAGGGCCTGCATGCGAGCGATGGACTTCGGCTCGTGGGCAAGCGCGATCAGCGCCTCGCGCTCGGACGCGAGGAGGTCATCTTCGCTCATATCGCGAGGTTCCCCGTCTCCGCCGCACATCACTCCTGCGATCCTCTCGGCGATCAGGCGGTCGTGCTCGGTGAATGCGCCGGACCATACATGTTCCTCTTCCTCGATGATCCTTCTCAAACGATCCAATAGCCGGCCTCCGAACAGGCGAACCGCTCGAGCGACGGGCGCGCGGTGACCGGTGGCAACGAGCGCAAGCGCCCTCATCTTGGCTTCGTAAAGGAGGCGGTCCGCGTTGCGCGAGATACCATCGGACTCCCTCAGCAGACCGAGTTTGCGCGCCTCGGCGGCGCTTGTCGAGGTCCCCCAGATGGCGATCTGACGGAACGCCCTTTCGACTTGATCCAGCGCGCCTGCGCCGCTATCCCGGTCCTCCATCGCCCGCATTAGCAGCTCTTTGATCCCTCCCCCACCCGGCACAAGACCTGCTTTGATCTCGGGCAAGCCCATCGTCAGCTCGGGTCCCGAGTGAATGGCCGCACAGTGAAGCGCGCATTCACACCCGGCGCCGAGAGTGTAGCCGCGCACTGCCGCGACAGCAGGAACCGTTGAATACTTGAGTCCGAGCAGTGTGGACTGGACCACGCGGAGCATCCCGTCGATCGCATTCCAATCATTCGCTTGCGCGGCTTGGAGCAGCAGCCTGAGATCGTAGCCCGCGGAGAAGTGGAGTGCGCCGGCGCCGATCACGAGAGCGGCAAACTCCCGTTCCGCAAGAGCTCGCCCGCGGTCGATCACTTCGCAGAGACGCGGACTTACGGTGTTCAACTTGGTACGGAACTCCAGGCACGCGACTCCATCTCCGAGATCGACCAGCGCGCCGTCCGCGGTCTCAAAGACGGTGCCGCCCGCTGCCTTGCGATCCGCGAGCGAGACAAACTCCGGCAGCGCCGGGATGGACTGCATCTCCGCCGCACCGAACACGCGCATCCGGCGCCCCGGACCGGCGCCCCGGTAGTTGCGCTGCCGCTCGGTTCGAGCGTCCTCCATTTCGTATGGGCCAATCTCCCACTGGAAACCCCATCGCATCACGTTGTCCACCGATAGCGCATCGGATGCAACGAGCGGTCCGACGTAGTCGACATACGCGGTCAGTGAGTCGAGCACGGCCTGGACGAACGTGTCCCACGCTTCCGCTGGTTTGCCCGTAAAGGAGCGTAATCGTTCCAGGAGCGGGCGACTGAGGAGCGCCTCGACCTCGTCGATGCGAACATCCTGCCGCGGACGATATTCGCCGCGGACGAGGTCCAGCGCAAGCATCTCCTTGCCAACTCGCTTATAGAACCCTCCTCCGGTCTTATCGCCCAGCCGTCCCTCCACGATCATCCGCTCCACGATTTCGGGCAGCTGCAGCTCGAATCGGAAGGAAACGTCGCGCAGCGCAATAGCCTGGTTCGCGGCAATGGCCGCCACGATGTCGAGACCGACCAGATCGGCCATCCGAAATGTGCCGCTGCGTGGGCGGCCCAGTAGAGCGCCGGTGAGATAGTCCGCTTCCTCGACCGTCAGCCCCTGCGCAAGCGCCAGTCTCATTGTCGCAATGAGATGCTCGATCCAGATTCGCGTCGAGATGAATCCTGGCGTGTCCTTTGCGACCACCACCCGGTGGCCAAGCACCTGCTCGGCGAACCGCACGAATGCGCTCGCGATTGCCGGATCGGTGTCGGGCAGTGGGATCACTTCAAGAAGCTTGAGGTAGCGGGGAGGATTTAGAAAATGGGATCCTAGAAAGCGCGATCGAAATGAAGTGCTATGGCCAGCGGCCATTTCACTCAAGCTCAATCCGCTTGTGTTGGAGGTGATTACCGTGTTAGCGTTACAGTTCGCCTCGACCTCCGCCAGGATGGACCGCTTAACGTCCATACGCTCGGCCACGGCCTCGACGACCCAATCCGCATCTTGCAGCCCTGTAAGATGGTCGGCGGTGTTTCCGGGCTGGATGCGCGAGGCGAACTCCGGCAGGTAAAGCAAGGGCGGACGCGCATTCATCACGCGATCGAGCCCGGCAACGGCCGCGACGCTCCGTGCCGATGAACCGTCCGGGTCCGTCGATGGCACGTCGAGCAGCTGCACGTGCCAGCCGGCGTTCGCAAGCTGCGCCGCGATGCCGCCGCCCATCGTTCCCGCGCCGATCACGACGGCTTTGCCTGAGGTGCTGGACTCGTCGATCATCGTCATGAACGCCTAACCGGGTTCATTCGGGACGCACGTCGGCGAGGGACGAGCCCTCACCCTACTATCGGCCAACTGATCACTTCGTGAAAAAGGCAGTCTAACACGTTGCATGGGGTAATTCTCTAGCTAGGAGGCGAACTTATCGTTCACCAATGGGTACGACTGAGAGGCCGCGCGGGCCGTTATACTCATTGTGGGGCCGAATGATTCTGTTGTTATCCAACTGCTCGATGACGTGCGCGCACCAGCCTGTGATCCGACTCATCACGAAGATCGGCGTGTACAGAGGAATCGGCAGCCCCATCATGTAGTATACGCTTGCGACCGGGAAGTCGAGATTTGGGTAGAGGCCCTTCGCTCGCATCATCTCGTCCTCGACAATCTGAGAAATGTCGATCCATCGCCTATTGTTCACGAGCCGGCCAAGCTCCACGCCGTAACTCTTGACAATTCTGGCTCGCTCATCGCCTTTTTTATATTCTCGATGCCCGAACCCCATGATCTTCTTCTTGCTCGCCAGGGCATCGCGCACCCACGCTGCGGCGCGATCGGCCTCTCCGATCTCGAGCAGCATCGCCATGGCCGCCTCGTTCGCGCCGCCGTGGAGCGGTCCCTTCAGCGTTCCGATCGCGGACACGACGCCTGAATAGATGTCTGAGAGCGTAGATACCGTGACTCTGGCGGCAAACGTCGAGGCGTTGAATCCGTGCTCGGCGTAGAGTATCTGTGTGACGTTCAATACCTTGCTGAAGGTGTCGGATGGAGACTCCCCGGTAAGCATCCGAAAGAAACCGGTATTATGGTCCATCGTCGATTCGGGTGGAACGGGATCGAGACCCTGTGATATACGGTACCCGTTGACGACCAGGTTAGGAATCCGGGCATAGAGACGCACTGCCTTGTTCAAGTTGGCGAGATGCGAGTTGTCGTCCGCCTCCGGGTCGTACATTCCGAGCACCGTGACCGCTGCCTTGAGCGTGTCCATCGGGTGCGCGCCGGGTGGGAATGTCCGGTAGAGGTCGTAGATCGAGTCGGGAACCGTGCGATTTGCTCTCACCTGTTCCATAAACGCATCAAACTCGAGTCGATCGGGCAGGTTACCGAACAGGAGCAGGTACGCCACTTCGTCGAAGGTGCACTGCTCAACAAGCTCGTGTATATTGTAACCTCGATAGATCAGCTCGTTGCGGTCGGCATCTACCTCTGAGATGGACGAAATCCCCGCGGTGACCCCTTCCAGTCCCGGGCTATATGGCGTGCTCATGATTCATGCTCCTTCGGCGATTTCGCGATCGAGTCGCTCGAAATGTTCGTAATCGACGAGGTCGTATAGCTCCGCCCGGGTCTGCATCCGATCCATTAGCGCCGCCTGCGTGCCGGTCCTGCGAAGCTCGACGTATGCGTTCTCCGCCGATCGCATCATCACTCGAAACGCGGTCATCGGGAAGATGACCATGGAGTATCCCATGGCAGCAAACTCCGCCGCGGTGATCAAGGGAGTCTTCCAGAACTCGGTCATGTTCGCCAACAGAGGCGCCGGCACACTTTCCGCAAACCGGGCAAACTCATCGACGCTCTCGAGTGATTCGGGGAAGATGGCGTCGGCTCCCGCGTCCAGGTAGCGCCGCGCGCGATCGATCGCCTCCTGGAGCCCGGCAACAGAGCGCGCGTCGGTGCGGGCGATCAGGAAGAAATCAGGATCGGAACGAGCACGGACCGCCGCCCGTACCTTCCTTACCATATCGACTGCCGGAACCACCTGCTTTCCATCGAGGTGACCGCACCGTTTCGGGGCGACCTGGTCTTCCAAATGGATGCCCGCGAGGCCGGCACGCTCCAACTCCTCTACGGCCCGCGCGACATTCAGCGTCTCTCCGTAGCCGGTATCCGCGTCCGCGATCACCGGACAGACGGTCGCGCGCGATACGTAACGCGCCTGCTGCGCCATCTCGGTCAGCGTCAGTAGGGCGATGTCCGGCAAGCCGGTCAGACTGTTGGCGACACCGGCGCCACTTAGATAGAGCGCCTCGAATCCGGCTCGCTCGGCGCAGCGCGCCGTGATCGCGTTGAAGACGCCCGGCAATACGATCGTTCCGCGTTTCAGAACCGCGCGAAAGCGATTCCCCGCGGATTCGATGTTCATGTTGATTGTGTTCCTGAGCCAACTGGGTCGTGGCACATGGACGGAATCGCACCAGTGGACCAAATTGTCGGATGTGATGGCAGAATCATGGGTCGCTGGCCGCTACACCCGTCTCATTCACTTCGAGCAGGCGCAGGAGGCCGCCGATATCGGTTTCTGCTTCCAGGTTCCAGCATCGGTCCACGATCTCCGCGACACTGGCGGCGGAGAGCAACGGGCCGGCAAGCGCACGAAACTTCTGTTCCACTTCAGCATCCGTCATAGGATTCCGCGCGTGGCCGCGAGGAAAAGTGACCTCGTGCTCGAGAATGTCGCCGTTGCGAAGGTGGAGGCGCACCAGGTTCGGGATTCCCTCGGGATAGAGCGCGTTCATTCGCGGGTTCGCCTTTACCTCCGTGCGCGCCACAAGACCGAGCAGCGCTTCATCGTTGAGATGGACGTCGTTGAAAGAATCGAGCGTGACTTCGCCTTCGCTGAGCGCGACTGCAACGCAGTAAGGCAGACTGTGGTCGGCGGTCTCTCTTGTCGTGGGCCGCCACTTCTCCGGCTCGCCGCCAATGATCTCGACTGCCGCGTCGAACGTCTCGATGGTGACCCGCGCAATCGAGCCGGGACCGCCCGAGATCCTCGGGCGAAGGGTCAGGGCCGCGTCGATTGCACTCTGGGAGTGATACTCCGCAGGATAGTACTTGATGTACGTCCTGTTGATCATGAACGGTTCGCCGTTCCCGCCCAGCGTCTCAATCTCGAACGGACCGGAAACCTGTTTCCAGAAACCCATTTCGCCCTCGAACACCTCTGTCGGGCCGGTCATGCCATAGCTCGCGAGCAGCGCCGCAAATACTCCGTTCCGGCTGGCGTTTGCGAACGCGCAGCCCTTCCAGTGGGAGAGCGTTCCGACCCGAGTCTGGCGCATCGCGTTATTCGGCACGCCCGCGAGCCCCTGCGCGTGCGTGAGCTGCGTCGCATCCAGTCCAAGAAGCTTTCCGGCAGCCAGGCTCGTCGAGAAGGAGCCGTAGGTGACGTGGTCCCAGCCGCGCGCCCGAATGCTCGCCGCGTCGCAGAGTCGGCACTGCACTTCGTATGCGAGCACGGTGCTGGTAATCAGATCGCGACCGGATGCCCTCGCAGGCTCGGCAATCGCAAGGACCGCCGCCAGGTTGTCACTTGGGTGCGCAGGCTCCAGGGAGAGGTACGTATCGTTGTAGTCGAGGTATCGGAACTGAACGCCGTTCGCGAATGCGGCTAGCTCCGGAGAGGTGCGGTTTGCGGTTCCAATAACGGTCGCGGGGAGGGTGCTTGTTACGGTCAGCGCGAGACGTCTCGCGATCGACGCCGGATCGCTGCGATAGGCGCCCATCGCGCATCCGAGTGAGTCGAGGAGGCGGCGCTTGACTTCATGGACGGCATCCGTCGTGAGGTCCTCAAACCGCAGTGCGGCTGTGTAGGCGCTGAGCCGCTCCGCCAGACTTTCCATCGTCATCGAGGACGCTCCTCCGGTCGCAGGGATTGCCGGTATCATACCATCGGCTCCATGCGGGAGTCAAACTCCCGGTTTGCGAGGCAGTGGTCCCACTTTGGGAGGAGTTGGTGGTTTGACCATTGCGAGGGGGAGATGTCTCGCGCAAAGTCGCAATAGATGCTATGGGGAGCAATTTGGATGCATCGAATTGACGTGGAGAGGGCCGAAGTACCCGCTTGTTGCCGGATCTTGAAAACATCCAGTGATGGTATAGTCCTTCAGCTCGGTTCCAGGAATGCGAGACGATCGAGTCAGGATCCGGCGGAATAGCGGTATCAGTGCGCGAGCAGCGCCCGGACGAGGCCGCCGAAATCGCAGTTGCGGATCGAAGTGCGCGGACGACTGGTCCACATCCATCGCATAGTCTTGCGCCACCACGATCACTTTCCAGAGCCGCAATCCACCGGCGAGGCAGACCTGGCCGTCGCCGCCAAAAGTGCGAAACTCGATCTCCGCAAACTCGGCGACGCGCCGCGCCTCCTCAACCAGCGAAGCGCTCAGGTCGCTCACGGACCGGCCAGCACGTCCTGCAGTTGTCTTGAGCCACTCCGCAGTCGCTTCGGGCAGGCGCATTGTGACTGTTTGAGATATAGGGACCTCCGTAAACCGCTAATCGATTGACACATCGTACACAAAGAACACATCGACGTCACGGGCGAGAGCCCACGGCAAGTGTCGAGGGCAGAGTGCACCTGCCGGGAACAAGCTGTTTGGTCGTCCAAAGGACGGCAGTGAATTGTTGGTGATCGTTTCGCTACTGGCGCGGTTGGACGACGAAACGACGAGATTTACAGTCAGCGGAGAGCGCAGAACTCAATGATAATCGGATCTGAATCCGCTGCCGGCAGTTCCACCTACTCCAGCACGGTCTTCGTGGCGCGCTCCTGCAGGTCGGGCGTATAACCGTGCTTGCGGAGGATCCGCCTCCCTCCCTCGCCCGCTTGCGGGAGAGGGCCGGGGGTGAGGGCAGGGCGCCGACGGTTTCGCGGATGCTCCAGGCGATGGTGGCGTTCATGCGGATCGTTGCTACTAGCTCGCGGACTTTGGCGATCGTCTGGAGCCAATCGCAAGGCGGCGACAATTGCCATTCCGCCAGACGAGCTGATATGAGTTGCAGGTGCAACGTTAGCAGATCCGATCCGTATGTTAGGTTGCATATGAATGCCCCCGGTTGAAACCGACGATTCATCCAGGTGAAGACCGGCATCGCGTTCGACGCCGCACCACTGTCTGATCGCACGTGAGATAACGTGATGAAGGGAAACCCTAGATGATTGACAAAACGACAAAGCTGCTTCTGGCGGTGATTGCCGGCGCCCTCTGCCTGTTATTGTTGCGAAGCGCTGTCGGACCTACCCCTGCCCTGGCTCAAGAACCAGTAGCGCCACAAACAGCACCCATCATGGTCACCGACAAAGGTCTCACGTATGTCCTTCAAAACGGAACTCTGTCGGTCTACACATTCAATTTGCCGTCGCTCAAGAATGTGCTGCCTGACATGACAAACGCAAAACTGCAGCTGCTCAATTCGGTGAAGGTTGTGGCCGCACATTGATTCGCGGCGCGGCGAACTCATTCTAGTTGATGGATCCGTTTTCGATGGGAGCTCCGGCAAGTAACGGTAGTCTGCCCAGAGTACTCTACAAATTAGATCGAAATGATCGCCGACAAACGCTGCAGTCTGGTCGAAGATGGCTGCAGCAGAATCGGCCGCCAACACAAGCACTTCGTGTCCATTCTGTCCAGTCAACTTAGGGAAGAGTCCGGGGAAGTTGGTTTAGGACTATCCCGATCGATGAAGGTACAGATCGCGCCGTAGATTCCTACGGGGACGGCAATGCTGAACACCAGCGCCGCAGGCAGTCGAATGACATGGGTCGGGTGGCTCTATCACCTGACGGTTCGTAAGGGAAATGCCCTCCATACTCAGAGACGGGCGCAAATCCTGCTGGTGTTAGATTGCGGGTTGGGGTGGATTGACGCCAGGATTTGAATGCCGTGTCGGCGCGGAATCTAGCAGGGAATCCTCGGTCTTCCCGGTCGTGTTCGGCTCTGGGTAGATTGGACGCCAGAGCTAGGAGCTCGGCGCG
>JBBQVV010000336.1:0-8222 GCA_038211235.1 Chthonomonadales bacterium | reverse complement strand
CACTCGATCGAAAACAGCGATCGCCTATCGGCATATCCGTTCTATTCGGCGGCGATCGGCGAATTCGAGCTCCGCAAAGGGAGGAGCAGTATCGCGCAACGGTACTTCGAGGATGCGCTCTCGCTCGCACGCAATCCCATGGAGCGAAGGTTTCTTGCGCAGCGCGTCGCCGCATGCGTTGGCGGTTAATGGGGCTCTCAAGCAATCGTCAGGCCGATGCTAGCGCCTTCCCGTTCAGGTCCGCGCATACGTCGCGCACGAAGCGAGCGTTCTGCTCGATCTGGTTCTGATACTTTGGAAACATCCCGACGATGACGGCATCCGTAGGCTTGATACGCTCGAACGTGTAGCGGAAGGTCTCTCGGGTGTTCTCCGGAGTATCGCAGTTTCGGCCTGCTCCCATGATCTTGATCACCAGGCATGGTTTCGACACGGATTGGATGACTTTGAACATCTTTTCCCGGTCGGAGTCGTCGAAATGCTCCTCCGCTCCGCGTTTACCCGCTACGATCTGGCTTTCGCGCGCCCGCTTGCTCAGGTTATACACCGAGCAGAGGTAGAAGTCGAGGTCCCAGCCCGCTTCCTCAACATATTCGATCACTTCCGGTATATGCGACCCCATGCCGACAGCAAGGCCGCAGTCGCGCATCGTCTGAAGAAGCTCCCTGGCCTCGTCGATTCGGCCCGCGTGCCACAGGTTGTCGGAGCGCGTGCCATGATGATACGCCGCGATCGCGCCCGCAGCCGCGATCTGCTGGATGTTGCCCTTCAGGTTTGAAAGCTCTGAGGCAATCTGTGCGATCCACTTCAGCGTTCCGCCTTCGTTACGGTATTCGCGCAGCATCCTGAGGATGTGCCGATCGCCGCGGGACTGCATCGCTGTCAGGCCCTGGCGGTCGCACTCGAACAGCGTCGCCTTGATGTTCTCGGTCGTGAAGTAGTCAAGCATGTCGTTGTCCCACTCAGCCGAATAGTGCGAGTTCCCGCTGAAGGGATTGCCGCCGATGAGGAGGCGCGACACCCGGTGATCGCCGAGTTGAACGCTTGGCAGAATGGCCATAGATATCTCCCTTTGAGCATTGTTCAGATTGCGGTCACTCGACCGCTACGAGAGGTTGTGCTTCGTGCGCTTCGCTGTGGTAGGCCGGGAAGGACTCCCCAGTTGAGGCAGCGAAGCAGGCACTACCCAGCGACAACAACAGGGTGCAATAGAATCCGTGAGCGCTCCGATTGGAATCAGGGTTATCGGCGCAGGCTGAGTCGGCATCTGTTGACAGAACTGCTCGATCCGGCGAATCGGGTCACGGCGGTGTCCGGGCTCGGGATTCGCGCGCTAGAATGCACCTGAATTACGTGTGAACCCGGTCGGCGGGAGACAAGCCCCCACCCTACTGCTGGTCGAACGATCTACTCGTGAATTATCCGGGTACATTCGGCGGATGGTTCCCGGCGATGCCGAAAACACAATGATGGTACCCGGCATCATCGGTCGCTGTTCGTCTAAGTTATGGTACCATCGCCGGCTCCCTGACGCAGGTCAACGGGTTCGATCATCTCTGCAGATTAGATAGCTAGCGACTGCTTCGTCCGCAGATCGCCGATCAACATCCAGACGAGAGTGCTAATTCGTCGCCCGCCTGGTAGGGCAGTCGCATAGGTCACTTAACTCACACTTGCGTACCAGGAGATACAGGTGGCTGATCTCAACTCTTATCCATTCACTGCCCGTAAGCACGCCGTCGCGTTCCAGCTCTCCCTGGACCAGAAGTCACTCCAGGCTGCGGAGGGGCTGGCAAGCGTGGGAGTGGCTGCCGGGATCGACGTCATCGAAGCGGGAACGATGTTGATACTGAGCGAGGGAGCGCAGCGTGTGCTGCCGCGCCTGAAAGAGCTGTTCCCGGGCCATCCGCTCGTCGCAGATATCAAGTGCATGGATGGCGGCGGGTTCGAGGTGGGCATGATGTTTGATCTGGGAGCGACCGCGGCTACCGTGATGGCAGGCGCCAGCGACGCCACGATCCGCCTGGCGGTGCGAGAGACAGCGAGTCGCCGGGGCTGCGAGGTGATGGTGGATACGATGGGTTGTGCCGGACGGGACGGTCGAGATGTCCGTGGCCAGATCGAGGCGGCAAGGCGCGCTCGCGATCTCGGCGCTAACTGCGTGGTGCTGCACCTCGGCTACGACGAACGGACGGACAACAGGCGGATGGTCGACGACAGTGTGCTGTTGCGCTGGGCTGAGGCGGTGGCAAAGGAACGTCTCGACGTCCGGATTCAAGTTGTTGGCGGGCTGACGCTGGCGCAGGCGAAAGCGCTTCCTTCGATGGGGATTCGGGACGTCGTGCTGAGCATGAACCTTGGCAGCGGCCCAGTGGAGGATGCGGCGTATGACACGATCACCGCGTTTACCGTAGACCTGGCCGATCCCGCGGACCGCCTCCGCGTGACGAACCACATCCGGCAGTTCATCGCGGAGGTGGAACGCGAATGCGCTTAGTCTGACTGGATAAGCTCCCTGGTCGATGGAGTTGACAAGCAGTGCGCGCAGATCCGTTTTCAATGCTGACAGACCAGCTCGTCGCGCGTAATATGGAGTTGGGCAGAGCGTCGAGCGTATCCCCCAGTCATACGAGTAGCGAGATGTATTACGCTCCGTATCTTCGAGGCGCTTGAGGAGGATACGCTATCGGTTACGAGTAATTGACTGTAATAGACTGCCATGGTTTCCATGACCGGGCGACGCGGCTCCGGTTCTGCGCGCCGGCGATTCACTCGAAAGGAGAAAGCTGTGATCCGTTTCCGATTTACCCGAGCGTTCTCATGCATCGTGATCGTGCTTTTCACCGTCTTCACTCTCGGTCAAGCCGCCATCGCCGATGGCAAGCTCACACCCGTGATGACCGGACTCAACAATCCGCGCGGATTGACTTTTGGGCGTGGGACCGACATGTATGTTGCCGAAGCCGGTATGGGGGGCGACCTGTTCCTTGGAACCGGTGAGAACGGCGACCTCTACTTTGGCCTGTCCGGTTCGATCTCGCGTCTCGTGAACGGTGTACAGGAGCGCTTCGTCAACGGGCTGCCATCGCTCGCCGGGCTGGACGGCAGCTTCGGAATTGGCCCGGCCGACGTTGCACTTCCACACGAAGGCGGGCTCCAGTTCAGCATCGGCCTCGCTGAGAACCCCGACTTCCGCAATCTGAATCCGGGTCTCGCTCACATGGGCTGGCTCGGGAGGGTGCGCAAGGGTAACGTGAGCTTCTTCGCCGACATCAGCACCTATGAGAAGATGAACAATCCGGCAGGAGGGCCGATCGATTCAGATCCGTATGGCCTTCTCATTGACGGTGAGTCGACAATCATTGCCGCCGCGGGCGAGAACGCGCTGCTGAAAACCGGTCTTAACGGGCATATCAGCGTTCTGGCAGTATTTCCGGATCGGCTCGTGCCGTTTGCAGGGGATATGATTCCCATGGAGCCCGTTCCCACCACGGTGGTAAAGGGACCTGACGGCGCTTACTACGTCGGCGAACTGACGGGATTTCCGTTCCCTGTCGGCGGAGCGCGGATCTACCGAGTCGTTCCTGGAGAGGCGCCAACGATCTACCTCGACGGGTTTACGAATATCATCGATATCGCCTTCGACTCCAGGGGCGGTCTCTACGTTCTCGAGATCGCGGCCAATGGCCTCCTCTCTAACGACTTGACTGGGGCGCTGATCCACGTGGAACGCAGTGGAAAGCGCCGGACGGTCGCCATGCAGGGCCTAGTCGCACCGACAAGCGTTGTACTCGACCCGCGAGGCAAGATCTACGTGTCCAACTTCGGCGTGTTTGCCGGGATCGGCGAAGTGGATCGAATCGATCCCTAAGGCGATCGCAGAGTAACCGGTGACGGGCAACACGCGGCGCAGTGCGATTCCAGGATCGCACTGCGCCGCCTTGCAGTGTCATATCCGATTCCGACCGCGGATTTGAGTGGCCCATTCCGGGCCGACATCATCGCGATCGAGTTCCGATTGTGCAATCACCGATGTCGCGCACTGTTGCCGGCCGCCCGGCCAATACTTGAATCGTGGTCACCGACTATTCTGTTGCACCGCGTGAGATGAGGAGTTCGATCACGGAATGGTGGCCTCTCGCTCTGGCGAGCGCCAACGGCGTCGTTCCGTCGTCTTGTGTCACATTGACGTCCATGCCCTGATCCAGAACCTGTCGCGCGACAGCCACGTTACCGTAATACGCCGCCGAGTGAAGGACGGTGTAACCGCCTTGGGCGCGACCTTTCAGATCCGCCCCGCAGTTTACGAGCATATCGAAGATTGTGGCATCGGGTGGGATTGCCGCCTGCGTGAGCGGCAGCCAGCCCTGGGACGTCCAGGGTTCATTTATCAGTTGCCTGGTCTCCTCGATGAGCGCTCGCACGCCCTCGCTCTCGCCACGCTGGATCAACGTGTGAAGCTGAATCACCTTTGCCAGATAGGACATGGGCAGACGATCCGGGTTTTCGTGATCGATGAAAGACTGGTCGTCCGCGACGATACGCGCCATTTCAGGTATATCGTTGCGCATTGCCGCGTCGCGAAACGCGAACAGCGTGTCCCATTTTCCCTTCCTGCCGGTGGTCTTATCGGTCATAGGTCCTCGCTCCGCCATCGATGGTATAGCACCTTCCCGCGCTCCCATATCTCCTTAATGAAGAAGTCACCCATCGCCAAGCGTGTCTTTACCTCCTCGGGCGTCCGGACAAGTATGTCTATGGACAGCAATCCAATTCTCGCCGCCGCCCTTGCATTCATGATCCGCTGGTGGTTTGTCTCATCACCGTTTCGTGGGTTCATAACGACTAAGAGATCGATATCGCTGGCCTTATGTAGCGTACCATACGCGCAAGAGCCAAGAAGTATAATGCGTTCGGGTCTGCACGCCGCAACAATGCGGTGCGCGATTTCTGCCAGGAGCGCTTCGTTCACCTGCAGTATACGACAGTTAAGGGCCTGCATGCAATGTACGGATGCCTGACACGGGGTTACCGCATCCGAAGGTGTGGCCGGCTGGCCAAAGGCGGACGATTTAAGCAACGGGCCACTTAACGAACCTTCTGGATCAACACTCGAGAGGAGTCATGATCCACCGTCGAATCTTGTCCGCGGGAAGGAGATTCATCGCCACCGATGCAATGTGGTGCTTGTCGATGGGAACTGCCGCACTCGTGCACACTCGCTGAATCCGAGGAAGAATAGAAGATCAGCGCCTAAGACGTGGCTGGACTTTGGCCTGCTGGAAGGAGCCGATATGTTCCGTCCGAAAGGACCTCATGCTGTCGCCGGAATGGTAGTTCTATTCGGCGCGGGACTTGCCGTGCGGCAGGCGCTCGCTCCGCGTCGCCACATGTTCACCACGCAGCGGCCCGGCGAACCGGCGCGAGTCTGGCGGTCGATGCGGACAGCGTGGAAGTTCGACCCGGGGATCGAGGGCGCCCACATTGAATTGTCAGAACTGTTGCTTCGAGGCGACCGGTTATTCTATGCCTGTGAATGTGAGGTTGGCTGTCTGGATGCCGCTTCAGGCAGGCTTCTGTGGCGATCTCCATTTTTCAAGCCGCACACGATTCCAAACCCGACATCGTCGCAGCAAAGTGACTGGAAGATCACTGCCGACGACGCATGCGTCACAGTTTCGCATGGATGCAACCGTGCAAACTCCGTGCCGCTGCCGTCCCTTCAAATCCTGACGCTAGGAATCGATACGGGCAAGGTGGCAAGGAGTCTAAGCCTGCAAGCCTGCGCATCGAGTCAGGCATGCCAGAGAGGAAAGCTATTACTCGCGCCCTTGCAGGACGGGACCGTGCTGGCCCTCGACAGCGGAACCGGTAAGACGATATGGCGTAGACCTGTCGCCACCGCAACCATACACGAACTGAAGCGTGAAGTGCGAATGCATGTCATCGCGGAAGACCAGATCGCAATCGCGCAGATCGGCGCCGATAGACTCGTCGCATTCCGCGTTCAAGACGGCACAGTGACATGGTCGTATCGGCCGCATGAAGCCGACGACTACGCGACGGGTCGCGAGACGGTGATCAAGAATGGGATTGTCTACACAACGCTCGGAAATCGCGAACTGGCAGCGCTGGATGCAGTGACGGGGCAGCGCATCTGGATGCGCAGGGCGGCAGGCGAAAGCCGGATTTCGCCGCCGCTACTGCCGGGCGATGACGTACTGGTGACGACCGTTGACGATTTCGATGTCGCGGTGAACAGACGCGATGGGTCAACTCGCTGGACCGATGACAAACTGGACTCCGATCACGTACGGTTCGGGCCGATGAGCCTGGCATCGCGCGACGGTGGACATGCTCTTGGCGATTCCGGCAGCCACTTTTTCGAGATCCGCTATGACCTGCCGCTGGTAAACGGCGCGCAGAGGACTCTCCGATCGGCGGGATCCTTGAGCACGCTCGTGGTGCGCGACATTACAACCGGCCGTGAGCAGTGGCGATGGCAGTCGGCCGAGCGTTTGTCGATCGATCGGGCCGCGACCGATGGCGATCGAGTCTACATTTCGGACCAGAGTTCGATACGCGCAATCGAAGATGGCGAGCCGGAGCGACTTCCCATCACGGCGAACGGCAGACGACAGTTGGCGCAGAAGATGCTGACTGCCCAGTTCTGCTGGCCAGTACGCCTAATCGCGGGGCACGCGCATCCAGCCCCTGGAGATTACCGGTCGGATCCCCCTCGGATCAGGATAATGGACATGCTTCGACAGGTAGCCAGCGGTAAGGGACTGCCTGATTCCGAGCCGAAGGACGATCGTGATCCAAAGCTGATGCTCGTCCGCCTGGGAAGCGACAGCGAGCCCGCACTATTAGATCTGATCGTCAGTGAGATCAACAAGGAAGAAGGGCGGCCCTTCCTATACTCTACCTTTGGGTTTTATGCTGAACGCGAAAATCCACCCATGCTCGATGCCATGGACCTCCTCGTCGACATCGGCGACCACTCGGCCATACCGAAGTTGGTAAGAAGCCTTGGAAGTGCGAGACGCGCGGAAACCCGCGACATGCTCGCTCAGACTCTGCTGCGCTTCCAAGATCCGTGTGCGCTACCAGCCCTCTTCCGATACGCCCGGACGACCTCGGACGATCCAAGTACAAGAGAAGACGCGCTACGCCGGGTCTGTCGCGCACCTGAACAGGCAGTGAATCAGAAAGACGTCACGCACTTCCTCATGGATAACCTGTCAAGTCGAACTGCGCCTGGTTGGCTGCGCCGCTTTGCCCGATTCGAACTCGTGAACGATCGCGGCGGCGTTGCGCGACGGGCCGCGCTCGCATCGTTCACGGGCGGGCGGACCGTAGGGGGGTGGCCGGAACCGGTAACTATATCGTTTGTCACCCAGATGGGTGGCATCGATCCTGTCAGCAGCGGGTTTCCCACGAAGATGTTTGAGCCATCCAAGGTGCGTACCGCATCCGGGAAATGGTGGGCCGCATTCCTCGACGACTACCTTGGCGATAGCGGTGATCTCTGGTTCGCGCAGTCTTCGGATGGAACGCACTGGACGCGCCCGACGTTCATCATGAGCCTGACGGCGCGCTGCAAGCCCGGACACGTTCCAAGCGTCGACGCGATCCGCGTCAGGCACGGAGAGCTCGTGACTACATGGACAGAGTATCTGTCTGGCAAACGGGACACGGTGTACCGGGTACATCACGAAGCTGTGCCAAGTGCGGAGATCTACAACGACTCGGACGGAGACGGCCTGAGCGACCTCCTTGAAAGAGCGATTGGAACCGATCCCCAGAAACGGGATACAAACGGCAACGGAATTGACGACGGCCATGATAAGAACCCTGCCTACCTGCGGCACGCCCTTACCGACGACGAGAGCATTCTGCAGGCGGTAGTCGAGGCATTATGCCAGACCGGAAGATCGCTCCCGGATCGCGGGGACCGCCAATCAACAATGTTCCCGGTTCAGTTCGGAGGATGTTTCCGGCCGCTCGCGCTCAATCTGCCGGCCGGCAGCCGAGGAGTCGAAATCCTGGGGCATCGCGGCCCTATCATTACCCGCCTGTTTCCGACAGGCTCACGGTTCGAGACCTTCTCCACCGCAGATGACGACTGTTTCACACCGCCAGTGGTAGATCTGACCGGCGTTTACCACGGATCCGACGGCTCCACTGAATCGCGAGCTCGGCAAACACGGATCCTGCAT
>JBBQVV010000335.1:0-8227 GCA_038211235.1 Chthonomonadales bacterium | reverse complement strand
CGGCCCCGCGACTGCTCAAGAACGGACATTTCGTCTTTCGCACCAGACTGCATGCCGGTGCCGACGTCGACGGCCGGACGATCATGTTCCCGGCCGATAATCCCGAATTGGCGCTCGTCCACTACTCCTTCGACAGCATGGCGCACTATCTGGATAAGCTCAACCGCTACACGGATGGCGAGGCTGCCAACATGCACCGTGACGGGCAGGCATATCACTGGCAGCGAGCCGTCGCCCACTTCATCGAGGACTTCCAGAGCTACTACGATCGCGGACGCGCCACACAGGACGGCGTTCATGGATTCCTCTACAGCTTCTTCTCCGCCTTCTACCGATTCGAACAGCACGCCAAACTGTACGAACGGCGCTTCCAACAGCACCAGCTGCAGCCCGGCGAAGAGAGTGTTCCATTCTGGCGGAGGCCGTTAAGCGCCGGCAGCAGGCCTTCTTTATCATGCACAGCGACGCACTTGCCTCACCGGACGTGATCCACCGGATGCTTGGCCGCGCGCATGAGCTTACCCGGGAGGGACGCCGCTGGGGCGTGATCTTATCGAACTACGATGTTCTTTGTCTGCACAACACCGCCACCCTGAAGGAGTTCTCGTGGGACACCAACCTGCCACTCTACTACACTGACGTGGACTTCTACTACCGGCTGAAGCTTGCCGGCATCGAGCTGGTGGAGACACACCTGCCGGTCGTGCACCAGGAGGGCGGCAGCGCGAGTATCCGAGCGGACGCGGGACTGTGCAACTTCGTCAACTCGAACTGGTCTCGCTGGCGGGACTATTACATCCGCAAGTGGGGCGGCGAGCGCGACCAGGAACGCTACACGGTGCCGTTTAACGGTGTCCCACAGCCATAAGGGGATGGTTGGATGAGTTTCGCACTCTTGGTTGTCATCCCCACCCTGGGTATCAAGGGCCTGAAGCTGCGCCTGCGATTGATTTATGAGCACCACGCGGAAGGAGATGAGCCCTCATCATCGCGGATGCACATATGATGTTGTCGTATCGACCTTACGGCGATGGCCGTTCGGACCCGTTATCCAGCTGCCCGGTAGCATTGTGGTTGCACGTCCGGATTTCTGATGGTCCGTCCGGCGTCCTGCAGGCAAGGCGGGAGTGCGTTCTTGAGTGAACTGACCGCTCACGGTGAACCAGAACTACGGCTGTCTGAGAAGCCAGACGCGCTGATACTGGCGGCGGGCGAGGGCACGCGTCTTGGCGCACTCACGGCACAGTGCCCCAAGCCGCTCTTACCGATCGGAGGGCGTCCGGCGTTGTTCTGGACCCTGGACTGGTTACGAACTGCAGGTGTTCATTGCGTTGCGGTCAACGTTCACTATCGTCCGGAAGCGTTCTATGAAACCCTGCGGACGCGCTACCGTGACGTAACGATCTCCTATCGATATGAGCCTTCGCTGCTCGGCTCAGCGGGCACGCTGCGGACTTACCTTTCCACTTTTCCGGGTCGGTCCGTTCTTCTGGTTTACGGCGACGTTCTGACGACGCTTTGCATAACGCGACTGATTGCATTTCACCAAAGTCGGCCGATCCATCCGGCGGCTACGCTCGCCGTTCACGCGGTCTCACAGCCCGAGTCCGGCGGCGTCATTTGTATGGCGGGCGATCGCATCACGGCCTTTGAGGAGAAGCCGGTCCATCCGATGACGTCCTCAATCTTCGCCGGTGTGGCGGTGGTAGACACCGGCATATTACCGTTTCTGCCCACGCAAGTTCCGTGTGATCTGGGCCGGGACGTCTTCCCACAGCTCTGCTCCAGCGACTTCCCGCTTTATGCCCACCCGCTTGCAGCGGATGAGTACTTGATCGATTTCGGCACTCCGGCGAGCTACCGCCAGGCGTGCCGGGACTGGCCGAAGAGGATGACTCATGATCCTGTGTCGGACACCATTGCGCGTTAGCTTTGTCGGGGGCGGAACCGACGTGCCCGCCTATTACCGAGAAGCGCCGGGCGCCGTGCTCGCGACGGCAATCAATCGCTACCTCTACGTAAGCGTCAATTCCCGGTTTGACACGCGGCTTCGCATCAGCTACGCGACCAATGAACTGGTAGATAACGTAGCGGAGATTCGCCACGACCTGGCGCGCGAAGCACTTGCCTGCCTAAAGGTTACACAGGGCACAGAGGTAAGCGTAATATCCGACGTGCCCTCCGAGGGCACGGGACTGGGTTCGTCGAGCAGCTGCGGGGTGGGGCTGTTAAATGCATTGCATCGACTATGCGGTCATCTGGCCGGTCCAGAGCAGTTGGCCCAGGAAGCCTGCGAGTTGGAGATCTGTCGCTGCCAAAGACCGATTGGCAAGCAGGACCAGTACATCGCCGCGTACGGGGGGCTGCGGCTGTACGAATTCCTTCCGGACGAGCGCGTGCGGATCCAGAATCTCTGTATGGCGCCCGCACAATCGGATGCCCTGCAAAGGCGCTTGCTCCTGTTCTACACCGGCCTTACCCGCTCAGCCAATCCGCTGCTCACCGAGCAGCAGCACAATCTTCGGACGCGCCCCTCGTGTCGAGTGGGCATGGCGCGGATGGCGGAGCTGGCGTACACCCTGTTTCGGGACTTGCAATCGGGGCAACTCGATTCGTTCGGGGCGATTCTCGAGGAGGCGTGGTGTCGGAAGCGAGAGCTGGCCTGCGGCATTAGCTCGCCGCAGATCGATGCCTGGTACTCTGCTGCGCGGCGGGCTGGAGCGACCGGAGGCAAGCTGCTCGGAGCCGGCGGAGGGGGATTCCTCCTCTTTTATGTGCCCCTCTCGGCTCAGGACGCCGTGCGCTCGGCCATAGGTTTACCGGAGATGCAATTCGCGTTTGAGCCGCAAGGTTCTACGATCGTCTATCAGGACCCGGAAAGGATACCCGTATGCGTGTCCTCCTAATCGGCGGCTGGGGATATCTGGGCAGCTATCTTCACGAGTTCCTCCTATTGCGTGGACACAGTCCGGTCGTCGTGGACCTGGGCTGGTTTTCCCGTGGGCCGGGCGAGGGGCTCTGTGCGGACTACCGGACACTTACGCGAGACTTTCTGGGCGATTTCGATGCCGTCATTTTGACCGCCGCCCACTCCAGCGTACCGATGTGTCAGTCGGATCCCTTTGGGGCGTTCCGCAACAACGTCGGTAACTTCATCGAACTGCTCTCCCGCCTTCGCGGGCAGAAGCTTCTCTACGCAAGCAGCTCCTGCGTCTACGTGAACACCGGAGCGTCACTTGCCTCCGAGACGACGCCGACGGGTCAGCCGTGTGATCACCTGACGCTCACCAAAACGGTCATTGACATGGCGGTGCAACAGAGTGACGTGGAGTTCTATGGCCTGCGCCTAGGGAGCGTGAACGGCCATGCGCCGAACCTGCGGACGGACCTGATGATCAATGCGATGACACAAAGCGCCATCGAAACCGGGAGCGTGACGGTGTCGAACGGCCAATGCCATCGCCCGATCCTGGGGACGGCCGATCTGGGACGGGCGGTGGCGGCGATTTTGGAGGGGCCGGATAGGCGCGGGATCTACAACCTGGCAAGCTTTAACAGCAGCATCGGAGAGATCGGCACACGGGTCGCGGCGCAAACGGGAGCCACCGTCCAACGGGGCCCTGATAGCTTCACGTACGACTTCTGCCTCGCAACAGACACGTTTGTGAGGACGTACGCATTTGCATTTTCGGAAACAGTCGAGACGATCGTGGAGAGTCTCACCTCGGGACGTCCACGGTACCGTGGACGGCGCGATCGCTGTCCGGAGGCGCCCTATGGCTAGTCGTCCCCTAACTCACTGTTTGGCCTGCGGAGGCCCGGGGCTCACACCCTATCTCGATCTGGGCGTGCAGCCACTCGCGAACAGCTACCATCACGGAGAGCCGCTCCCTTCCTATCCACTCGCGGTAGCCTTTTGCTCCCAGTGCAGCCACAGTCAGCTTACGGTCGACGTCGACCCGCACGAAATGTTTGATCACTACCTGTACGTGAGCGGAACCAGTAGCACACTGCGCGCTCACTTCGAAGGATTGGCCGGCGAGCTGCTGCAGCGTTGGACTGGTTCGCGACCTCCACGGGTCCTGGAGATTGCCTGCAACGACGGAACTCTCCTGGAGCACTTCCGCAGACAGGGGGCAGACGTGTTCGGCATAGAGCCAGCGGAAAACCTGGTGGCGCTCTGCCGGGACAAGGAGTTGCCCGTCGAGCGCGCCTACTGGGGAGAGGACGTGGCGGAACGCTTGACCGGTACGTTCGACCTGGTGGTTGCGGTAAACGTGTTACCCCATGTGGCCGACCCGTTGGGGTTCCTCGATGCCTGTCGTTCTGTGCTGTCGCCAGGCGGGGAGATCTGCATCCAGACCTCTCAGTGCGATATGTTTGATAGAGGTGAGTTCGACGCTATCTACCACGAGCATCGTTCTTACTTCACGGTTCACTCGTTTTGCTCACTCGCTAAGCGTGCGGGTCTGACGGCGATATCTGCCCAGAAGGTTGATATTCACTCGAAGAGTCTAAGGTTTATCCTGGGACAGGGCGCAGATGCTGAGTGCTTGATGGAGCCGATGCTCGCCGAAGAGCGAGCACACCATGTCCTCTCCCTTGACCGCTATCTCCGGTTTGCGGCGGAGGCGAAGGTCAGTCTATGTCGCCTGCGAGACTGGGTAGCCAGGAGCCGTGAGGAGGGTCGCAAGGTCATCGGTTACGGCGCCTCTGCCAAGGGCAACACGGTCCTGAATGCCGCCGGACTGGACCTGGATTATATCGTAGATGACAACCCCCTCAAGTGGGGGTACAGGACCCCCGGCCGCAACATTCCAATCGTCACCCTGCAGCGCGTGACTGTCGAACCTGAGCCCGTTGATATTGTGATGCTCGCATGGAACTTTGCCGACGAGATTACCGAGCGCATACAATCCGTGCGTCCGGGTGGAGATCGTCTGGTTCGTTACCTTCCCGAGGTTCAGGTTACCACCTTATGATGGAATGGAGACCACCGGTCTCAATGGGAACACCCGAAGTTGCGCGAGTAGTTACGAGAAGATCGTGCAGCCACGAGGCTCTGTTATCTCGTCGCATTGAGCGCACATGGTCGTGGCAGCCTGCGGTTCATGCGACGAGGAGGAACGCAGAATGCGGATCGATTTAGGCGGTGGGGCCGGCTACCCCATTGCCGGCTTTGTCAGGGTGGATGTCTCGGGCGGCGATGTCACACACGACCTGCGCAATACGCCCTATCCATTCGGTGATTGCGAAGCAGAGATTATCCATTGCAGTCATACGCTGGAGCACCTGTGTAAATCCGATGCGATGGCCCTGCTAGGAGAGTCCTATCGAATCCTAGAGAGCGATGGATTGCTCACCCTTGCGGTTCCCAACATGGACATCTATATCGACGCTCACCTGAGAAACGACTTTTCGGGCATTGTGGGCTGCTACGACCTGAACTACTGTGTAGGCGATACCGTTCCCGCGGACAGTCACTGGCGACATAAGTACCTGTGGTCGTTTGAGGCGCTCGCGTATGTTCTGGCAAACACAGGCTTCGTGAACATTGTCCAGCACCAACATTCGGACGGCCCGTTCCGGCATCTCTTTCCAGGACACGCATACAATCCCGACTTCGCGCCCGTCAGCCTCTATTTGGATGCCGTCAAGCCTTGAAGGCAAACGCAGCTCGAGAGGATGACCGATCCTCTCGTCTACTGGTCGCGCGAGGACTACGTAATGACGTGTACAGTTATCAGCCACTTCTTCAACGAAGCCTTTCTGCTGCCGTTCTGGCTGCGCCATCATCGCACGATATTCGACCACGGCATCCTCATCGACTACGCTTCGACGGACGCATCCGTGGAGATCTGCCGAGACATGGCGCCCCAGTGGGAAGTACGTCCTTCACGTAACTGCGAATTTGACGCGGAAAACGTGGACGACGAGGTCAAGTCGATTGAGCGTGAAGTTACAGGTTGGAAAATGGCGCTCACGACGACAGAGTTTCTGGTTGCGCCTGAACTGTCCGCTGTCGTGCGTTCTTCTGGAGGCGCGACAGCCGAGTGCATAGGTCTTGACTCTGTTGTGCTGGTCGATCCTCGGGCGGCCTACGGTCGGCCGATTGATTCAAATGTGTCGCTCGTCGCGCAGTGTCCCTGGGGCTATATCGACCGGGCGCACGATATGCGCAGACGACGGTTTCTACACAGCCATCCGGATGGCGGATATCACCTCGGGCGGCATGATACGCATCATCCTTACCGCTTTGAGGCAGAGAGTTTTATCGTCTGGTTCGGATGGGCGCCGTACTACCAAGTGCGTGCCCGGAAGCTCCAGATTCAGACGCGGATGTCGCAACGCGATCGCCAGCTGGGGCTGGGATTTCACCATATTGTATCGGAGGAACAGCTCGATGCACGATGGGAGAGTCAGAGCAAGCTGTCTGGCGATCTACGGGTAGACGAACACTATTGGCAGGCCGTTGCAAGATGTCTAGCCGTTGGTCATGGTTAGTCAGTGATTAGCCCTTGCAAGCCCGTGCTGGAGGCTACTGATGAGGGTGCATGGAGCCGGAATTACGGAGGACGTACACTTTGCGATCTGCGAGCGCATCGTCGAGCTACTGGACCCCTGTTATTCGCAGGAGCACCTGCCGGAGTTCGAAGCTGCTACGGCCGCGAAGGGAGGCAAGGTCTCTTTGCTGGTCGCTCTCGCGGTAATCGATTGGTAGGTTACTGAGTTTACAATCGTTCGCAATCCCAAGAGACGAAAGTCTACGCCCAAACAATAGATCCTACCGAGCGAACGCAAGAGGCGGTGCCGAGAGTTATGAGCTCGTGAGTTGAACTTAATTGTGAACGGACTCCGCGCGTCATTGCCCAGCATTGAGGCAGGTCGGAGCGGAGCGCGGACGAACGTTAACGGATGAGATAGGTGTTAACGAGGATCAGGGCATGGATGATCGCTCTAACAATAAGCACGATGAGACCTTTGTCCAGGAGATCATTCGCGTGGTGCGAGCGCAGGCCATTCTCCACCACGTGCCAACCGACGAACTCGACGACTGCGTTCTAGACTTTCTGCCGGGAGAGGTTTCGCGCCAAGGTGGCGACGATCTCGTGTCGCTCGACGATGAGGCCCTAGGAAAGGCAGCCGAAACCTGGTGTCGCCGCTGGGCGTATTGCAGCCGAACTCGCCGCCATCGTGAGACGCAGCTTTATGGCCCAGATGGGTGTGCGGAGAGCGGTCCGGCCGGGCGACTGGCCTCGCACGAACGTGGACCTGAGGAGCTTGTCCAGGCGGCGGACCTGTCTGATCGGCTGCTCGCGCCACTCTCGCAGCTTACCGCAGGTCAACGGCGACTCTTCGTGCGCTACTATCTCGACCAGGCGGGGCTCGCCGACCTGGCGGAGGAGACTGGCAGAAGCTCTCACGCGATACGCCAGGCGATCTACGCGATCCGTAAGCGGGTGAAGCGGATTATCGAGTGTGCGGGCATGGATGAAGGGGAAATACACGAGTGCCTTAGTTTGCTGGACCGACTGCGGATTCGCCAATGACGTGCGGTGTGCCATAGTGCATGCGTAAGGCGCGAATAAGAGAACACACGCCTGGAACAGCGCAATTGTTGCTGACACCGCTTATTAGTAGACTAACGACAGGGCAATTCACCTCAGGTAAAGTTTTCTTTTAAATTTTTTCATTTTTGTCGACGCGACCCCCTGACAATTGGCGTTTCAGCTTGGCTATATAGTATAGGGTGCGATTTCTTGGAGCGTTTGGCCTGGCGCTGCCGGAAGCGATGGCAGTGCCAAGCCGGGAGTTCTGTGCGTAATACGGGCGTGAGCAGCGACACCGTAGCCAATCTCTTCAACGACCCCAAGACGCTCGGCGCGCTACCTGACGCGGATGTCACCGGCCAGGAGGGCATGCCCGGCGAGGGTCCGTATATGCGAATGCACCTGCGCCTGCAGGGAGACAGAGTGCTGGAGGCGACGTTTGAGACCTACGGCTGCCCCTACTGCGTTGCCTGCGGCAGTTTCACCACGCGTTGGGTCACCGGCCGCACGGTACAGCAAGCGCTCGCCCTGGAGCCTGGTGACCTCGCACTCCTCCTTGGCGGCTTGCCGCTGGGGAAGGAGCACTGCGCGAGTCTTGCTGTGTCATCACTGCGGAAGGCCGCAGGTTAAGGTTGCAACAGCCTCTTCAAAATTGCACAGGGTTGTGTTTGCAGGAG
>JBBQVV010000334.1:0-8228 GCA_038211235.1 Chthonomonadales bacterium | reverse complement strand
GTTGTGCAAAGCTGAGCGGTACCCTCGACCAGACTACCGATCGCAAGCACGATTCGTTGCAGGCCAAGCTACGAACCTACCTGCCTGCCAATCCAGGCGTCCCAGCCTAGACGACGATACACAGAGTTTGACACACACCCCGACTTGCTCGGACGATTGACTATGCCTCTATCAGACGGTATACTAACCTACTTCGTTAATGCCCTGAATACGTACCGAGGTTGCGTTCGTTCGCAGACACGGGCGTAGGTCCACATTTTGGACCCTGTCGGTGCATCGCCTTGCGACAACTGGCTTGTTGCCCGTCCGCCAAGGGCGGCCAAGCAATGCGTGCATCGAGCGGGCACGCGAGGTGGGAAATCAGGGGGCGCCATGCAGGAATCGACACCTCAACTGCGAGACGGACTGAGTTTCGACGACGTACTCCTGGTGCCGCTGGCTACCGACGTGACGCCGGCGGATGTCGACCCGCGGACCGTCATTGCAGGCGGCATCAGCCTCCGAGCTCCCATCCTCAGCTCGCCCATGGATCGCGTAACCGGCGCACGGATGGCCATTGCGATGGCTCGCGAGGGCGGACTCGGTATATTGCATCGAAACATGAGCGCCGAAGCGCAGTCCCAGGAGGTCGACAAGGTCAAACGCTCCGAGCATGGCATCATCGTCGACCCGATTAGCCTACCGCCGAATAAGACGATCCAGGATGCGATCGTTCTCATGGAGCGGTATCATATTTCCGGCGTTCCGATCACGGAGCCGGGTTCCGACCGGCTGGTTGGCATCCTAACTAACAGAGATATTCGATTTGAGACGAATTTTGGCCGGCCCATCCATGAGGTGATGACGAGCGATCGATCCAAGCGTGGGGGTCTCGTGACGGCGCCTCTGGGCACGACGCTCGAGCAGGCGCAGGCGATCCTTCAGGAGCACCGCATTGAGAAGCTGCCGATCGTCGACAGCGAACGCAAACTCCTCGGTCTGATAACCATCAAGGACATTCAGAAGGTACGCGAGTTCCCAAATGCCACCAAGGACTCGCGCGGTAGGCTCCGTTGCGGCGCCGCAATCGGTCCTCTGCGCGACCCGGTTGGTCGCACCGCCGCGCTCGTCGAGGCTGGTGTGGACCTGATCGTCATCGATGCGGCTCACGGCCATGCCCGTGGAGTAGTCAACGCGCTCCGAGCTGTAAAGAGCGAGTTCCCGGACCTCCCGGTAATCGCCGGCAACGTCGCGACCGCCGAAGGCGTGGAGGACCTCATCTCAGCCGGCGCCGACGGGCTGAGGATCGGATTAGGCGCGGGCAGCATTTGCACAACACGCGTCGTCAGCGGCGTAGGCGTGCCGCAGCTGACGGCGGTGCTGGACTGCGCGAGAGCGGCAGCAAGACGAGGCGTTCCCGTGATCGCCGACGGCGGAATCCGATTTAGCGGCGATGCGGTGAAGGCCCTTGCCGCCGGCGCGGCGGCCGTTATGGTGGGCAATATGCTTGCCGGTACGCAGGAGGCGCCCGGCGAGGTGATTCTCTACCAGGGACGCGCCTACAAGGACTACCGTGGAATGGGGAGCGAAGCCGCCATGAAGGAGGGCTCGAGCGACCGATACGGCCAGTCCAGCGGCGCCCGGTTTGTGCCGGAGGGCGTGGAGGGCCGCGTACCGTATAAGGGCGCGCTGCACGATACCGTACATCAACTGATCGGCGGAATACGATCCGGGATGGGTTATCTCGGGGCGCACACGCTTGCTGAGCTCCAGCAGCGCGCCCAGTTTGTCAAGATCACGGGAGCAAGCCTTCGTGAGAGCCACGTCCACGATGTCTGGATCACGAAAGAGCCCCCGAACTACTCCAGCGAATACCTCATAGGTGACCTGGCCCACGACTGATTTTGAGATCCTCGACTCGTAACGCGGCGGAACCTCGCTATCGGCCCGGTCTCCTGGCAGCCACGTGCCACCTTGCCCTCTTTCTCTTCGCCATCTATTTCGGCGGCGTCAGCGTTATTCTTCCTCGTCTCGGCCAGGCCTTTGACATGGGATCGGCCGTTGAGGGCCGTCTCTTTCCGGCAAGCTTCTGTGGCTTCATCGTCGGCGTGCTCGTCTGCGGCTACCTCTCCGATCGGTGGGGCCGCAAAGCGGTACTACTGGCCGCAATTGCAGCCTACGGATTCGGCCTCGTTATCACCTCGATCGTCCCAGTTTTCAACATGGCGCTTCTTGCCGCCGCGCTGATCGGGGCCGGCAGCGGAGCGATAGAGACCGTGGCGAGCGCCCTGGCCGCGGATCTTTATCCAGAGCGCCGCGCACTCCTATTGAACGCAATTCAGATCGCATTTGGCGCGGGCGCGGCCATCGGCCCCTTCGCCGCGCACACGATGCTGGCACACGGAATCGACTGGCGAACGCTCTATATGGCTCTTGCAGGCGCCCAGCTCGTCCTGTTCGTCCTATTCGCGCTGCAGCAGTCTCCGCTGCAGCTGACCGCGCCGGAGACGATCGACTTTGGCGCTCTCCGTCGCGTGCTCGGACATCCGATCTTTCTGGCGCTATGTATCGCACAGGCGCTGTACGTTGGAGCGGAGGTCGCGTTTGCCGCATGGATGCCGACGTATTTCCGCGATAGTCTACCGGGAGGAGTCGCCTGGGAAGGACTCGTAGGAACGATATTCTGGATTGCTATGACTGTCGGGCGGATCGCGGTCACACAATTGATTGGCAGAATCTCACTCCTCCGACTCGCGATCGTGTTGTCGATTGGAGGTTCCATCGGCTCCGCCATCACAACTGCCTGGACCGTCCCATGGATCGTGATCTGTGCCGTAGCCTGGACTGGCCTCTGCTTTTCAGGGATCTTCGGGCTCATCCTCGCCGAGGCAGGCACGCGCTATCCCGCTGTGTCCGGATCGGCTTTCGGTGCCATTACGGCCTCCGGCGGCGTGGGCGGAGCCGTTCTCCCCTGGGCAGTCGCATTGCTCTCGGTCACGTCGATGCACTGGCGCGGAGCCCTCCTACTGGTTCCGATATCGATTGGCGGCGTCGCCGCCGTTCTGAGCTTGATCACCAGGCGCCCGTCCTATCTCGTGGACGCGCTATGAACGCGGCGCACGATGGTTTCTGACCGAGATCGCGTGAAGAGCGAATATCCGAACGACCGTTGCGCGGAGTCGCGGTCGACTCTGGCGATCAATTCCGGACGCCAGCGGCCTACTGCGGCTCCTGGCTCACCTTTGCAACAATGGGATCTTCGCGGCTGGGGAGTAGTCGCTCGGACATGTGAACCGCGAACGTATAGATCGCTGCTACATAGAGGGCGCCGAACGGCAGTGAGACCGCAAGCCAACTCGTCGAGATATTGGAGAAGTGTACTAACGGGATCGCGAGCGCGGCGGCGACAGGCACGAACAGCAGCAGCGAGCAGAACCACACGATGAGATACACGAGGAAGAAGACGCAGCCCTGGCCGGAGGATCGATACTGTACCCGCCATCCGCGCATAACGACGCGCATCGGAAAGTATAGCGAGAAGAGATTGCCGAGGCCGAGGTTGATAAGCAGGCTGAGTTCCATCCAGTATAACAGCAGGCCGGTGATTCCCAGATTGCGCGAGAGAGCGTAGACGACCACCGCCATCGCCAGATTGAAGCAGGTGAGGACCGTAAAGTGGAAATAGTTCTTGCCGAGGACGATCTCGCGCCGTGCCGCGGGAAACAGGAACAGCTGCCCGATCGCGCCGCCCTCTGTACCGAAGATGTTATAGCAGAGCTGCATCTGGGAGAAGGTCATCATTGCCGGACCGATCCAGACAAACATCGATGACTCGAACACCCCAGCGGCGTTTCCAGTTCGGAGAGCGATGAAAACCGGAACTACGAGGGGCCAGACCATATTAATGAGGATCATCTTATAGTAGGGATCGCGGACGAGGTAGCGGAACTCCTTGTCCGCGACGGCCCGCACGGCCTGTGGGAGCCACCTCGGCGCAAATGAGCGCCCGGGAACGGAAGGTCGAACTCCGCCACTGGCGGCGCCGGGAGCCGTCGCGGCAGGAGCAGAGCCCGGGAGCGACGGCGGTATCGTGGTCCTTCCGGTCGCCGTTTCGCCCTCGTAGATCCTCTGCAGCGTCCATCCGGCGAGCGCAAAGGTTCCGAAGGTGACGAAGGCAAGCGCTGCGAGAAACAGGATGGACGGTATGTAGTCCTGTGAGCTTGCGGCGTAGATCGCGCGCGCCGCCAGGCCCTGCGGAAGATAGTTGACGACATTCCACGCAGGTGAGTGAACGAACGCGGTCCACTGCTCGGTCCTCGCCTGTCGTGCCACAAAGAAGCGCATGTAGTAGACGATCCAGATTAGCGGCAGAAGTACGACCGCGGTGTCGCGGAACTTGCGGCTCTGGAACAGTCCCGCGCCAGCCATGAGGATCGCCTGGCTCAGGGCAAGCGTGTGAAGGAGAAACAGGCAGAGCGCCGCTACGGTCAGGACCGCGGCGATTGGGTCACGTACAAATCCGATCAGGATCGCGACGAACGTGGGGAGAAGGAGGATCGTCGGACGGTCCATAAGCGTACCGGCGATTGTGCCCGCGAAGATCTGCCTCATAGAGAGCGGGTAGACAAAAAGCCTGGTGATGTCGTACGTGTCGTTCAGGCTGTACCCGAGGATGGGGATAAAGATCCAGAACGCATAGATCGACAGCAGCGCGGTGCGCAGCCAGTTCTCCGTCTCTGTTCCGCCATTCAGAAACCAGTAGCCGAACCAGGTCGCAATGCCGAGCGCGATGGGAGTGAGCACCAGTACCAGCACAACCGCGCCGATCCACTCGCTCCTGCTCCGGCGGTATCCTCTCAGCAGGAGCTTCCACTTAAGCCAGAACAGCAGCCTGATATGTCGCATCGACTCCCCCTGCATCCGCGCGTGTCACAACCAGTTAAGGAGTTCCGGGTCGTCTCGAGCGTCAACCAGCTTAAGAAAAACATCCTCCAACGATGTGACACTGTCCGCGTGCGCCATTGTGCGCAGCTCCGCCAATGTTCCCTCTCCGACGATTCGGCCCTGATTGATAATCGCAACACGTGTGCAGAGTCGCTCGATAACTTCCATGACGTGAGAAGTAATGAATATCGTCGCGCCGTGCTCGGTCAGATGCTGCATCACTTTGCGGATCGCGCGCACGGAGATCGGGTCGATCCCATTGAACGGTTCGTCGAGGAACAGCACCCTTGGCCGGTGGATCATCGCTGCCGCGAGAGCGACTTTCTTTCTCATTCCCATCGAGAAGTCCACGATCAGCTTCTTGCGGTCTTCGCTCAGCTCCATCAGATCGAGCAGGCTCTCCGCGCGGGAATGAGACTCGTCGCGTGGAAGGCCGTACATCTGGCCCGCGAACATGAGAAACTCCTCACCGGTAAGCCGTTCGTATAGGTTCGTCTCCTCGAGGAGCACTCCGATTCGGCGCTTGACTTCTAAGGGATCCGCCATTAGATCGACGCCCGCGACTTCGATCCGGCCCGCATCCGGACGCAGCAGCCCGCAAAGCATTCGGATGGTGGTCGATTTCCCGGCGCCGTTGGGACCGAGAAAGCCATAGTACTCTCCCTGGCCGACGCGAAGAGATACACTCTCGACGGCGGTCTTCTTGCCAAATCGTTTGCTCAACGCGTCTGCGACAATACTATAGACCACCGGCTCGGAAGGCTTCGCGGGAAGCGCGACGATGGCCTGCGGATCTGTAGCTGCAGCCTCTGGGACGATTGGAGCGCCGGGAGGGGCCACACCCGGCGCCTCCGGATCGGCGCGGGTCAAGTCGAATTCCATGCTTGCGAGGTTCTCCTGTTCTCACTGCATTATGACATACGGCAGGTGAAATGCCTTCGGAGTGACTGTCGGCCTAAGCATATCAAAACCGTTGATATATGTCTAGTTGAAAGGGATCGGTCGATCATGCTTGTCCCGCATGGGGCCGTGTGCTATAATGGGTCGGCATGAGACGAGAGCTGTCCCACAATCGCCGCATCCGCTCCTCCCCCGGTACTTCGCACCCCTTCGCAGTTCTGGCCGCTCTCGCCGTGTGCATACCCTGTGGGGCGCAGAGTCCGGCCGCATCGGGAGCCGCCGCCCCCGCACCCCGTCAACCCCCGCCAGCTTCCCAGCCGCAGACCGCACAGCCCACTAGCACATCCGTCCCGGACCCACCTACCATACCGGTACCCTCCGCGCCTCCCGCATCCTCCCAGGCTGCGCCAACCGCAAGCCCGCGCGCCTCGCCCTTCGTCAACTTAAAGAAGGGACCCGGCGAATACATCTACAGGCCAGGCTACCTGCTGGCAACGGGAGGTATCGAGATTCGATACTCCAATGCTACCGTGACGGCCGATCGAGTCGAGGGCGATCCGGACAGCGAGGTCGTCTTCAGCGGAAATGCCAAGATCGACACCCAGGGAGCGTCCGCATATGCCGATGCCATCCATGTCTATCCGGAAAGCCGAAGCTTTCGATTGGACAATCCGCGCGGAGTGCTTCTGCCGGATTTTCTGAGGGAGCGCGTCACGGAGCCGGTGTACGTCTCCGGCGGTGAGTTCACGGGAACGACGACCGGCTACTTCCTCGCGGACGCGTTCATTGCGACGACGTGTCGCGAGCACTTCCACCACTACGAGTTTCGCATCTCCGAGGCTGAGCTAATCCCACACGAAAGACTTGTGCTGCGCAGAGTGGCCGTCTACTTCTTCGGCGTCAAGATCATCACGCTTCCGACACTTGTGATACCGCTCGACGTGGACGTCAATCGGAAACGACCGAGAACGGACTATCTGCCGGAGATCGGCCAGAACGTGATCGAAGGCTACTATGCGAGGTTTCCCTACAGCTTCGCCGAGGGGCGAGCGGCCGGAACGTTCCTGCGATTCGACGTGACTCAAAAGAAGGGCGAGGGATATCGCGTCGAGCAGGAGTATCTAACAGGCAAGCAGCCCAGCGCATTTAACACGTCGCATGCGGGTCCACGCGGCGGCGGCTTCACCGGCTCGACGAATGGTACGATCGCCACGGCGTACGGCTACGGCAATACCGGCGGCCTGCCGAGCCTTGGCACGGGGCTTGGACCCGAGAATGGGGGCCTGCTATCCGTCCAGGGCTACTTTGCGAGCGGCTTCAATCGAGATTTCAACGCCAGCTTTCGCCACCAGCAGACGCTTGGCGGCAGTAACAGAGTGGCCCTGAGCACGGAGATTCAAAACAACAGCGCCCTCATCGGAAGCAGTCAGTCTAATCGGACAACTCGCTTCAACTTCAACCATTCGGACTCTACGCACGGGGTAATGGCCGATCTCACGCTCGGCCTCAACACCACGACGTCGTCGTTTTCGGGAAGCCAATTCGGCTCAAGCCAGTTCACCGGGGGCTATCATCAGTCGTTCGATTTCGCCTCCGGCGGCTCGAATCGGAACACCCTCTCCTACAGTTTCGACCTGTCGCGAAGCTCCTCGAATTCGGATGCAGGCGGCACAGTATCCGATAACCGCTCCGCGCGACTCGACTCGCAGTTCGAATATCAGCATGGCGCGAGAGAATACACGCTGTCCCTAATGGCAAACAAAACGACTCCGATCGGCGTGCAAACGGATAACTCGCAGTTCGGGTCTCTCGAACGCCTGCCGGAGCTTCTGCTATCCACCGACACCTACAACTTCAAGGGCGGGTTTCTGCACCAGATACCTCTCCACGTCGACATCGGCGTCGGAAGATACTCCGAGCCATCTCATAACTTCGAGGACGATCGCGCCGTCGTGGGTGTTCAGGTCCAGCCGTTCACGATCATCAAGGGACGCACGGAGCTTGTCACGAGCGGTGGCATCGAACAGCGGGTCTACAGCGACGGCGCCGCCCAGTACCTGGTGAGGAACGGAACACAGCTGCGCCAGCACCTGGGAGGTCGATCCGGATTCGATCTCACTTATGACTATTCACAGCCGGAGGGAGGAACTCCCTTTCAGTTTGACACGTTTGGTCGCTCGCACAGTATCACTGCCGAGGGCGGCTATCTGGACGACCGGCATTTCCAGCTGACGGCTCGCGTCGGCTACGACTTCCTGGGAACTTCGACCATTGCGCCGTTCCAGTCACTGACCACGCGCATGATGTGGAGGCCGACCCAGAGCTTCCGACTGGACTTGCTGAGCACCTATGACCCGAATACGCATAAGTTCTTCTCCATTACTAACCGGCTCGCCCTTCGTGCT
>JBBQVV010000333.1:0-8236 GCA_038211235.1 Chthonomonadales bacterium | reverse complement strand
CAATGGCAAGATATTAGGTGCCGAGGTGCCGGCTTTTGTCGAGCTAGAGGTGACCACTACCGATCCTAACTTCAAGGGCGACACCTCGTCAGGAGGCGGCAAGCCGGCAACATTGGAGACGGGAGCCGTGGTAACGGTTCCGTTCTTTGTGAGTGTTGGCGATAAGGTCAAGGTCGATACTAGGACTGACACCTATTTGGAACGCGTAAAATAGACAGGCTGCCGCTGCATGGTTCTGTCTTACACTCGATTGTTCACCCCGGCGGCGCCAATGTGCCGCCGACCGCCTCAAACGCCCCAGCTTTATTGACCCGCATCCGGGTCGAACAGAGTTATTACAATGATCTCAAAAGGCACCGGTATCACTGAAACCGTTCGCGAGTGGGCGCAAAAAGTGCTGATGCTCGCGATCCTACCCACAATCGGTCTATTTATTTACCTCTCGTACGGCCTGTATTCCGGACAATTAGCCGGTGCCGCAGCCAATAAGACTGAAGCACAGCATGCGGTCCTGCTCGTTCAACAGCTTTCGTTCTATCTTAATATCTCGCTCATAATATCGCTTCTCAGCGGCCTGTTACTCTACTATGAGCTGGACCAACTTGGCATAATCCTTCTCGGTCTGGCCGGTATTCTGGCCTACGGAATGCGATTTGCCGCGGACTTTCTAGCGCCTGGCCAGCTTGCGAACGGACCGGCATCGAAGGCACTTTTCCAGGAGTTTGAGCTTGCGGCGGTCATGATCGGCGCGCCTGGTGTCGTTTTCGTCCTCAAAGATCTCGTTTCCCGAATCGTGGACAGCCGCAGCCGCCAGGATCTTACCAAACTAACTTACGGCACCGATATTGCAAAGCAGCGCGATCAGCCCAGCGCGCTGCTCGGCGCATTTGCCGCCTGCTGGCAGCTGCCGTTCTGCCGCGAAGGCATTCGGATTAAGTGTCCGATATATCTCGCCCGCACCAAATGCTGGCACGAGCGAGTCGGATGCATGTGTGAAGAGAACATCATACTTCTCGCAATGGGAGGCGGCAAGGAGCAGCCGCAGGACATGACCGCGTCCCCGGCGGCTACAGGCGGTTTCGTGCCTATCGGTGACCTGCTCACTAAGAGCACGGAAAAAGCTCGTGCTGCGATAAAGACGCGCGTTGGCCCGCGCGGAGTTCGGATTCCCACCAATCCCCATCTAAGTGACGCTGCGAAGCGCCAGCGATGCCGAAATTGCGTGATCTACAACGAACATCAGCGGCAGAAGTACAGCCTACTCTCCGGTCCGGTAACCCTCGCGGTACCAGCGCTTGTGGCGTGGAACTTCAGTAATCTGACCGCACTAATCTCAGGGGTAGTGAACGAGATGGAGTTGTTCGTGCGCCGGTTCTCATTCAATGGACATCCACCTAACATTAGTGAAGTCACCAAAAGCCTGGCAGGAAATCTGTTCGTCGAGACCGTAATCATTGTTTGCATGGCACTGATCCTAATGACGTGGGCCCAGAGATTACTTGAGTTCTGCTGCTTTAAGCTGAAAATCTAGCCGGATCGGACAATTGGGGACATCACTTAGTCATGGATATTGCGGAGCTAGAACAGCTAGTGAATATGGTTCGAGAGTCAAGGGTCGGGGAGCTGACGCTGCGCCGGAACGACGAGCGAGTGACGATTCGACGAGCAGCCGGTGTGACGGCTCCGTCCGTATCACTGGCGAAAGGGGAATACGACTATCCATACGCGGCACAGTATGCCGAGATCGTCGATGAAGATACCGACGAGATCGCCATCGACGATCAACCCGTCCTTGTGACCGCGCCACTGGTGGGCGTTTTCGGGCATGTAAAGCCGATCGTCGTGTTGAACACGCGCGTCGTCGAGGGACAGGTCATCGGGGTTATCGAGGCAATGAAAATCCTAACGGAGATCAAGTCGCCGGCAACCGGAACCATCGTGGATCTCTTCATCGAAGGCGGGCATCCCGTGGAGTTCGGTCAGGCGCTCTTTGAGATCCGCGTATCGTCGTGACACATCGGCGCAGCTCGTACCAGGGCCCCGCTGCTTAGCCGACAGGAGGCTGAAATGAGTAGGCACATGCCTGTCCGCGGATTGCGCTTCCGCGCGTTTTCGCTCATTGAGATTCTCGTTGTCCTTGTGATAATCGTTGTCCTAAGCTCCATAACGTACAGCGTAATGGTGGGCCATTCGACAGGCGCTCCTGCCGGTAAGGCCCACACCCCTATGGAGCGTGCCAAAGACGTCGTCTGCATTGAGGACCTGAGAAGCGTTCGCCAGTCCATCGAAGCGAGCCACAGCAGCGACGCTGATGGCAAATATCCGGCCGCACTGACGGATCTCCGCGAGTTGAGTAGCGAGCTGCGCATATGCCCGGAAGGCAAAGAGCCCTATCAGTACGATCCGACGACCGGAACAGTACAGTGCGTCCACCCCGGCCACGAAAAATATTGAGAAGGATACCTGCCATTCGATATGTTCAAAAAGATACTCATTGCAAACCGAGGCGAGATAGCCGTCCGTATTATCCGCGCGTGCCGAGAACTGAAGATAAAGACGGTCGCCGTGCATTCTGTCGCGGATGCCAACTCACTGCACGTACATATGGCCGACGAGTCGGTATGCATCGGCCCCCCGCCCCCGAAAGATAGTTACCTACACGCCCTGAATATCATTAGCGCCGCCAATATCACCGGCGCGGATGCGGTACATCCTGGTATCGGCTTCCTATCGGAGCGTCCCAGTTTCGCCGAAGCTTGCGAGGCACACGGCCTAAAATTTATCGGGCCGTCGGCCGCTGCGATGGAGCGCATGGGGGACAAAGCCGCGGCTAAGGACTCCATGCGCCAGGCGCGCGTGCCGGTAATACCTGGCACGGTCGGTGTCGTGGCGACCGAGCAGGAAGCGATCGATTTTGCCCATAAGGCAGGCTTTCCGCTATTGATCAAGGCGGCGCTTGGTGGAGGAGGTCGCGGCATACGGCTCGTTCAGAACGAGGAGGAGCTGCCTCGGCAGCTCGATCTGGCGAGGAGCGAGGCTGCCGGGTCGTTCGGAAGCCCGGACGTATACATCGAGAAGTTCGTGGAGGAGCCTCGCCACATCGAGGTGCAGGTCCTGGCAGACGAGCATGGACATGTCGTCCACCTCGGCGAGCGTGACTGCTCCGTGCAAAACCAGCGCCACCAGAAGCTGGTAGAAGAGGCCCCTGCCCCACAGTTAACCCCGGCGCAGCGCACACGCATTGGGGAAGCGGCCGTGAACGCGGCTCGATCCGTGGGCTACACGAATGCCGGCACCGTCGAGTTCCTCGTGGACCGCCGCGGCGACTACTATTTCTTGGAGATGAATAAACGCCTCCAGGTCGAGCACTGCGTGACTGAAATGCTGACCAGCCTCGACCTCGTGAAACTGCAGATCACCATCGCGGCAGGAGACCGCCTCCCGTTTGGCCAAAAAGATGTACGCTGGGAGGGCCATGCGATCGAATGTCGAATTAACGCAGAAGACCCCGATCGCAACTTCGCTCCGAGCGCCGGTCGCATCGATCGGGTTGTACTGCCTGGTGGGCCGGGCGTCAGAGTCGACACTCACATCTTTGCCGGCTGCGACGTGCCTCCCTACTACGATCCTCTCCTCGCCAAGATTATTGCGTGGGACAGGACTCGAAGCGCCGCCATCGCGAGGATGCAGCGATGTTTGAGCGAATGCGAGATCGAGGGCGTTAAAACCAACATCGGGTTCCAACGAAAGATTCTTGCGAACGCATTCTTTCGACGCGGTGAGGTGACCACGGACTTCATCCAACGTAGAATCATCAATCCGCATGGCGGATAGGGTTAGAGGAGGATCGACGTGCGAAGAACTTTACCACGTGTGATAACGTTAACTGGCGCCGCGCTAATACTTTTGGGAGCTGCGCCGAGAAGTGCCGAATCCCGCTCGATCGCCCATCGTGCATCATCGAGAGCCGCGCAATTCTACTTGAGAGATGGCGATCGAATCGTGTTTTACGGTGACAGCATAACCGACCAACGCCTCTACACCACTTACATCGAGTCTTACTGTGTCACCCGGTTTCCGAAACGCCATTTCACTTTCGTGCACTCCGGGTGGGGCGGCGACCGAGTGGGCGGAGGTGGAGGCGGTCCCATCGATGTGCGACTGAAGCGCGACGTGCTCCCGTATAGGCCCACTGTCGTGACCGTCTGTCTCGGAATGAACGATGGGAGCTATCGGGCCTTCGACCAGGGCATCTTCGACACGTATATCAAGGGTTATCGCCACATCCTCGACACGCTGAAGTCAGAGCTGCCGGGCGTCCGGCTGACGCTGTTGACCGCACCTGCGTTCGACGACGTGACGCGCACGCCGACGTTTCCCGGAGGTTACAACGAGACACTAAAGCGGTACGGGCAGGCAGTGGCCGATCTGGCAAAAGAGTACGGCGCTACGCTCGCCGATACCAATGCGCCCCTCGTTGACGCGCTCGAGAAAGCGAAATCGGCCGTATCGGACGTTGCGCCAAAGCTGATTCCGGACCGTGTGCACCCTGGTCCAGGCGGCCACATGGTTATGGCGGCAGCGGTTCTGAAGGCGTGGAACGCTCCGTCCGTCGTAGCGGACATCTCTATCGATGCGACCAGGAAGCACATCGCGTCTGCCGTTGACACGAAGGTGAGCGGACTCAAATGGACCGCGAACGGACTCGCGTTTTCGCACCTCGACGGAGCGCTTCCATGGCCGCTGGATCGCGATCCGGACAAAAATCGGGATATGGGGTTGGCACTACAGGTGACGGATGCCGAATCGGCACTCGATCGATTTATTCTCACGGTAAAGGGCCTTCCGTCCGGCAGCTATGCGCTCAAGGTGGACGGCACGGAAGTCACTCGGCTGCAGGCGGAAACACTGGCCTCGGGCGTGGACCTGGCCGCCATCCCGGACCTGCCAGAAAACCGCCAGGCTCAGGACGTGTTGAACCTGACGCGAAAGCATAATGATCTCCACTTTCGCCGCTGGAGAGTCGTGCAGTTCCCGGTGTCCAAGAACAACGAAGAGCCACCCGCGGCGGTGAAAGGCCAGATGGACAGCTTAGATATACAGGACGCCGATGCCGCGCATGCGCAGCGTGACGCGGCGCAGCCGCATTCACATCTCATCGAGATTTCCCTGGCGGGCGCGTAGGCGAGGAGTTGCGCCGAAGACGTCGCGTCACTTTGCAAAGTGGTCATATACCGCTCGACCGATTCGGGCAATCGCGGCGTTCGTTTCAGAAGGAACCTGCTTCACATCCCGGCTCAGCACCGCGATCGCGACGGGCCTGTCATCGACGAAGATCAGGCCTGTATCGTTGCAGACAGTTCCGTTGCCCAGGGTACCGGTCTTGTTGCAGCACCGGACGTTGGGCGGGAGGTTTCTGGGCAGCCTTCCGCGGAGCTGCTGCCGTTCAAGCGTCTCCATCGCCGTGTCGCAGCTCTCCTTGCTCGCGCATTCGCCGCGCGCAAGAAGCTTATAGAGTCGAGCGATATCGCGCGGAGTCGCTTCATCCCGATCCGCGGTGGCAGCCTGAATTGCGTCGAAACCGCGTGCGCTATCACGGAAAATCGCTCTGACCCGATCGTCCGTCTTCAGCAGAGCTTCCAACTCGTGGTAATCGAGCCTCCCTGCGTTGGGATCGATCGCGAGGTGGATGTCTGTAAGCAGCTGACGGATCGTGCGATCCAGGCGAATGTCCGCAAGGCCCAACTCGCGCATCACGCTCGTGACGCCCGCTGGCCCACCGACCAACGACAGCACAAGGTCCGTTGCTGCGTTGTCTGAGACGACAATCATAAAAAGCAGCAGATCGCGTAGGCTTGGGCGAAGCCCCTCATCGCAGAAGTTGAGCAGGCCGCTGCCGTGAACTCGCGTGTCATGCGTGATTTCGATGCGATCTCCCAGGGCGAGACAACCGGCATCTGCCTGCCGATGCGCTGCCACCAGGATCGGAGTCTTACAGACGCTAGCCATCGGGAATAGCTCATCCGCCGAAATACCTATCTCGTCACCGGTGGTCACATCATGCACGGCGACGCCCATCTGACCGTCTACATGATCGACAATGGAAGCAATGCGCCGGCGAAGCATCTTGATTCCCATAAGCCACCTATTTTTCCGATTACGGCAGGCCATCGACCACAATCATCACAGCATACCCTACCGCCTCGCAACGTACGAGCATTTCGAGCGAAAGTCCTGTCAGCCGAGCCGAATGCGCGAACTGAGCGATTGCTGCGAGTCGGCACCATGAGCGATGACCTGGTTGAGATCGGCACGGTAAGCTCGCACGAGTGCGACGAGTTCCTCCGACTGATGTGCTCCGCTTTCGTTATGGAGTTCGACGCGGCTCGGCCGATATTCTACGCAGACCCCTATTTCGAACCATCCAACAAATTCGTGGCGCGTATTAATGGACAGATCGTTTCGTGCCTGACGGTCGTGGATCGCGAGTGCTGGATCGGTGAAACCGTCGTGCACGTGGCCGGCATCGCCGGAGTATGTACTCGACCCGAGCTTCGCCGGCGCGGCCTGGCCGGGCGGCTCATCACCGAGACGGCACGAGTGCTTGCCGATCGCGGATACGCGGTGGCTGCTCTCTTCCCTACCGATAGGCAGTACTACCGTAAGCTTGGCTGGGAGACCGTGGGAGTCGAATTGAGAGCCCGCATCCCCGCGAATGATCTAAGTGGAGCTGCACGTCCAGGCGGAGTTCGCCAGGTCGCCGCGGAGGACATTCCCCAGATCGCCCGCATTTACGACCGGGCTGCGTTCGGCAGGACGATGCACTGCCTCCGCGATGACAAGCGGTGGACGTTTATTCTCGAGTATCTTCCCGAAAGCCTCGTCACGTATACAGACAGCGGTGCAATCCAGGGCTACGTGCTTCAGGATTCCGTGCCGAATCGGGGAGCCGGGAGATACTCGACAGATGCACTTCCGCAAGAGCCGGCAAGGAGGGTTCTCGAGATCGTCTGCGATACCGTGGATGCAGGCAACACTATTCGCGGGTACTTGAGAGACCAGTTCCGAAATCAAGGATTCGAATTTACAAGTACGGAGGATGTCCTGGCACGAAATGGGTTTTCGGTGCCGAGCCGTCCCGAGCCCGGTATAATGGCGCGCATTCTGAATTGGCCGCGCCTCCTGGAGGAACTTGCGTTGCAATGGCAGCGAATCGATGGCGAACTCGGAATCGCTCTCGTGGATCCATTCGTATCTGTCCCACCGCTAACGGCGGTCATACGCGGAGCCGGCGACTGTTCCGCAATTGAGCATGTTCCCCCGGCTTTGATGAAGGAAAGATGTCCAAACATGATCGTGGGCGACCTGCAAGAATGGTCCAGAGTTGCGATCGGACATGTTTCCGCACGTACGGCGTGCAAAGCCGGCGGCCTTAAGTCATCAACTCCCCTTGCGCTTGAATTCGCGGACAGGCTGTTCCCGGCCCGCAATCCTTTTATGCCGATCGCGGATCACTTCTGATCGCGTCCGCCTCACCTGAGATTTGGACCGGCACAGTCGATATCGGGAATTTGCCAATCGATTTCCGGGCACCCACTCATTTGGAGAGCAGAGTTGATTCTCGAAAATGGACGACTCTCGAAGAATCCGCTGCGGGCGGAGAGCGGCGACGGATGCGCGGATTTGACGATCGTATGACGAGATTCGTCGATTAGCGCTGCCTTCTTTTGAGCGTGTCCGCCCCACAGGACGAACACTGTGGGAGCGCTCTTCTCACTTACTGCTCGAATCACCTCATCGGTGAAGACCTCCCAACCTTTATTCTTGTGTGAATTGGGCACATGTGCACGCACCGTGAGCACCGTATTGAGCAGCAACACTCCTTGCTCTGTCCAAGGTATGAGGCAGCCGTTGTTAGGGATGCGGCAGCCAACGTCGGCCTTAAGCTCTTTAAAGATGTTGACGAGGGATGGTGGCGGCACGACGCCGGCTCTCACGGAAAAGCAGAGTCCGTGCGCCTGGTTTTCGTCGTGATACGGATCCTGACCAAGTATCACGACGCTGACGCGGTCAAAAACAGTCGCTTTCATTGCATTGAACACATCTTTTTCCGGCGGATAGACCGTAGCCGTGCGCCGCTCTCCATCGACAAACTCGGCCAGGCGAGCGAAATACGGCTTCTCAGTTTCCGCGCAGACGACTCGCATCCATGCCACGGGCAGATCGACCAGCATCG
>JBBQVV010000332.1:0-8237 GCA_038211235.1 Chthonomonadales bacterium | reverse complement strand
GCGACTGCTGCTGGACCGGGGCGCCGATCCGAATGTCCGGGCATCATTGCGGAAGAAGCTCGAAACGGGCAAGGACCGAACGCTACATGAGTACCGCGACGTCACGCCGCTATCCTGGGGCGAACGGTTCCACAATCAGCTCTTCGTGAGCGAGCCCGCGATGCGGATGATCGCCAACGCAGGCGGGAGGAGCTGAGGGGCGCAGGCCATATGCTTGCAGCATTTGACGACCCACGCGTGCGATCTCATCATCGCCTGGGCGGATATAGCAACTCCAACACCGGGCCCGCGCGCTCCTCCAAGGCCTTCCCACAGTGATTCGTGTCCGTCGCCGGCTCAATGATAGTTGTACCGGCACGCCTCGGTGGGCGCAGCACCGTCGCTTGCGAAGCTCGCCGGGCCGATCGTCCCGATCTTACGTGAAACAATGCTCCCGTGGGATCGGATCTCCACGGTGAAGGGGAGCGGCGTGGGGTCCGGTTCGCGCCACGAGTAGCAATGCACGCGCACACTGTATACGCCACTCGGCGCCCGAGCGAAGAATACGTGCTCGATCGGCTGGCGCGTCCAGTGGCCTGGCGCCCGGCCAGGGAAGCCACCCAGTCCCAGGTCGGGGAATCCGGCCGGCATTCCGGTAGATCGGTCGGTGTCTACCAGCATCTCTGGCAATGCCATTGTGTTCTCGCCGCCAGGTACCTGCCCCATCAGTGCCCGACGCTCTCCCTCCGGAGTGAGGAGCGTAGGATTGGCGTCCACATCCTGGACGCCACCGCTCTCCGATCGCGGGTGGCTGGCCGAGACCTCCTCGCCAGACGGATCGGTCACCTGCAGATCGATATCCGAGAGCGAGTTCCATGCAAGGCTGATCTCGAGATCCCCGCCCGTCGTGGCCGACTCATGCGCCAAGCGACTCTCTATCTGATCGGATCCCACCGCCCCGAACATTCCCGCGCCGTTCCCGCCTCCGGATGTCGCGGCGTGCGTCGAGCCGCGCGGACGAGCGGTCATTACATTGGCAATGCCCACCGCCACCACAAGGAGCACGACGCTGGCACAGGCAAGGACCGCGACCTGCCGCTTTCCTCGCCGCTTTTCATCGGACCTTATCGACTCCGAGATCTCGGATAACGGCACGAACATGGTAGGCTGAGGAGTCGGTGGGATTGGACTCGAAATCTCGTATGGACCGAACCGACAAGCGCACCTTGGGCACACGACGCAGTTGTAAGCGACCGAGAGTCGGCAGGTCGGACAAGCTTTCCACGCCGTCTGGGGTGCTGCACCGGCGGGACTGGAGCCTGCGACTGTGGGCGCTGGAGGGAGAGGCAGGCAGCCGGTGCGCGCCAATGCCGAGCACTTTGGACAGACTCTGTCAAAAGGCTGCTGGACGTAGCCACAGGTTGGACATTGCATTAGGATCTCCTCTGCCGGCGTGCAGTCGAGTCATCTACACAGGAGAGTTCGGAACGGTTGGCAAATAGTACCTGCAATCGCGCCCTTGCTTCCTGCGCATTCACGCCGATTAGAGATTAGACCCAGGAATCGAACATCCACGTTCATGACAAGGACCCCCATGACCATTCGTGAGTACCTCTCGCACGAGGCGCGCCTGATCACCGATCGCGCGCTCACCGATTTCACCGACGCGGACGCCTGGAGACGCCTCATCCCTGAGCGCCGCGCACAGTACCGGGAGATGATGGGGCTGGCGGACCTGCCTCCCTCTAGTGAGCGCCCTAAATTGAACGTGCAGGTGACAGGCATCGTGGAGCGACCGCGCTACCGCATCGAGAAGCTGTACTACGAGAGCCTTCCTGAGCTGTACGTGACTGCAAACCTCTATCTGCCGAATTCGAACGAGAACGCCACCGCTCGACCGCCGTTCGCGGGCGTGCTGTACGTATGCGGTCACGCCGAGTCACAAAAGGTCCATTACCAGGCGCATCCTCGTCGGTTCGCCGAGCTGGGTTTTGCCTGCCTCATTGTCGAGACGGTGGAGTTGGGAGAGGTTCGGGGACACCACCACGGCTGCTATCGCCACGGCTGGCATCACTGGATCAGCCAAGGCTACTCACCTGCAAGCATAGAGGCGATCAACGGCATTCGTGGCCTGGACCTCCTCTGCCAGCGGCCGGACGTGGATGCCGGCCACCTGGGTGTCACTGGCATTTCGGGCGGGGGCGCCGTCACATGGTGGATCGCCGCGGCAGACGAGAGGGTGCATGTCGCCGCCCCTGTCTGCGGAACCTCGACGCTGGCATCGTACATCACGGATCGCACAATTGACGGGCACTGCGACTGCATGTGGTTCAACAACAGCTATCGCTGGGACCTGGCAGACGTCGGCGCGCTCATCGCGCCGCGGCCCCTGCTGATCGCATCGGGCGATCGAGATCCGATCTTCACGATTGCGTCGATCCGCGAAACTCACTCCAAATTGGAAAGACTCTATTCGACCCTGGCCGCCGCGGACTGCGTTAAGCTAATCGCGACCCAGACGGGCCATGCCTACCATGAACGCTCACGCACCGGTATCTTCTCGTGGTTCGCCAGGCACCTGCAGGGTCGCGACATACCACCGGGCCAGATCGGCGACATCGACGATTCGCCCGAGAAGCAAGAGTCACAGGAGACGCTCCGAGTGTTTCCGAGCGGACCGCTGCCGGAAGACAGGACGCCACGGATTCACGAGGAGATCTTCGTTCCGGCTTCTCCTCCAGAGATCAACAGCATCGACGATCTGCGACAGGCAAGGGATCGAATCGTCGCCAACCTGAAGCGACGAACGTTTGGCGCGTTCCCAACCGAAGCGCCCGCGATCGAAACAGCAATTGAGACGGAGTTCACGGAGGGTAACTCCACGGGATTCCGTTTCGCGTTCACGTCGGAAGCCGGATGGCGCCTCCACTGCGTTGCAAGACGCCACAAGACGATCACAGGTCCTGCCCCCGCCATCCTCGCTCTTGCAGCGCCGGACGAGGCGCGAGGCACAACGGACCGGTTCGTCGGACAGATTCCCGCGCCCTGGATCAAGGTCGTCGTCGAGTCGCGCGGCACGGGCGACACGGCGTGGGGACAGGAGCTTCAATGGCACCTGCGGCGTGCGGCCGCGTGGACCGGTCGCACCATTGCCAGCATGCGCGTTTGGGACACACTACGGGCAATTGACGCGGTCCAAGCGCTTCCGGGCGTGGATCCAGACCAGATATCCCTTGCGGCCCAGGGCGAGATGGCGGTAGTGGCCCTCTATGCCGCGCTGCTGAATGGAAACGTGAAGACTCTTATTCTGGAGTCTCCACCGGCGACGCAGAACGCCGCAAGCCGGCCAGACGGACGCGGAGAGGCCATTGAGATGCTGAACTGCCTGACGATCACCGACCTGCCCCAGGTCGCGGGTCTCCTGCATCCTGCGAACATCGTGTTTATCGGGGACCGTCCCCAGACATACGCCTGGGCGGATGCGATCTACCGAAAATTGGGAGCGCCGGGAACGATCCAGACGGTTTCCGACGTGAAGGAGTGGCAGCCGGCTTAGAGTCGTATCGAGTCGGACGTCACCGGGTCGTATCGCTTCCGGGCAAACGTACCGACGTCAATATGCAGGGCAGCAAGTGACCAGAGGAACAAGCTAACCAATGAACAACGAAGCCATACGCGTCGCCATCATCGGCATGGGCGGATTCGCGGGCGACCATCACCGGAGTATCCACGCGCTCGAGCAACAGGGCCTATGCCATCTGGTGTGCACCTGTGACCCTGATCCGAGCGCATTCGCGGAGGCGCGGAAACGGTTGGAGTTTTCCAACCGCGGCGTCGAGGTATTTACAGACTACCGGGATATGCTGGATCGCCATCAAGGTGGGCTCGACCTCGTCACGATTCCCACTCCCGTTCCGCTACACGCGCCGATGCATCGGGCCGCCATTGAACATGGCCTGGCGTGCTACCTCGAGAAGCCTCCCACGCTAAATGTCGACGAACTGGATGAGATGCTGGCCGTGGAGGCTCAGGCGCCCAAGCAGACTCAAGTGGGATTCAACTTCATCGTCGAGCCGGAGCGTCAGGCGCTCAAGGCACGCATAGTGAAGCGCGAATTCGGCCCGATCCGCGGCGTCTCATTTCTCGGCATGGCGCCGCGCGCGACGACCTACTTCAATCGCGCCGCGTGGCCAGGTCGCCTAATCATGGACGGCCGCCTCGTGCTAGACTCGGTCATCGGCAACGCGGTCTCTCACTGGCTCCACAATCTGCTCTTCTGGGCCGGTAGGGACGAGGTACTCTCGTGGGAAGGCGTTACCTCGATGCGTGCCGAGCTTTATCGCGCTCACGCGATCGAAGGCACAGACTCATTCTTTGCGATGGGAACGTGCGCCAACGGAGTTCAGGTCCAGGTCGCGGCAACCCACGCATGCGAGGGAGAGCACTTGACCCGGGAGCAGATCGATTGCGAGCGAGCGACAATTCGGCGAGTTAACACCGGGCCCTACGAGATCGAGTGGAGCGACGGCAAGCGTGAGAGTATTGCGGTTCCGCAGCGCGACCTGCTCGTAGACAATTTCGCGGAGTACATCCGCTATCTGCGCGGAGATGTCTCCCGCCCCATATCGCGGCTGGCGGACACGCGACCCTTCGTGGAGTATTACGATCTCGCGTACGTGGCGGCGAAACAGATCACGGCCGTCGACGAAGAGATGAAGATTCGAACCGCAACGAAGGACGGAAAGGGCGAGTTCGTCGCGATCCGCGACATCCGCCAGGCCTGCGAAACGTTTATGGCCGTTGAACAGTTCCCCAGCGAACAGAGAGTCGCGTGGGGCAGACCAGGTGGCAAGGCCCAGATACAGGAGATCGGGAAGCTTCGCGCCGTGGTCGACGCGATGGCGTAGATGGCTCGCGACGATAGTGAGTAGGCTCGCAGCCGGTCGAGCCGCACCGCGACCGGCACTCCTGGCAGCGAAACGCAAATACAAAGTGAAGCGTTCGAGCAAACCCCTACAAAACCAGCACGCTATGCGGGATGATTTGCCTGCAGCCACTCCGATAAGATAGTGATGACCGGAATCCGGATCGGGATTTCTTATGGTTGTCTTGGACGCGTCTCTTTCCGAATGCTCCGCGATCCCGGACGAATTCAGCAACCAGGAGGCGCAAAACCAGGAACCAGTCAGTTCGTATTCGCCCAGGACGGTGAGGAGACTGCATGGAATGAGCACAGAGACGATCGAGGAGTTTGCGGGATTTGTAAAGCTTGTCTTGCCTTATGCTAACATCGATGGGCTGTATCCTCCCGACTTGGCTCACAGGCTCGCCAGAGCTCTGTCCGAGCTTACGACCGAGGATCTGAATCACGAAGCGTTGACCTGGGTCAACGACACAGCGCTTAGATTGGCGTGCTGTGCGGAAAAGGCGGAAGCTATCCGTGACGAGCTTCGCAGGCGCGGCTATAGCGTTCCAACGAGGAACGCCATTCCAGACCAGCCTCGGCACCGGCCGGCCATCTTACTTCGAGAGTGATCCAATACAGATCGAGAGCCTCCGTCCGAGAGGCTCTCGATCCATTTGGTAGGTCTGATCAATGCGGTATTCCGTGCTGATGCATCTTCTTGTGGATCTCTGCCACGGCCTCCTGGAACGGACTCTCCAGGAATGCCTGGTGGTCGGCATGACTGTGGTGGTGCGTCGTCGTTCCGGGACGCCACTGCGGTGCGCGCTTCCGAATGTATTCGAGGCTGCCGTCCAGCAGAGTCAGCATATACTGCATTGTCTTGGGATCAAACCGGTCGTAAGCGCCGCCGCATGCCATATAGACGGGCGACGTGTGCGCCATGATGCCGCGATGCCAGCTGTCGTGGTGCTTTGCCGCCTCGTAGTTTGGCCCGGCGCAGCGCGCGCAGAGCCATGAGTCGCCGGTTATGCGGAGCTTTGCGCGCAGGTGCAGCTCTCGCGCGCCCTTCGCCTCCTGCGACGAGGCGACAACGTGTCCGTTCTGGACGATCTCCAGAGTGTTCACCGGGAAGATGCTTGTCGCGTGTGCCTCGACCTCTACGGTCCCGCCATCACGCCCCAGCGTCAACGTGCTGCCTATCGGCTGTCCGTCCACCTTAAATCTGAGCAGCGGACCACCGGACAGGAAGGTATTGCCTCCGCGCATCGCCTTGCACCAGTTATCGTATGTGAAGGGCTCGTCCGGAGGAATATACGCGTATGTCCGGTAGAGGCCGACCGGAACGCCGCTGTCCATCTTGTCCGTGCCGCCAACCAGCGGCAGACGGTAGCCCCCGTTGAGGTAGCGATAATACTCCAGGTGGAAAAACGGGTTGTGGATCAACATCTCCACGGCGTCGGCGCGGCCCGTAGCGATCAGCGCTGCGGGCTCGCCGTTCGGATTGGGCAGATGCGGAATCACGACCGAGCCGCCCTGCGCATGACATGCGTCCGCCCAGTGGCTAAGCGTCACCTCCAGGTTGCCGCCCATCTCGGCTTCGCTCGGCCCGTCCGAACACCAGGGCATGACGGGCTCCTTGAGGCCCAGCAGCGTCAGATGCCCCAGCAGGTGCTGGCGATTCTCCTGGGTCGCATAGACGATAGTCTCGCCATCACCGGATTGGGAAGGCATGCCAGTGAACTCTTCGGTGTTGGTGAACAGATGCCCCCATTGTGATAGAAGAAGGTTGACCACATCCAGATCTTCGGCCGCAGCCTCCGTCAGGGCGCCCTGCGTCGAAAGGAAGTGTACGTGCGTGTCACCGCTGAAGTAGCGTTCCTTGTTCAGGTTCTGATGGCGTTTCAGTCGCAGCGTCAGCTCTCGCTGGCCGGGCCGGATCTCGACGCGCGACCGCAGTGGCTCGTACTCGTATCCGCGCGCCACGTCCACGATCACCTCACCTCGCGGCAGCCATCCCTGGCACTTTCCGTCGATATAGGCATATGAGATCTGGCCAAGCCTGAGGTCCCCTCCCACGTCGACGTGCCAGGTTCCCAGGTTTGAGTTGACGTGCGGATGATGGCCATGCGGAGCGTACGGGATGCCGTGGGTAGACCGGAAGTGGATGCGACAGGGAACCGGCTTGCCGGTCTCATCGTCCAGGACCGTGCAATGCACCCAATTGCGGCCCGTATCCACGACCTCAAACCGAACGCGTTCCGTCTCCACCACTCCGTTCGCTTCCAGCTCGCTGAATGTTGCGCTGCCCAGCGTCTCCTTGTTATGCTTGACGGTGACCGTTGCCGACGGGCTGGCCGCGATTTCGACATAAGCCGGGCTGCTGGTCGGATTCTGCGGCTCGCCCCATCCCTTCAAGGGGTCGTCCAGGTACGCGCCCACAGACTGCTCCGGCAGCGCGTAGGGATAACCTGCTACGCCGCGGTCCACCTCGACTGACAGGGCGAACGGCGCCTTTGCATCTTCACTCCTGGGCAGTGTCAACTTTACCGGAATCGCCGCGGTGCGTGGGATCGGTGCCTCATCAAGGCTGGAGGCAGTTATGCCTGCTATCAGGAAGCGGAGCGGCTGCATACCGCCCGATCCCGCAGCGGGGCGTATCTCGATCCGATCCAGTACCTTATCCGGATGCGGATTCTCCCAGTCCCAGATATAGTAATCGCCTGGCCAAGCCTGCCGCGCGGCTGTCTGCCGTTGGCCGGCTTCTCCCCAGCGCCCCTCGTACCGGTCCGGGAGACTGTCTTTCTGATCCGGAACTGCAAGAAACGGCAGCTCACCCCAACCCACCTGGCTAACCGCGATCTGGAACCGCTCCCGGATTGGCGCCTCGACGCGCACGCCATCCGCGTATACAAACACGTAACGGGCCACTTCTCGACCAGGCGGGTCGCCCTCATGCAGGCGACTGTCGAGCAGAACGTGTGCGAACAACACGTGTCTCACGGTTCGTCCTACAGAAACCGAGACCGGGCGTGTGTAGTAGGGCGCCTCCGGCCCGAAGGCGAGAAAGCAGGGCCGACCGGCTTCCGATCCGATCTGGAAGGGTAGGCCGCGGAACTGCTGCTCGCCGATGGCAGGCGTTTGAGGCGCACAGATTTCGGCGCCCACGTTGCACCATTCCGACAAATCAATCGGCTCGTAATCCTTCATTTTGGGATCTCCTCTCTTCCAGTAGGGCCGACAGCCGCTCGCGGGCAGTCACTCGTGGAGATTGTTCGCCGGTAGACAGGAAAACCCTTCCGGCATGTGGTATCTTGCCGTCAAGGCGGTACCTATCCCATCTCAATCTTCACTG
>JBBQVV010000331.1:0-8239 GCA_038211235.1 Chthonomonadales bacterium | reverse complement strand
TCCATTTATGTAGAAATAAATAAGCACAAACTAGTATACATATGTGAGTCTACACATTTCTTGACTCACACGGGGTCGCTAAGGTACTTGACGGCGCAGGTTCGAAGGAATGGTACGCTCGCCATATTACGCGCTGGATCGATCGCAAACGACCCGCGTAAACATGATCCCTGGACAGGATTGATCACGACATCATAGCTGAGCCATGACAACGTCATGGCTCAGCTATGATGTCGCCGATACGTGGATTTGAGCGCAGTTTTTCGGCATCCTGACGGCGGACGAAGCGAATCCAGTCGTACTCTACGGAACCACCTTTTTGTGTCCCGGCAATATTCAGACGGACACGGAACCTGTGGCTGCTAAGCTCTAATCCACTCTTCGCTTGGGCTTGCATGTCGAAGAGAATTACGCCGTCGTGATCTAAGCTCGGTGTCTTGATCTCGCTTCCGACCAGCCTCACTTCCTCTTTCTGAGTCGGGTCACCGCTCGCTCCGTAGCTCTGCACGATGACATCCCACCACGAGGGTCCCTTCAGGTTGACGGCGCGGACAGCCAGTATGGGATAACGATCTACGTCCACGTCCACAGTTCGCGAAACCGATCCCCAGTAGAAGGGCGCGGGGTTCGGTTCGGGAGTGGCGCCTGAACCGAGCTTGAGATTCAGAAATCCTCTATGTCGCAGCGATGTGTCTGGAGCGTTAGGATTCTGGAACGGCTGCCAATTCAGCCCGTTGAATTCGTCACTCCAGCCGACAACCAGAGATGGGACCCTGGCGTGGTCGGGGACGTAACGCAGAGTTGCGACGCCTAACAACAGCGAACAGATGACAGTCAGGGATTTCATCGGATCACCTCCCGCCGCGCGCCACTGCAAAACTGTCCCTGGCATTTTTGGGACAGAGTTGTGCAGGCAAAACCAGACGAATTCAGAATACCCCCGGCGCGTCGCCAATGCGCTGGTCAAAACGTTGTGGTGTCCAGTGGGTCGGACATGCTCGACGTCCGCGAGGTACAATTCGATCCAACATGGCAATCTATTTCTATTCGACAAATGGCCAACATGGACCATTTTCCAACTTCTCTGCCCATCCGTTTCGAGCGGGCGGTGTGACCTGGCCCACCAGCGAGCACTACTTCCACGCACGGAAGTTTGACGATAAGGATTATCGTGAGCAGATACGAGCGGCGAGATCGCCAACGATAGCCGGGCGGCTAGGTCGCAGCCGGAAGATACCGATCCGCTCCGATTGGGAGGAAATCAAAGACGACACAATGTATCGCGCTGTGCTGGCTAAGTTCCACGCGCACTCCGATCCTGAAGACGCTGCTCCTGTCCACCGGGCAGGGAGAGATCGTGGAACAGACGACCTGGCAAGAGTGTACGGCAACCAGAAGGGCGTATATTTCGACGGAGAGTCGGGCTTTCTCATGTCGGCTGCGGAGGCGGCAACTCTTGCGACGGAGGACTCCTCCGACGCCTTGTTCTCGCTGGCGCCTGGAAAGTGCGTTCTATTCTTCGACCACGATGGCAGCTTATGGGTATGTGAGAGATAAAGGATTGCGTCCGATTTCTGACGCACACGCCGTCCGCGCCGGATTCAATTCTAATCAGGTAGTGTTATCACCTCGACGGGCAGACCAGTTATCGTTGCACATCCGGAACCGAGATTGCAGTCGAAATGTTCCGTGGATGCTTCCGCCCGTACGCCGCCTCGCGCAGCCCGGTGATGTACCCGATGGCGAGCAGGCGTCCGAAGCTGGAGTAGCAGGGGTTTTCGTTTGAATCGCCCTCCAGCGTCGGAACGTGGTCTGGCCGCAGAACGCCCTGGAAATCGAGTTCGGCGTAGGCGCGCATGCAGGCGAACATATCTGTCTTACCCTCTTCGTGGAATGTCTCGACGAAGTTGTCGGGCGTGCCGCGGACGTCTCGGAAGTGTACGAAGTGGATCCTGCCCTGCTTCCCGAAGTCACGAATGACCTTCGGGAGATCGTCCGTCATCAGGGTGAAGTTACCCTGGCACATGGTGATGCCGTGGTACTCGCTCTCCGCCAGATCCATCGCCCGCTGGTAGTTCTCCACGCTGCGCATGATCCGGCCGATACCGCGAATCGGCGAGAGCGGCGGATCGTCGGGATGGAGCGACAGCTTGACCCGCGCTTTTTCCGCGACGGGAAGGACGCGCTGGAGGAAGTAGGCGTAGTTCTCCCACAGCCGCTCCTCTGTCACTTCGCCGTACTCCGTATGCGGCAGGTCCTGCCATGCGCGATGGTCATATCCCGTTACCAGTGCGCCGCCGCGCCATGGTATTTCGACGTGCGTGCGCGACCATCCGAAGTGCGCCATGAAGTTGTAACAGATGACAGGAATACCGAGATCGCCCATACTGGTAAGCATCGTGCAGAACCACTCGATCTCCTCGTCGCGGCCCGAGAGCCCGAGGCGAATCCTCTGCATTGGCGGGCTGCTCTCCATCACGGCGAGCTCGATGTCCGCCTCCTCGAACCGCTCCTTCACCGCCCGCATCGGACCAAGCTCCCATGGTCGCTCCGGGCCTCCGTCATCCCGCAACAGGCCGGAAACGGCATAGTTCACACCCGCCTGCTTCGCCAGAGTCCACATTGCGGACGGTTCCGGCCGGAGCATCTCAGCAATCTCGATCATATGAGAATCCTTCTTCGTGGGTTGAAACCCACGGCTATCATCAGGGCGTCGCTTCGCGACGTGCAGTCCGGATCAGCCTGTCCCACCGATCTTGAGTTCACCCCGCGAGCGCGTTCACCAGAACCGCACATGCAGGTCCTGGATCGTCGACTCGAAATAATGGGCGCAGACTCCTTGCTACCGCGCCATTCAGCGCGATATCGGCGCGGCTGGCGGCACGCGTTCCACGCCGGAGGATCCACTCGGCTTCTTCGAGCAGGTCTAGTAAGACAACTGGTACGCCGAGGACCATCTGGGCCACCGCGCTGATAGTCATATGCTCGATCTGATTCGTATTCGTCGCATCGCCGACGAAGCGTTCCGCGAATCCGGTTAGTCCCCACGTCGCATCGACGGAGACCTCCGCACCGACGTGGTAACGCCACATCTCCACGACATTGAAGCGTCCCCAGATTCCGTGTGTGTAAGCGTCACGGTGAAGATACGGAACCTCGCGGTTTGTACCCGTTACCACCTGCTGCCACAGAAAGATCGCGCGCTTGTCCGGCGCGGTCGCTCGGCAGTGCTCCGCCATCTCCAGGCAGTGGCCCGCCGCAACGTACGCGGAAACCTCGCGCAATATGGCCAGCGTCGTCGTGACGGCGGTCTCTCCGCATGCGGCCTCAAAGTCACAAAGAATCCCGAAGCACCGGCCGAGCAACGCCAGGTACGCGCCGAATTCGGGTGTGCTCAGTCTGCGAAGCATCGCGTATTCATCGATACTGCTCGCCTGCATCGCCATTGTGCAGACGTCCCAATAGTCGATCGGGATGGCAGTGTCGCCCAATCCGGCCGCCGACGCCACGATGTGGAGGTTATCGGCGTAAGCTTCAACGGTCGCCGCGCTCACATCTCCCCGGCACACCCGCTCGACGTGAAACTTGATGCCGGTCGAATCCAGAACGCCCACTTCGCTCAGGCCTGCCGCCGTCAACAGCGCGCTAAGGTCGTCCACTGAGTCTCATCATCGGGTCCGATCCCATCGCGCAGTGACGGCATGATGGTAGCCGTGGGTTTCAACCCACGGACTGTTAGCCGTTGGTTTCAACCCACGGGCAAGCGACGAATCCGTGTCCGTCGCGTCGTGACGATGTGATGTTAGCCGTTGGTTTCAACCCACGGGGGCTAGCCGTCGGTTTCAATGCACGGCAACGGTCGGTCAATTTAGCCGGACGGCGCGCGCCACGAGAATGGGCGGTGCGCGTCCGGGAAGGGTAGTTCGTCGAAAGAGCGCGCCGACTTCTTTCCGAGGAGCCGGGCATCCGCGAAATCCACCAGAGTCAGCCAGTCGGTCATCGCGTGCTCGTGGCCTCCGGGCCGATAGACGATACCGATGCGATCGCGAACTCCCAGGAAATTGAACACCTCGCGTGCGGCAACGAAGGTCTGCTGCGTGCCCTCCGGGTTGGCCCACAGGTCGCCGAGCGCCTCCGTGGACAGCAGCGCCCGCGGCGCAACCAGCGCCTTCACGGTGTGCTGATCGATCGGCAGCCGGTCGACATACCCGATGAACCTGCCGAACTCGGGCTGGAACCAGTATGGGAAGTTATTGACAATCGCGACGATGTCTTCGCTGCCCGCCGCCTGGTAACGGAAGCAGCCTGCGCCGCCGCAGCCGGAGTCGTTGGGGTTCGTCAGAGCGATTCGCTCGTCCATCGCTCCCGCCAGCAGCACGGTTTTACCGCCGCGCGAGTGTCCGGAGACGATGATTCGTTTCGAGTCGACGTTGGGCAGCGAGATCAAATAGTCGATGACGCGATGGTAGCCCCACGCCCAGGCCGAGATGCGGCCGCCATCGTAGGCCGGATAGGCCGCGTAGAGACCAGTCCGTTCGGCGCTGTCCGGAGCAATTTCAACTCGGTCGAACTCCGCGAGCGCATATCCACGCTTGACGATCGCTTCGACAACGGCCGGATCGACCTTCTTCCAGGTCGAACTTCCCGCAATGTAGTCGCCGCACACAATTGTCGGAAATGGGCCGGCGACGCGCGGCACTGTCAGGGTGACGTGCGTGTGGATGCTGCGCTTCGGGCCCATCGTGAGGAGAACGACGCGCTCGTCGGCATCGATACCGTCGAGCTTCCGCGACGAAAGCTCCTTGCCGATGACGTTGCGCGGGTTAGGAGGGAGCGCGCCATATTCGTATCGAATTACCGTGTCGATCAGGGTTTTGCGCTGAGCGCGCCATGCGCCGCGCGAGTGGATTCGCGTCCCATCATCGCGAAGGAATGGGTCGGGAAGCTCCGCGATCGGTGGAAGGGACTCTACGGCGGGGGTAACCGGCTTTTGCGCCGCCGCTCCGATCGTCGCGACTATTAACATCGAAAGCCACAGGCTGATCAACGTCGTTTTCTCTCCTCGGACGGTTCCGCTGCCGCCGCGGACCCATTACACCTAAGTCCTCCCGGGTTGGCAACGCTGGAACAGTTCGCTGACTAAGTAGCTAGGGGATCATATCGCCTTACAATGATCTGAGCAACCTTTTCGAAGTGGCGATCCATCGTCAGCAGAACGCACCCGTACTGCATCGCACTTGCCGCGATCCACAGGTCATTAGTGGGTATTGGTCTGCCTGCTTTACGTAAAGTCAGATGGATCTGAGCGTAGAACACGCTCGTCTCCTCGTCGATCGGTAGGACTTCTACTCTTGGCGAGTCTACAAAATACTGCAGTTCAGCCTCATTGTTGGCGCGCCTTACGCCTGCGGCAAAACCAGCCCGCAACTCCCCAAGAACTATCGGATTCAATATCAGGTTGGGGCTCGATGCTATCTCTTCGGTGATGCCGTGGTGTCCGCGTTTGAATTCGGAATAGGCACACGTGTCGATCAAAAGACGCTTCACCGCCATAGCTTCTGATCGATAGTACGCTGCTCTCGTAGTACCTCATTAAATGCATCGGCCTCTTCATCTGACCATGTTCCGACGAGGTGATCCAGGTCGTGATAGCGACGGCGCTTGGTCTGGCCCGCTTCAATTGCCTGTGACAGCAGATCGATTACCGTCTTGTTCAGGCTGGCGCCATATCGCGCTGCTCTCTCTTGGATGATGTCTGCGATGGGCTTGGGGATATCCCTCAGAGTGATCGTTTTCAAGGTAACAGCTCCCACTGAATCAGAATATGCACCATGATGGCGCATATTCTGCATTGTACCACGCTTCAGGGGATCAGTTCATGTTGGCTCGCCAACTATCCGTGCCGATCAGTCCAGGAGGTCATTCACCACGGCTCCGTGTACGTCCGTCAGGCGGAAGTCGCGGCCGGCGTAGCGAAAGGTTAGGCGAGTGTGGTCGAGGCCGAGAAGGTGGAGTATGGTAGCCTGCATATCGTAGACGTGGACGGGATTCTCCGCAACGTGGAAGCCGAGGTCGTCCGTCTTGCCGTAACTGAGGCCTGGCTTAATGCCGCCGCCCGCAAGCCACATCGTGTATGCGGACGGATGGTGGTCGCGTCCGAGGCGTGTGTCCATCGATGGGTTTGTCTGCACCATTGGGGTACGGCCGAACTCTCCGCCCCATACCACTAGTGTCTCTTCAAGAAGGCCGCGTTGTTTCAGGTCTTTGACCAGCGCGGCGGACGCTCGATCGGTAGCGCCGCAGTTGGTTCGCAGATTGCCGACTACGTCCGAGTGGGCGTCCCAGCCCTCGTTATAGATGTTTATGAACCGTACCCCGCGCTCGATCATGCGTCGAGCAAGCAGGCAGGCGCGCGCAAACGACGGCTTGTCGGGATCGGCGCCATACATATCCAGCGTCGCGCGCGATTCAGATCGCAGGTTCATCAGTTCCGGCGCCGATGTCTGCAGGCGGTAGGACATCTCATAAGCCGCGATCCGTGCGGCAATCTCGGGATCACCGGTGTCCGCCAGCTGCTGCCGGTTCATTTCGCCGATCAGATCGATCGTGTCTCGCTGGAGCCCCGAATCGAATCCTGCCGGCCGCGAAACGTCCAGAATGGGATCTCCCTGATTACGCAACCGCACCCCGGCGTAGACGGTCGGCAGGAAACCGGACGACCAGTTTGCCGCGCCGCCGCTGATGCCGGCGCCTGTTGACATTACGACGAACGCGGGCAGGTCGTGTGCCTCGGAGCCGAGCCCGTAGGTGACCCAGGAACCCATGCTCGGCCGACCTGGCTGCGAGAATCCCGTATTGAAAAGGATCTGCGCGGGCGCGTGGTTGAACTGATCCGTGTGCATCGACTTGACGATACAGATCTCGTCCGCCACCTCCGCGAGGAACGGTAGCATCTCGGACAGTTCGGCGCCGGACTTTCCGTGCCTCGCGAACTTAAACTGCGGCCCGAGGACGGCAGCGTCCGGGCGAATGAACGCATAACGCTGTCCATTGATGACCGAAGGAGGGATAGGTTTGCCGGCAAGCCGCGCAAGCTCAGGCTTATAGTCGAACAGGTCAAGCTGACTGGGCGCACCAGCCATGAAAAGGTGGATTACGCCCTTCGCTCGCGCGGGGAACTGTGGCTTTCTTGGCAGGAGCGCTCTCCTGGCGTCGGCGCCGCGCGGGCCTGTCTGAGCGCGCGCCGAAGGGGAAGCAAATGCGTCTGTGAGCAGCGCAGCGAGCGCAATCTTGCCTATCCCAACGCCGCATTCACGAAAAAAATGGCGGCGCGCCACCCGAAGTCTCAACTCCTGCGTCTCACTCATTGCTTTTACCCTGTTATCGCTCAAGTCCGTCATCACCAGTCGAGGACTTTAAGCCTGCCCTGCCTGCCCGTACGGGTGTGGGTCCCACGGAACCGGTACGGACCGAGGGAATGCATTTTCTCCGCCCTGGAAACCCGATTGTCCAGCTTCGCGGAAGGAGTCTTTCGCGGCGCGGCGCGCTCACCGCTTCGTTACCGCTTCGTCGAGATTTAACAGCGAGCGGGCTACCGCGGTCCATACGGCACGAGCAATGGCATCGCCACCGGGCGTGCCGGCAACCTGGAGTGCGTCGAGCTCCTTGCGGTCAAAGCGAGCCTTTTGTCGCTCGCGGAACGCCAGCAGCAGATCCATTTCCCGCGCGGAAGGCTTGCGTGTAAGGCACCTGCGGAAGAGACTAATCATACGCTCGATATCGGTTCCTGGGAGTGTTGCGATCGTGGTTCCAAGCGCCTGGGCAGCCTCCATGAACACCTGGTCGTTGAGCAGCGTCAGTGCCTGCAGAGGCGTATTCGAGACATCCCGTCTGGCCACGCAGACTTCGCCCGTCGGCGCATCGAATGTAGTAAACATTGCATAGGGCGCTGTGCGCTTGCTGAAGGTATACATGCCCCGCCGGTAACGGTCTTCGCCCTGGCTGACGTTCCATGCGAGCGCGCCGTATGCACCCTCCGAGGATACTCCTGCCGGCTGTGGTGGGAACACGCTCGGTCCGCCGATCTTTGCGGATAACAGACCGCTGGCCGACAGAGCGGAATCTCGGATCATCTCCGCCTCCATCCGCAGCTTCGGACCTCGGGCAAGCAGGACGTTCTCGGGATCTCGCGCGGCCAGATCGGGCGTAACTCGAGACGACTGGCGATAGGTCGCGCTCA
>JBBQVV010000330.1:0-8249 GCA_038211235.1 Chthonomonadales bacterium | reverse complement strand
CGATTTGACCGCTCTTGTCCATATCGGGAACTGGCTCGCATGGGAATGTGGTTACGCGGCGTCCGAACATACGGCTCAAAACCCTCTGGATCCATCGGTAGAAGAGTGGCTGTCGTTCGACGCTGAGACGATGGAGGTCGTTAAGCAGGACGTGATCGTGCAGGTGAAGGCGTGCGAGGACCTACTAAGGCTCGCACGCGATGCCGGGTGAGGCTGGAAGGTCCAGGCTTGCAGCCGAGCGGTGCAGCAGGAGATAGTCTCAGGCGCAGGTAAAGTCGCCGTGAGTCGCGTGGAAAGGCATTGCCTGAACCGTCCAACCAACGAGTTCCAGTTGACTGTCCGCCAGCATAGTCAAGATTTGTAATCCGCGGAAGGATTCTGCGCGTTATCCATCGAACATTGCTCCTCGAATGTCCAGCCCTTACTCGCACCGTCATGGCCTGCCGTGGCGGTGCGCATTCACATTCGTCCTATTGTCCAGACGATCCCACGTGAGGTTGAGTCCGACCTGCTATATCCGTTATCGTAATGAGAGGAGAAACGATGCAACGCGTTTCGATCTTCGTAGATGGCGCCAACATGTACTACGCCCAGAAGAAACTAGGATGGTATATCGACTTTCGTAAGGTTCTTTCCTTCTTCGGACGTGATGCCGGCAACGTCATTAGCGAAGCTTACTACTATACGGGAGCGGACTCGCAGGCAAAGAATCGCGATAGCGCGTTCCACGAGTACTTGATGTACTCAGGGTACACCGTACGCACAAAAGCAATCAAACAGATGGTCGACGATACGACCGGCGAGATCGTGGAAAAGGCAAATCTGGACATCGAGCTAGTTATCGATATGTTCAATACCGTGACCCTCTACGAGACTTGCATTCTGATGAGCGGCGACAGCGATTTTGAGCGCGCTCTTGAGTTGGTGCGGACTAAAGGCAAGCGCATAGCGGTTGTCGCGCATCCGGAGATGACCGCGCGCGAGCTTCGCAATGTTGCCGGTCGCAACTACTTCGACCTGCGCGATCTTGAACGTGCCATCGCTCGCACGGACCGAATACCGGAGCCTGGATCGCCGGGAGCGATTATCGCTGACCTGGAGGATGCAACCGGGAGCCAGAGCCCTCCGGTTCCGAGCGGCGGATGGCGGAGCGGTGCCGGTTTTACTACTCCCGGCCTACGCCACGACCGGTACTGATACCTGGTCTCGCACTCTTCTTCTGAACCGGCGGCTCGGGAGACGACTGCAGTCCTGGCATTGTCCATGCGAAAATGATCGAGTTCCGTGTACGAGACGCGCGGGGAGGGGATCGCGAGGCGATCGGGCAGCTATGGCGCGAATTGATGGAGCATCACCGCTCCCTCGATTCGCGCTTCACCATTGCGCCGGATGGAGACAAGAAGTACGCGCGGCATATCCTCGAGATGCTGCGCTCGACCAATGCGCGAGTTCTCGTTGCCGACAGCATAGAAACTGGAAATGTCGTCGGTTATATCGTCGGAGAGCTCCAGTCACGTCCCGCGATCGCACTTCCAGGGCTATACGGGTTCATTTCCGATATCTGCGTCGAAGAGAGCTGGCGACAGCGTGGAGTAGGGAGCGCTCTCTACCAGGACGTCAGGCGGTGGTTCGTCACTCGGAAGGCCATCGCGGTCGAGCTATACATAGCCGAATCCAATCCGGCAGCCCAAGCATTCTGGCACAAGATGGGTCTCCAGACCTTTCTGAAACTTCTGCACCACGATCTCTAACCTTGGGCTCGTGCGCAAATAGGCCCGGTCTCGGTAACCGCCGCGGCACGAGTGGATCGTTGCGGCCCGCAGGGCGACGTTAGCGGCTCGTCGGCCATTTGTTCTCGAAGGAACAGTCAAACTAAATGAAGGTCGGTATCATCGGTCTCCCACAAACTGGCAAGACGAGTCTTTACAACGCACTTACACGCTCGCGGATTGAGCTGAGCAAGTTCTCTGGCGGCGACGTATCGGTCGGCGTCATTCCCGTGCCGGACAGCCGATTTGCCTATGCCGTAGAGATGTGCTCACCCAAGAAGGAGACGCCGGCATCCATCGAATTCACGGAAGGGGGGGCAAGGATTGAGCGCAGCGAGGGTCACGGCCGAGGCGATAAGTTCGGCACGGATTTCTTCGCAGCTGTCCGCAATATGGACGCGCTGATCCTTGTCGTGCGAGCGTTCGAGGATCCCGGGGTTGCGGTCCCCGAATCGGGCATTAACCCTTTGCGCGAGGCGGAGAAGATCCTGGAAGAGCTGCTGCTCGCGGACCTGACCGTTATCGAGGTGCGGCTCGAGAAGCTCGAAAAAGCGCGACTGCAGAAGCGCCAGACGAACGCCGAAGCGGCGGAACAGCAGGTCCTCGAGAGGGTCAAGGAACACCTGGACAGTTTTCAGCCAGTACGGTCGCTTAAGCTGTCGGACGACGAGGCGAGGTCCATCAAGAGCTACGCGTTCGTATCGCAGAAGCCGCTCATCCTCGTCGCCAATGTTGGCGAAGACGATATAGGCGATATGCCCGCTTGCGCGGGTCCCCTGGTCCAACACGCGGACTCGCAGCGCACTCCGATAGTGACCCTGTGCGCCAAGCTCGAAATGGAGGTCGCCCAGATGGGTGGCGACGAGGAACGAGAGTTTCTGGAGGCGATGGGAATCGCCGAAGCGGCCCGTGATCGATTGATCCGCGCAGCCTACGCGGCGCTCGGTCTCATCTGCTTCTTCACGGTTGGCGATGATGAAGTGCGCGCATGGACGATTAGGGAGGGGACAACCGCGGTTGGCGCCGCCGGTGCCATCCACAGCGATCTTGCGCGAGGATTTATCCGCGCCGAGTTGATGTCCTTCGATGACTTCCGCGAGGCCGGCGGATGCTGGGATGAAGCGAAGGCGTCCGGAAAGATGCGGTTGGAAGGCAAGGATTACACCGTCAAGGACGGCGACATTCTTCACGTGCGCTTCAAGGTCTAAGGTAGACGATCGCTCATATTGACCTTGACATTCCGGCGCCGAATTTGCCATACTACTGAGCGTTTTGCCGACGTGGCTCAGTGGCAGAGCAGCTGTTTCGTAAACAGCAGGTCATCGGTTCGAATCCGATCGTCGGCTTACAGATAAACATCATTGTGTATTGACAATTACTGCAAGTTACTGTAAATCTGAAAGTAACTAGAAAGTAAAAGTCACACAGATGGTCACTGATTTCACCTCCACCACCTGGGCAGAGGCCCTCCGAAGCTTCCTGCTCCACGTTCGGGCCACTCGCGCTCCCAAAACCGTTCGCTACTACGGAGTCCAATTGAAACAGGTCGCCGCATGGGCTGAGAACGGCAGAATCCCAATCCAGACGTTCGGCAAGCGGCACATGGACGAGTATCTCGTTTCGCGTGCCGACTCCGGCAAGGCCCAACTCACACTGCACCATGACGCGGTCTGTACCAAGGCGTTCCTCGCCTGGTGCCAACGAAATGACTTTGTAGATCGCAACCTCCTGTCCGAGTACCGAGTCCGCAACGCACCTCATCCACCTAAGTACATGCCGACAGATGAGGATATGCACAAGCTCCTGGAAGCAATGTCTGACTACTGGGACGTGGGCAAGAACCCGGATGTTCGCTATAGCCCTGCCACTAAGAGAAGTTTCCACCGCGACCGCAATTCTGCAATGATTCTCGGGCTGCTGGACAGTGCCTGCCGTATCGGGGAGCTCATCTCCCTGACGAGGGACGACTACCAGGCCAGTGAGCGTAAGATCACAATCCGGGAAAGCAAGGGACGCGAACCCCGCGCCATCCCGGTCTCCGCCGATTGGGCAGAGGCACTCTGTGGCTGGCTCAAGATCCGTGCCCGCGTTATGGCCCAGGTACCAAAAGGTGAAGATGAGGGGTGGCTCTTCATCTCCGAGACCGGCGGACGGCTGGACGAAGGGCGCTTTCTGAAGCGATTGAAGGGGTACACGGCCTTCGCCGGTGTCTCCGATAAGATTTCGCTGCATTCCTTGCGCCGCTATAGCCTGAACCGTCTGGCCAAGTATAACCTGCTTGCTGCCCAGGCCATCGCCGGGCATAAGGACACTAAGACGACGCTCATCTATACCAAGATCGACCCCGATTTCGTGCGCGATATACATGAGCAGGTCGGCGTTGTCAGAGGCATTCTAAACAATAAGAGAGCCGTCAAAAAGAAGCGTTTGGTGTAGCAAGCAGGAAAAAGCACGCGTACCTCGAACCGCCAGGACCAATCCAGGCGGTTTTCCCTATGCCGGATATGTACCCGTTCTCGGCGGTGGGAATCGTGCTGAACATCAGAAACGGCAGTCGGTTGGGGCATCATCCAGAGCAAAGGGGCAGTTAGAAGGAAGCGGCGTACGTAGTGTTCGGCGTAGCCGTGTTAGTGTGCATTGCGAACAACGAGATCAATTCTCGGGGAAACGAGGGTATAAATTACTGCTCACAACGCCGCTTCAGCCTCATAGTCAACGGAGACGATGAAAACGTAGGACTCCTGCATGTTCAGGCCGTGGCGGGCCAGAAGGCCCCAAGATTAACCATGATTTACAGCACGCTGGACAGCATTTAGCTACGATTACGCCATGATGAGCAGTTCGGAGTGGCGGAAGGCAGTAATATCAGACAACCTAATTGACATGGTGTGTGACGATGCAACCTTGCTTACGGCGAAGGTGGGGGCTTCTCTGCTACCCTGTCGATCAATTGGTGATCAACCGCAAGTTTATTCGTGTCCGCGAAAGCACGACTTGAGAAACAATGTCTTCGGTAATCGTGCAGGTTGTCAATGTACGATTCTTCCATTTCGCTTTTCGAAAACAACAACGTTCGATTCGATCTTTGTATGTTCGTCTATTGTTGTATTCGCTTTGTGGTTTTCGCTTTTCGAAATCGTCGTATCGGCCGACACCGGTACCTGCAGTCGGAATAGTAAGCCCTCTCTCGCCTTTCGTCGATCCATCGGCGAGTTGGCGCAGTGGCCACTCATAGTCCGCACCTCAATCAGCTGGAGGCGCACAAGCGTCTCGATTGCGTGCGAGACCGCCGCTGTTGCGCGACCAGTCCGCGCCTTCAATTGGCTTGTTGAAAGCCAATCCCATTCCTTTTTCCAACCAAAGGTTTGACGCACCAAAATACAGAGCAGTCGCCACTCAGTGTCTTTCAGTTGCGGCATGATCTCGTCAATGAGGTGACTGGGAAATTGAGTTGAATGGTATTTCCGCATGGCGAGCACCTACGGAGTGTTCGCTAACCAGGGAGGATCATCTGGTCTCGCCGGAGGTGCAGACTCCTGTTGCTCTCGGCGCATCTGAAGGAGGCCGGGTTCAGCGTAGCGGCCCGTGATTGCGGCGACTAGGTACGAAGCCGGGTTCTTGGCTCCTCGATACGGCAACCAGGCGATTTGTTGCTCAATCTCTTCGATTGGAAACGTCTCGAGAAGGATCTGCACCTGTTCGGCCGTTACTCCCATTCGAAAGAGGCGCTGACGAAGGTATTCGACCGGAGATGTTGCAAGATCCTGTGGGGCTGATACTGATCCTGTGGTTCCTACCTCTTCGGGAAGCGGCCAGCCTTGCATCATAGCGATCTGTCGTTCAACTTCGGCCCTGGGCCGGGCGTAATTGGCGCGACTATGGGCGATAATGGCGTCTCTACCAGCGGCCCGGTACGCAGGCTCAGATTTCGAATTTCGAGGCGTCGGAGTGCCTTCCCGATAGGAGACAACTTCTCGGGTTAGGGTATAGCCGTCCATGCCTGTTTCACGGTGGAGCGTTGAAACCAGCGGTCTCGCTTGCCACCGGAAGCGGTGTAAGCAGGATAGCCGCTCTTTCGCCTTCGCCTCGGAGATATGTAGGCCCTGAGCTACTTCAAAGACTGTCGGCTTTATGTCGCCGTTTGGTGTCAGGAACGTGAGTAGAGCGAGCAGTGTCTTTGCCTCTTCCGCCGGCAAGGCTGCTAGCAATCCGGAGGTGCGCAGGCTCGGATCAATTTCCACAGTCGCTTTGGGTTGTAGGCTTCCTTGCTTCGCAGTCGGGATCAGATACAAGTTTATTGCGAGTGGCCTCGGCGAATTCTCGCTAAACACCTGCCGCGCTGTCTCCTGAACACTCGGCGGCGGTTCAGATTCTGGAATCAACGGATCACGGTCTTCGATAACTGGAACCATTTCCTCGGTCGGTACAAGCGGAATTTCGAGTTCGCCTTCAATCTGATCGGTCTGAGTGCTCTCTTCTTGCTGCACGTCGGCAGCACCGGTCTCCACATTGTCGTTGGAAGTGTCCGGCACAACCAAATCCTGTTCGTTCATAATTCCTCCTTTGTTATCCGCGCTCCGGCACCGCGCGTTGCAGGCCATCGCTCTAATGAATAGTGTTTTGGTATGCCTTCCCGAAAGCGAATGGACGGGCCGCGCGCGTATGACCACAATCGGCAGCGCCTCCGGCTCCTCCCTACTTTCAGGAGGGCAGTTTTGGTTGGTAAAATATCGCGTCATCATCCATCGCCGAACAGAACCGTCGTGTCCCGTCACTCGTGTTGATCAGTCCGTCAATTCGGCCAAGTACTTGCCGGAGCCGATGCCGGTCGGTGGGATTCAGCTCGGAGTTGCCAAGTTGGCGGACGACGCTAGCAAATTCGCGCCCGAGGTGGCAGGCCCGGACCGCTTGCAGGTGGGAAGACCTGCGTCTGACGTTGCAGAGCATTTCGCGCCTCGGCCGCGTGGTGCGATGTAACAGAATCGACTTCATAAAATATTTGGTTACGGATGATAGGCTACGTGAATGGGAGAAAACGCAGGAGGAGCGGCAAAACCATAAGCGCCAGGCAGAGCATCAGAATGTCCTCTTGGAGGCTCCCGGTAACGATGCGCAATCGTAGTGGCAAAAGGTGTAAGCGCTTCTGGCTGAACGGCACAAGCGGAATACCGCTTCTGGTCATCGCGTCCATCGCGAGATGACTGCCGTATCCAAGGAGCAGCGAGATTCCCGGCACAACTCCGACCCAGAAGCTGAGTACCGCTGAGAGAATGGCGACAGGCACCAATGTCACCGGCGAATGCATGATTCCTCGGTGACCGAATGACCGGTTGACGAATTTTGCAATCGGTGCAAACGGTGTAATACCGAAGGCGCCTAGGTTCTTGATTTTACTCTCCACTGCATCGATGTCTGGCAAGAGCGATCCGAGTGCTGCCATACCGATCGCGAGCGGCAAGGATTGAGATGTGAGGACGCCAGGTAGTGGATAGAGCAACCAGAGACTATTGATGCCGGCAAGCGCGTGAGTTCTCCAAAGCATAGGTTGTGGATTAAAGGAGTCGAGTCTAGAAGGAGTCGTTGTAAGAGTCAAGAGCGGAATTCCAGGTTTGGCATTTGCTCCGCAGCTCCTCCGCAGATTTGGAAAAAAATCATTCAGTGCTTGGAAATATGACGTATCGACGTCGATCCATTCGTCGCCGTCGTATTCCTCGATCACTACTCCTAAGCGGTACTTGATGAGCAGGTCTACCAGCTCCTCCCCATTGATGAGGCGGATCGGCGCGATTGGCTGCATCTGCGCCGACGTGCGCGCGACCTTGGAGAAGTCCGACGTTGTAATGACAATCCCTTCTCGAGCGCCGGAGCGCAGGATGACGCCACCGAGTTCATCAATGAAGCGTCTGCTGACCGGTCTCTGGTACTGCTTTACCTGGAGGACCACCTGTCCTTCGGAGACGCCGACCTTAACGAACGCTTCCATGTCGGTGCCACCATGCCGAGTGAACTGTCGCCACTGCGTCCGGCCGAGTAACCGGGCATCGGCGTAACCGAGGCGCGTGAGCAGTTCTTTGACCGTCTCCTCGAACGCGTGGAAGCTGAGCACGAGTAGCTGCTCCTTCAGGGCGCCGCGCACCTGCCGTTCATGGGCAGCTGTGGGGTCGGAATGTACAAGGAGGTCAAGTAGAGCAGGAGCTAGCACACTCATGCAGCCTCCTTTCGCATTTCCTCCGCTGCGCCGGGGCCAACGGAGAGCGACCAGGCATGGGTATCGACATCTTTGTACTGCGGCTTGATTTCGTTAATCTTCTCGTCCCAGAACTGATGTGGGGTACATCCATTGCAGCTACACAGATCGCAGACCGATTCGGTCGGATAGGTGCCGTTAAAGCTCACGATTTCTCTGGGATCAATGCGCTTGCCGAGGTGCCGCTCGAGGACTTCCGCGATGGCGCATACCACCGGGTACGACGCACCGGA
>JBBQVV010000329.1:0-8265 GCA_038211235.1 Chthonomonadales bacterium | reverse complement strand
GTCGATCACCTCGTCAACGGCACGCCCGAGGTCACCTACTGGTTCCCCGGCACCGCGAACAACATGAGCTACGCAAAGCGGTAGTGCAACTGCACATGACTGCCTGTGCACTGGCCACACATGTGTAGCCCTCTCCCTGCGAGGAACGAGCGTGGAGGGAGAGGGCTTGAACCCTGCCTGCCCGTATGGGTATGGGGGTAGGGTGCCGTACGGCCCGTATGGGAGGGTCATCGCGGAAAACTGTTAATTTGAGAGGAGCGGGCCAGCGGCCCGCTCCTCTCTTTGACCGTCACCCAGGCCGTTGTTGTATACTCTTTCTGCCTTGTTCTCATTTCCGCGGAAAGCCATCAAAATCCACTACTGTCAAGGCCGCGCGAAGGATACCTCCCGGATGTCGCATTCGCTTCTCGATACCCTGCGGAACCTACGCGGCAATGCGCGCGGCGCCGTGCTCACCGAGCCGCTCTGGGGCATCCCGTACAACCTATTCGCTCCCTACATCTCGCTCTATATGCTGTCCCAGGGACTTACGCAGAGCCAGGTCGGACTCGTCGTCAGCGTGACGCTGGGCGGACAGATCGTTTTCGCGCTGTTGAGTGGGATCATTACGGACAAGCTCGGCCGCAAGCGAGCCACGCTCGTGTTCGATATCCTGGCCTGGACGATTCCGTGCCTCCTCTGGGCGTCTGCCAGGAGCCTTGTATGGTTTCTGGTGGCCGGGCTGATCAACAGCCTGCGGCGGGTCCCGGATAACTCCTGGACCTGCATCCTTGTCGAGGACGCAGACTCCGAAGACCTGGTCCATATCTACGCCTGGGTCTATCTCGCGGGCCAGATCGGCGTCTTCTTCGTGCCTCTGGCGGGAGTCCTGATCGCTCACTACTCGCTGGCGCCGACCGTCCGCGGACTCTATCTGCTGGCGTGCGTAATGATGACCACGAAGTTTCTCATTCTCAACGCCATGGTGACGGAGACCCGACAGGGGCGTGTCCGCATGGAGCAGACACGCGGCCGCTCGGCGATGGCGCTACTCGCGGAGTATCGCGACGTCGCAAGTCACGTCTTTTCCACGCCGCACACCCTCTACACCATCGGACTGATGGCGATCGTCAGTATCGTCACCATGGTCCAGGGGACGTTCTGGGCAATAATCGTGACGGAGAGAATCCACATCCCACCCGCGCAGATCGCGATCTACCCGTTTGCCCGCTCACTCATCATGCTATTCGTTCTGTTCTTCGTGGTGCCGCGGCTGAGGGGTGTGCACTTCGGCCGGCCGCTGACGATCGCCTTTGTTGGCTTCTTACTGAGCCAGCTGCTCCTGGTCAGCATACCGCCGAAGGGATACGGCCTGCTGCTGCTCAGCACGCTGCTGGAGAGCTGCAGTTACGCGGTGCTTGGCACCCAGATCGACCGGCTCTCCGTGATCAACGTGGACGCGCGGGAGCGGGCGCGAATCGTCTCGATCGCCCACGCCGTCGTCATCGCCTGCACGACTCCGTTCGGCTGGATCGCCGGTGTTCTGTCGGAGAGGAATCCGATGAACCCGTTCGTTATGAACGTGGTCCTCCTCGCAGTGGGGATCCTATGTGTGCGGAAGCTGATGGCTACCGGGTCCGACCTGGCCGTGGGAGCCACGCCATCGTAGCGGGAGGTCCCTCACCCACACTGTGGGACTAATGATTTTTGCATTAATACTACCGGCCGTGCTGTAGATTCATCGTGCCCGGTACGGCACTTGGCCGCAGGCCCCCGAGCGAACCCTTTCAGGGCGTCGGGCGCCCTGACTGCTCAACCGGTACCTAATTTGCAAAGTTCATAAGTCTTCGGCTCGGGAAGTCTGAATGTCCTGCCTGCCAATACCCGTACGGGTATGGATGGGACGACCGCTACGGCTTCTGCCGGTCGGCGATCTTCTGAAGAAGCTCGATGATCCGCGCGTTCTGGACGACCTGCAGCGACTGGAGCTTGAGGGACTCCTCCCCGCTGTTCTGCGTGACCTGTACGGCCGCCTTTGCATATCGCGTGTGCTCGTAGTAATGGGTCACCGCGTCGATGGCGATATGCGCTGCAACTTCAGGACTCGCGACGGCCTGGCTGTAAGCCGGCAGGGACTTCTGCCGAGCGGCAATCCGTGCCGCCTTGACTTCCGCCGCGGGCTTGATTGCCCTCCCGTTAACATCGACCGAATCGAAAACGACCTGTGCCTCCGCCCTGGCGGCGCCGCCCCAGGTCGCGGCTGCCTCCAAGTCCGCATTCGCAAGCGGCTCCTGCGCGGCGGCATAGCCGGCCGCAAACAGGACCGCTCCAATGCCCACCATGACGATCCGATTCCTGTTCAACATTCCGAATCTCCGTGCAATTGATTACGCGGACTATTCGGGCTGCTGGAAGCGCCTTCCTTCCGTCGTCACTCAGTTCCGGATGCCGGCGCCCGGCGCCTGAAGCCGCGGCTAACATAACCCAAAGCCCATCTGCGCGGACTCATGTATTCTGTCCGTTCGGACATCGGGTTCTGTCAAGCCTGCCCTGCCTGCCCGTATGGGTATGGGGCGCGGTTATAATCCCTACGGACCCCTACTGGGCCGCTGGGCCGGAACGATTTGGGAGATCGGAGTTTCCCCGGCCAGGCCACGAAGCCTCACGACTCCTCATGCCGAGGCGGCTTATCCTCGAGTTGTCGGCGGCGGAGCTCGACGACCAGCTCCCGTAAACTGGCCGACACGCCGTCCCGCTCGCCGGCGCCCGCGGGATCTTCGGCGATCAGCAGCGAAAGCAGATAGCCAAGGGATACGCCGTTGAGCCGCTGGCTCACATCGTCGATCACCCGTGCAACGACTTCGGCGCGCGATATGGTAGGACCGTAGAAACCCTTACCGCCCCGCGGCAGCCGCTTGACCGTCAGGATGCCCTTTTCGACCATTCGGCTCAACGTGACCGCGATGGTAGAAGGGGACTGCATCTCGCGCTTCTCTGCTCTACGCGAAAAGTGCATCGCCTCATAGACATCGACGGTGGACTGCGGCTCGCCGGCGTCCCAGAGCAGCCTCAGGATATCGCCTTCGAGCACCCCCAGCGTAAGCGCCTCGTCGCGCCCGATACCGACGTACTTTCGCCGCTTCTGGTTTGCTTCCACGTTGAATACCATCCTTTGTAACTCGATGCCATCCTTGAGCATGATGTTGTGTATCCGACCCGGTGTACCACCCAAAGGTCGGCCGTCTACGGCGACGTCTCAACGCAGGCGCCAGCCCGGATTGGCCACGGGCAATCCTCAAACATTGGGCGACCGCAAGCTCCGGCCGGGACAACAATCCCTGAGTGCGGACGATCGTCTTGAAACGCGAAACAAACCGGAAAGGCGCTCGCTTCCAGGCGAAGCGGGCGCGGCTCTATGCCGTCAGGCAGCACTTCAAGTTTCCGGAAAGTATGGCCGTGGAGGGGGTGAGGAGGAGTTCCACGGGAGTCGTGTCATCCACTTCGTCAGTCAGAATACCGCAAATCAGTGCGACTACACCTAAGAAAGTTCTGTGAATTTTCGTTGACCTGTGCTACCAGGCCTCACGCTGTTTCATCAAGCGTGCGGTCAATCTGCCCGACCCGCATGGTCGCGACGGGAACTCCGAACCAGTTGAATCGCAGAGTGTCGACGATTCGGCCCTGCTCATCAACAAGAGAAACGACGTAACATCACAGCTTGAACCGAAACCCTTGATTGATGCCGAGCACTGAGTAGGGATCGAACCGATATCTGCTCACGGAGAGGTAGATGTCCGCGCCGAGGGGCATGTCATCCGCAGTCACATGGATTTGGTCTAGCACAACATATAAATGGCCTCCAGGAGTCGCTTTCCTTCGCCAGGTGCGACCAAATCGTGACGGTGGAAAGGGCACGGCTCCAAAGGAGGGTAGGCAAGATCACGGTGGAGCAGTTTGCCGCGGTATCAGGCGCGCTCAAACGGATCCTCGATCTCGCCTAGGTCATGTCTGTCATCAGCGCCCTTACTACGCTCGCCGTCCTCTCCAATAAAAGCCGCCCCCGCCGAGCAATAGCACCACAATGACTATGATAAGAATGGTCTGCATGTGTCCTCACCTCCTATTTCCACAGAGCGGACTGCTGTCGGCAGGCAATTGTTCAACTATTATTAAGACACCTCGATGAATGTGAACGTCGTAGTTTAGTTGCGGGCTGATGATGGAGCACTGACGGTGGGAAGGAAGGAAGGAAGGAAGAGACCATTTGCTTGACTGGTGACAGCGACAAGGACTCGCCTCGTGCCTCGTTGAAAAATGGCCAATGTTCTAGACGTCGGCTCCGGAGGTCGCGCTGTGATTCAAGCAGGCGATACCATTGGCCCCTATAGCCTCATCCGCGCGCTGGGGTGTGGAGCCTTCGGTGAGGTCTGGCTGGCGGATCGCTCCTCCTCCCTGCTCACCACGCACGCAGCGCTCAAACTGCCGCTGGATGCCTGCGCCGATCTCGATGTAATCCGCCAGGAAGCCCAGGTCTGGCTCTAGGCGAGCGGACACCCGAACGTCGTGCCGGTGCTGGAGGCAGAGGTTTATGACGGGCAGGTCGTTATTGCTAGCGAATATGTTGCAGGAGGAAGTCTGCACGAGTGGATGCAGGCGCAGGGCGGGAAAGCGCCGTCTTTAGAAGAGATCGTTACACTGACGAACGGCATTCTTTCCGGTCTGGACTACCTGCACCGCGTCGGCCTCACGCACCGCGACCTGAAGCCCGAGAACGTCCTGCTGCAGGATGGCATTCCTCGCCTGACCGATTTCGGACTGGCACGGGTCTTGAAGTCTGGTGTGCGAACGGCGAACATCTCCGGCACGCCCCGATACATGGCGCCTGAGACCTTCTCCGGCTCGTACTCGATCGCGTCTGACTTATGGGCAGTCGGCGTATTGCTGTACGAACTGCTCTCGGGGGGGGTACCCTCTGGGTCATCCCGTCCCGACCGGCGATCTGATGGCGCTGATCCTTGCAATCCAGAGCCAGGAGCCTGCCCCGCTTCCGGAGACGATCCCAGAACGCCTTCGGCACATTGTCGCGCGACTGCTTGCTAAAGACGCCGGGGCGCGCTACCCCAGCGGATCGGCGGTTCGCGAGGCCCTGCAGGCCGCTCTGCACTCGGCGGCCTCCGCTATTCCCGCCCGGCCGCATGATTCCGATCTCACACGCAACAATCTGCCGCAACAGATGAGCTCGTTCATCGGGCGGGAGAAGGAGATCGCGGAGATCGAAATCTTTGCTGTCGAAGGCTCGACTCGTGACGCTCACGGGCAGCGGAGGATGCGGCAAGACACGGCTCGCGCTGCAGGCGGCGGAGGAGGCGCTGAAACGTTTCGCCGATGGAGCGTGGCTGGTGGAGTTGGCTTCGCTTGCCGATCCTGCTCTGTCGCCGCAGGCAGTCGCCACGGTGTTTGGGCTGAAGGAGGAGCCGGGGATGCCGATCCCGGCCCCTTCGATACCGCCTGGCAGTAGGGCCGTGCGATGACGCTGGAGCGGGCTATCGAACTGGCACTCGAGTCTGGGATAGGCAATTCAAAGTCGACTTCTCCAGCGATTCACCCTACGCAAGGGGAGGCCGTCTAATGGTACTGCCGGCGCGCTGCCTTTCGTGCTGCACCGATCGCTTGGCTTCAAAATAAACTCCATAGCGTCAAGCCCGATCGACGCGGAGGGCAAGCTGCAATCCGCGAGCCGGCGCCAGCACGGCCACCCGCTTCGCGCCGCCATTGCGCAGGACGCGCGAGCACTCGTTGACGGTGGACATGGTGGTGAGCACGTCGCCACATCGAGTATCTGATCGGCCCTCGATTGTGATTTGCCTCTTGCTTCGCGGTCATCACGTGGCTGAAGATTCCCGCAGAAGTGCCCGCAAGCCTGCCTGGACAAAATGATAGTCATGCGTCAGAACGTCAATAATACCGAGCTGATTGCAGACAAGCATCGACGCGCAGTCGGTCAGGCTCCAATCCTTGTCGATTCGGCTCTCATACAATGTCAGCGCATCTCCGAACAGTGTCGGACTATTTGGTATGACCTGAACGGTATTCAGCATTAGTAGTCCGCGAACAAAGCCGACGGCCACCCGCCGGGCAAACTCACCACGCGGCGCGCATCCATCAAGAAACTCCGTGAGAACCATTTCCGAAGTAACCACCGGACGCCGAGTAACTTCGTTGGTTACCGCCACCACGCGGGCGTGGAGATCATCATGGGGCGAGTTCAGCGCGATCCAATACTCTGTGTCCGCAAAAACGGGTGTCACTCGGTCCGCCGAGGGGCGCCATGAATATAGCAATCGTGATTGCGAGCGAAGTCGGTCGGGAGATCGACGATGCCATCATGGGTCGATTCCAGTCGAATGCGCCCTGCCAGTTCGAGCAGAGGATGTGTTTCAGGACCCGAATCGGCCGCTGATTGGGGCGCGAGGCGCTGCAATTGCGCTGCGACGTATTCGGTGACGGATACTCCGGCCTGCCGAGCTCTGTCTTGAAGCTCGTTCGTAAGCGCTTCGGGCAAGTCTAGCGTCAATACCATTCCTCGCCTCCTGGGTCAGTCATAGACGCAGTTTACCACACCCACTATTGCGGGCAGCGGTTTCCAGTACTGTGCTTGCTTGTGTGACGCATCATGGCCACCCGCTTCGCGTCGGCGTTGCGCAGGACTCGTCGTACAAATCGGGGAAGTAAAGCTGCAATCGCAGAGGGCAGGGCGGGAGGTCGTGCGGATCCATGTTTCATCCCGGAGATACAATCGGTCCCTACACCCTCGTCCGCGCGCTGGGGCGTGGAGCCTTCGGTGAGGTCTGGCTGGCGGATCGTGCCTCTTCCATGCTGACGACGCAGGTCGCCCTCAAACTACCCCTCGACGCTGCCGCCGATCTGGAGGCTATCCGGCAGGAGGCGCAGCTATGGCTCAAGGCCAGCGGGCACACCAATATCGTGCCGGTCCTGGAAGCCGAGGTATATGACGGCCAGATAATCATCGCGAGCGAGTATGTTGCGGGTGGTTCGCTCTCCGACTGGCTGAAACAGCATGGCGGGAAAACACCGTCAGTCGAAGCAGCAGTGACCATTATGCGCGGAGTGCTGGAAGGTTTGCAGCATCTGCATGAGAGCGGTCTCGTCCACCGTGACCTCAAGCCCAGCAACGTACTGATGCAGAAGGGGAGACCCCGCCTCACCGACTTCGGACTGACACGGGTCTTAAAGTCTAGCGGGCATACGACCAACATTGCTGGCACACCGGGCTACATGGCTCCCGAAGCGTTCAAGGGACACTATTCGCCTGCCTCCGACATTTGGGCGGTAGGGATACTTTTGCACAAGCTGCTGACCGGCGTGCTGCCTTACCCTCATACGGACTTCTACTCCCTGCTCCTGGCGATCACGAGCGACGAGGCGGTCAAACTGTCGGATCAGGTTCCCGATGCGCTGCGGCCTGTACTCGCGATTGCCCTTGCAAAGCCGGTCAGCGACCGCTACACTTCCGCCGCGGAAATGACGGAGGCGCTGGCTTCCCCTTCGGGTTCCGCCCCTGTCTCTCCGCCACAAGCACGGCACAACCTCCCCATTCAGATGACCTCCTTTATCGGGAGGGAACAGGAGATCGCCCAGGTCAGGGCGTCGCTGGCCAAAACCCGCCTGCTCACGCTGACGGGTTCGGGAGGGTGCGGCAAGACCCGACTGTTATTGCAGGTGGCTCGTGACGTGCAGGATGACTACTCCGAAGGCGTGTGGCTGGTGGAGTTGGCTCCACTCTCGGATCCTGTTCTGGTTCCGCAGGCTCTGGCGTCGGTGCTGGGGATACGCGAGGAGCCGGGCAAGACATTGACGCAGAGCCTGAGCGAGACACTGAGCTCCAAGCAGATGCTGCTGCTGCTGGACAACTGCGAGCACGTTCTGGATGCCGCCGCGACGCTTTCGGATACGCTCCTCAAGTCTTGCCCGCGGGTCAAGGTGTTCGCCAGCAGCCGGGAAGGGCTGGGCTTCGCAGGAGAGAGCAGCTACCAGGTGCCGTCCCTCTCCGTGCCGGACATAAGGCAGCCACAGACCCCGGAGCACCTCGCGCAGTACGAAGCGGTGCAGCTCTTCATCGAGCGAGCCGTGATGACAAACGCGGGATTTGCTATTACCGACCAGAACGCTCCGGCAGTCGCGTCGGTTTGTCACCGCCTGGACGGTATTCCCCTCGCCATCGAACTGGCGGCTGCGCGTGTGCGCTCGCTCGCCGTCGAGCAGATC
>JBBQVV010000328.1:0-8302 GCA_038211235.1 Chthonomonadales bacterium | reverse complement strand
TCGCCGGCGACTTGGTACCGGCGGCTGGTGGTGGCGCGAGTTGTGGAGCGATCTTCAACTGCCTAAATGACCCTGCTCGGGAGAATTGCAGAGGCAAGGGTATCCCGCAGAGCCGCAACAGCGAGCTGATGGTTTGTCTCCTGTGGCACGAGACGTGCTTCGGAATGAGCGCGAGTCCAAAGGTGCCTGGATCCGGGTATTTCGGTGGTCTCGGCAATTGCGGTAAGGACTGCTTCGACCAGATCAGGTTCCAAGAGTCGAACTGCAAGTGGCTGAGCAAGTTTAAGGACTATTTGGACTTCCGGAATAAAGCCACAGACTGTGAGAAGGTACGCGCGGCGCAGGACTTCCTCGGTTCCGACTATATTCGAAAGAAGGGATTCGTCGGCTTCGGCCCTAGCCCGCGGGACGAGCCGAAGGGGGCTTACAGTAACCCTGGCGTTGTTGCGCGGTTCCGACGGTGCGCCGCCGATCTCAGTCAGGTGCCGTCGCGGCTGTACCTTGCATGCCGCCACTATGATTTCCCATTCGCTGGTCCCGAGCATGGTAAGGCGTTCGACAGCCTGTGCATGGAGGTGCTAAGACGAGAGAAAAAGTGCCCACAGATAAGCGGGCCCATTAGCCCTACAGGATTGGTCCTCCGGTTCGGGATAACCAGGAGCGTTGCCTCTAAATCGCAGTTTGCTCTGTGGCCGCGCTTGTCACGTTTTCGCCCGCGGTGAACGACGGCAACTCCAGATGGAGGTTACGCAACATTGAGCGGTCAGTTGCTGTGCAAAAACCGCAACAAGCGGACACCGTCTGTTGTCGGGCTAATATTGGTTTCGCTGATGGCGCTTATTCCGTCGCTGTGGTATTTGCATGAGCTGCGGCAAAGCAATTTGGATCAACAGCTGATTCATGCGGTCATGACGCACGACGTCGCGGCTGCCAGCTCGGCGCTTGAGCGCGGAGCCAGCGCTAATGCATTGCTCAATGATGCCCCACACGCTTCTTTGTGGGCATGGTTTCTCGATACGTCGATGCGCGCGTGGAAGCCGCACCGTCCTAACAACCATGGTTGGCATCCGCCTGTCATCCTACTTGTGTATGCCATGGGCGAATGCCCGATCGCATCGTCGCAGTTGGACATGATCAAGGTACTTAATCGATATGGAGCGGACCTGAATGCGGAAGACCTTCATGGAAGCGTGCTGAGGACGGCTGTTCAACAAGACGACGTTCCGTCCGTTACGTACTTGCTGGAGCGTGGAGCTGATCCCAACCACGCGTGCGCTGGGGATCGAACGCCGTTGTTTGACGCTTCCGTTGGGTGCGCCCGCCTGCTTATCGCACATGGAGCAGACGTAAACGCGAGGTATGACGCGCTCCCGGACCCGATGAGTCCACTGGACAGTGCAATCCGGGCCGATGATGTCAATAGGGTGCGGTTTCTACTGCAGCACGGCGCCGACGTCACAATCAAAAGCCGAGAAGAGGATGGGGCTACGCTGCTTCACCACGCGGTGTACTGTAAAATCAATTCAGTGCCAATCACACAGCTCCTACTACAATATGGCGCCGATCCGAAAGTGAGGGACAGTCTGGGAACAACGCCACTGGAGGACGCATTGTCCAACCATCGAAGTGAGACGGTTACACTACTGGCTCATGAAGTGGTTGTCCCATCGGTTGGCAGGCCTAGGCGTGTGAATGGGCGTAGATAGTCCACTATGGACTGAAATCCCTGGTCTCTCGGATTGTCGCAGTTGCGCAAACGAGCTGACGGTGATCACGAACCCGTCGGGCGTGCCGACCAGCCAGTCGTTCGACGCCAACGGCAACCTGACCGGAATCAACACGGGAGGCGCGCTCACCACCCAGTTCTGGGACAGCGAGAATCGGCTTCTGACCGTCTCGGATGCGACAGGCATCACGACCAACACCTACGCGGCCGACGGCTTGCGACAGCGGAAGATTGTGGGCGCGACGACCTCGAACTTCCTATGGGACGCGAGCAACCTCGCGCAGGAGTCGAACGCCAGTCTGGTCGTACAGGCGCGCAATACGGACCTGCCAGGGATTTGGGGAGGCAAGTTCTCGCAGCATCGGGGTGGCCCATCTAAGCGGAGGCTGGGACCAATGTTACAGGATTGTTGTTCGCGAACCTTACACTCGGCGCTGCAAGATGTTGTCGCACTGGCGCAAACAATCGCCCAAGAAGTGTGCTGGACACCACGAGGATGTGTCCGCGATGGGCGTTGCCTGATCAACCAAGTTCCTACCGCGCGACCAATTCAATATGATCAGCACGAATATCGATACCAAGATTAGGCTGATCCACCGACGCCACATAACTCCATGCTGCACAAGTCCGACTCTTCGTCCCACGTTTTCGCCTCGTTTGCGCACGCACTTGGCTTCGCTGATTCTCGATCGGATCTCCGTTCGCATCGCCTATGCTAGCCCTCCGTAACAGGTCGAAGGGTACCAATGAGAGAACATCCTAGACCAGATCCGATTGAGGAAGCCCATATAGCGTCGCTCCAGTGTCATTCACGGTAGCATGTAGGCATATGCAATCAGGTCGGACGCGATTGTTCCACCTCGCCGCACTCTCGATATATCGGCGGCCGAGACGGAGCAATTGGTCTGGTTACGTGATACCGCGACCCGCCATGAGCGCCGGCGCCGGCTAGATCGTGAGCGGAACCGCAAGGACATGGCACGTGAGTTCTACGAGGCGCGCGCTGCAGCCAGACGCAAAGACGCGCGCCTACAGAGGGTGGACACCGGAGATCATGTTGGAACTGCTAGGCGAGCCGGTCATAAAGTCGCGAAGGCCCCGCGACCCGTCCATACCGAAACTGCCGCACTACTACCGGCCGAAGGTGAGAAGGGCCGAAGCGTCTGCCACGTTCAAAGTGGCATCCACCAAGCGCCAACCGGGAGGACAATTGGTTGTTGCTGACGAAGGGGGATCATAGTCAATTCTGACCATCAAGCGGCCGTATAGGACTCCGCAGTTGGTCTGCTACGGCAAAATCGACGAGGTTCGCCGCAGATTCGGTGGCGACGACTGCGATTGCAATGAGCGCCGTGAACCTGACGTGCGGACAGCGGCCACGTCCACTTCACCAAGCGATGGGAATTAGGTTGAGGAGAGCTTCGGCTCCTCAAATCTGGTAGTTGTATCGAGAGACAGGAGATGCTTGCAACCGTATACTGAACGCGAACCCGAGTTCAATTTCGCCGCGCGCCATTCCACCGAGTAGCACGCGGCCTTTTTGCGTCAGTCCATCCTGTCCAGCAACTCCCCACGCTCCGCAAGGATTTCGGCAGTTCCGGTCTCCTGTCCGCCTCGGTCGTTCTTTGTTTCCAGCTCTTTAAGCATTGCCAGATAGCGGCCCAGCGCGGCCCGGTAACCCTCGTGAGTATCAGGATCATCCACCCATTCGAGCCTGAAACCGTCAGGATAATGCCGTCGGTAGCTCTTGGGTTCCTTACGGTCCGTGACGCCCATGCCGACGCGCGCCTTCTCTAGCGAATCAAACTCGGCGCTGCCAAGTATTGTTCCATCGTCGGCGATCGCTCGACCGAAGATGGTCTCGAACGGGTCTATTCCGACGTGGAGATAGATCGTCGGGAGTGGCTCTGGCATTGGTGATTCCTGAGAATTCAGTAAAACTGCGGGTGACGCGGTTGTTTTCGACGGGTAAGCTGCCGCACACTATTCTACGTGATTGGAGCAATCCCCTATGCCAGAGTCCAAATTGAGACACCTCGGCCCGGCCCACATCGACATTCTTCGCGCTCAGGCTGAGGGAAGGTACTTGAGTGACTCCTATCCGATGATGTTGGAACGGCACGGCATGCGGCCGAAGTCCGTGGATCACTGCCTGGATTCCGCATTACGGGTCCTGGGCGTCACGACAGTGCGGGAGGCCATAATCAGGGCGAAGGAGCTAGGCGTTTTGGACTAATACTTCAGGCGACGGTCGATACCGGTGTTGGGTGCTTGTTCGTCCTCCTTGAGGCATCAAGATCCGTCCTCCGCTGCATATACCTGTTTAGAGCTACAAATGACAGGTATCGCGTCCGCGATGCCGCGCGACGTCGCGGGAGGTTAAGTAACCTGTGTCGTCATACGTGGAGATCGAACACACGTGAGACGCTCAGCCGATGCGATGACCGAGTGTGCGCGGTTGACGGTTCTGGGTACAGAGCCGTCCAGCATTGCCGCACAACTCGGCGTTTCATTGCGGACTGTCTATCGGTGGCTGACACTCCAAACCAGCCATACGTTGCTCCCGCCCCCTAAATCCCTATCTGGATATAAGCTCCAGGCTGCCGGCGCCGGCGTGGCATCACGCTCGACGAGGTTCAAGTTTAGTGTAAGCAAGCTTAAATTTATCCTGCTCTCTCGGAAACTGTACGACTGCGACAGAGAGCCGCCCCTCGTCGACTTCCAGCGACCCAAAGGTTACTTGCGAAGTGTTGTAGATATAGTGTTCGCTTGACGCGTTTATCGCCCTGAGCCGAATCTCGTCTAGCAGATGTATCTCGTCGATCTCAATCCTATCACAGTCAGGTGTAACGAGCAACCGATCTGTTGCTTTGTACTGCACGACAACCTCAACGGTCTTTCCATCCACCGCGTTGTGCCACTCTTCAAAGTCAGCCGCTGTGAGCCCTTTACAATAATCCTTGATGATGTTGTCCTTATCAAACTCGAAAAGGCCCTGGGATTCGCTCTCGACAGTACCGATCAATCGGCCGTCCCCAGTCGTAATCTGACAATGCCGAAATACGTCCTCAGGAATCGGCGCCGAGAGATTCGACTTAAACAGTAGCTTCGCACCACGCAACGTCTGGGACTGAGAAAGAAACCGAATATAGATTCGGATGAACTCCGCCGGCCAATCTACTTCGAAAGCCTCTTCAAACGTCAAGGCGTGTATGCCCACCCGCTCAGCTTTCAGCTTGGCATCCTGTGTGAAGCCCGATCGAGAGACTGCAACGATCTGGTTGACCTTTAAGTCACGATACTTGCCAATGAGATCGTCAATCCAGCCTTTGGTTTGCGGCCGTACGTGATCTCTGCACTCGATTGCGACCTCAATAGGGTGCCCATTGACCTCGGTCTCTAGCAGCACGTCGACCTCGCGCGGCGTCTCTCCCTCCGCTTCCCTCAACTCTGCAGACTCTGTGACTCGCATGCCCGCGGGGGCCAACTCTGCCTCAATGAATGCAATCAATGACTGAAAGTCATTCGTTCGTTTCGGCATCGAAATTTAACTCCAATAGAGTGCGCTCACTCCGGTTATCGCAGCATGAACTCGAGCTGAGCTGGCGCGGCCACTATGGCGCTGCGAATCACCGCGTCCACGTCTCTTGGGCGGGAGATAATGCGGCAGAGCGAGCATATATGTCAGCAATTCCTGCGGGCTCAAGCAGTGCTGGATAAGCCCAGCCGCGATCGCAGGAGTGCGCTCTTTCCACTTGCATCTGCCCTCGGCGCGCTCCTGGCGCAGACTGTCGTGGAAACTACAGAAATTGTAGCACGTACCCACCAGATACATTCCAGCCTGCAGCGTCCGCTCCTGCCGAAAGAGCGCTCGGCCACGACGCGCCAGACCATGTAGGCGGGCACGAAACGTCGCGTTGAGACGCTCAATGTACGAACTGTGTAGCGTCTGCTCCGGCAGGGAGAGCGTCTCGCGCTGTTCTTGGCTACCCTGCATTAGACGGCGTTCGACTTCGACGAGCCGCCGGGCTTGATGGCGCTTGATGACCTGTCCGATTACCACGGCGGGCCAGGCCAACAGGATCGCACGACCGGCTTCCCGGTATAAATCGCTGGCGCGCTGGTTGTGGAAGCTGTTTTTGCTTGGCAGGCTACAGCTGACACTATGCGTGACAAGATCGAACCTTATGGTCTCGAGGCCGATGATTATCCGGTGACCGGGAGGACGACTCGAAGACTGTCCCGCCCAAATGCGACGCGTCTGCCGAGGACGTCACCTGGCACGTTCGGCCACTTCAGTCCAATTCGCTAGGATTGGCCGACGATCGTTGAAGACGGGCACACAAGGAATGCGATGACTCCACTTCATTGGCCTGATGATTTCGATCCCGGGCGGGACGTTGGCCCCTGCGGCGGCCCGCCGTCCTCAATCGAAGCGGCGATCTCGAACCAATTGTCCATGCGCAGTGAGCCTTCAGCGGATCGGTGGGGATCAGATCCCGCCCGAGCGTCGATTGGTCGTGCACTCTGTGCCGCCATCCAGCATGAATATCGGTGGCCGAATGCTCGATTCATACCGGCCGATCCGGTGGACGTTGCGCTATTGATGCCCTGGGACGATTTAAATATCGTAGAGATCGTGATGGACTTGGAGGAGCGTCTGCACTTCGAGATTCACGACAGCATCCCGGAGGGATGGCCCGGCAGATGTCTGCGGAATGTAGTGGAGAGCCTCGTCCATCTTGCTCGTAACGAGGGCCGCAGCAATTGAGCCGACGCCCGAGGACAATGGTTACGGCCGTGGCGATTGGCGAACGCTTGCCTCACGGCCCTTAGCGGCAACAACGGGCCGACCACACCTACCTGGGACGCGCTCGACCGGATGCAGAAGGTGACCCTCGCCAACGCGGCGACCATCAGCCACACCTTCGACGCAGCGGGCCGCGAAACCGTGCTTGCTAACCGCACCTCGGCAGGCGTCGCACTCTCCATCTACTCGGCCACGTATGACAACGTTGGCAACAGGCTGACGGTTCTGGAGTTGGACGGGACGCGCGTCACCTATTCGTACGATTCCACCTACCAGCTCACCAATGAACGGCGCGGCGGCGCAAACGCCTACAACGTCACGCTCTCCTTCGACGCGGTCGGTAACCGCCTACTGAAAAGCGATGGCGCGCAGCTGACGACGTACTCGCATAACGCGGCGAACGAACTCACACTCATCACGAACCCGACCGGCGCGCCGACGACACAATCGTTCGACAGCAATGGAACCCTCACCGGGATCAACACCGGAGGCGCACTGACGACGCTGGTATGGGACGGCGAGAACCGGCTCCTAACCGTCTCCGACTCCACCGGCATCGTGACCAGCACCTACTCAGCAGAGGGCTTGCGCCAGAAGAAGGTGGTCGGAGCCACTACCAGCCTGTTCCTGTGGGACGACAACAATATCGTTCAGGAGACGAACGCCGGACTGATCATGCAGGAGCGCTACACCGACATAGCTTGCCCGTATGGGCCGGGGATATGGGGCGGTAAGTTCGCAATGCACACGGCTGGCGTGAGCAGTTTCCTCCTGCCGGACCACCAGGGCACGACGCGGCAACTGATCAACCCCAGCCAGACGGTGTCCGACACGCTGTTGACGGATGCATGGGGTCGGGAGCTCGCCACGACGGGCACGACGAACAATCCGTTCCGGGCGTTTGGCCAGAGCGGCTATTTCCGGGACACGACGAGCCGGCTGTATGTGAATGCCAGACACCTGGAACCGACGAGCGGAAGATGGCTGAGCAGAGATCCGATCGGGTTCTGGGGTCGAGATGCCAATCTGTACAGATACGTTGCGAATGGGCCCGCCAGGTGGGTCGATCCGCTTGGTCTGACGCAAGAGTCATGGTTAGATATCGGCCGTCAATTATTTTCGGGAGAGACCGGGCGATACATCGCGAGTGGGCAGTACATATCCGACATCGGAAGGTTCGCACGAGGGGAACTCGGCGCGCTAAATCCTGTTAATTGGGCGTGTTCGTCATACAATATGGGAGCGTATCTCAGGGGTCGCCTGGACAACGAAGGCCCTCAAGGGTTGGGCGGCGGTGTCCTAGACTTAGGTAAGGGCTTCTTCCAAGGACTAAATCCGTTCGCTCAACCCACATTGGAGGCGGCGGGGGCGTCATTCATGGGCGACCTAATGGTCGCGACTCCGTTTTTGCTTCGAGGCGTGTCTAAGCCAGCTGTTGCATGCCCTCTCGCGGTGGGCGCAGACGTTGCAGCCACTGCCCCTGTTCGAGCGGCCAGAACTGGCGGAATCTGGCCGGTGCTGACCGGCCAAGTGGGGTGCAAGATGGCAACGATCTGCTCCTGCGAAAACTGTCCCTGCTTCATCGGTTCGCTCCTCCGTTTTTGAAGAGGAGTCTAACATATTCAGTGGAGGTTCTTGCAAATGTCTGCGATTTGGCAAGGACCCTTGATACCATCGTGTCCTGTATTGCGTTAAAATACAATACAGTCGTCAGTTTGTGTTGATCGACTACCGGTTTTGGCCAATTTGCCAATTGGGTGGCGTAC
>JBBQVV010000327.1:0-8376 GCA_038211235.1 Chthonomonadales bacterium | reverse complement strand
TAAAAAGAGGTGCCGCGTTTTAATATCGGCTAATTTTGCAGTTTGACACTAGTCGGCTTTCAATGACGCTTCGCTAGGTCGTCAAAGCGAGCGCCAACCACCCTAACATTGCTCACCAACGCTCAAAGGCAGGCCGGGTTTCAGGGACGGTACGCGACGGCTCCACTGTCAGGCAAAGTGGACAGATGAGCATTGAGCCGAACGTTTTCTCCAGCCGTCTCCATAAGTTCGCTCTACGGCTTCAGCCCTGATCCCAGAACCAACTCAAGGACTAGCTCATGCAGAAACATACCGATCGCTATCAATCAAGCCTGGAGCAGGCTGAGCAGAACATCGATGGGCTCACTCCATCTGAGATTCTCAACCTTCTACACGAACGAGACCAGATCGCAGCTAGCCTTGCGGCGAGCTCTTTGGCAACTGCAAAGCATGTGTACGGCCACATTGTCGACCTTGACAAGCGCCTGAAATCGCTTGGCCCTAGGTTAGTCAAACGCGCGGGTTCTGGAGCGTTCAAGGACTGGCGTGAGTCGTTGCAATCCAGTTCCCCCGGCTGGTGGTGGAACTTGGATGAAAGCCTTTTTACCACCGAAGACCAGCGAAACGCCGGTTTGCTACTTTTGACGGCCTTGGTACTTGCCGTGACACTGGCGTACACTTCGGACGTTGCCACCAGAATCCTAAGCGGTGGTCCTGATGCGAAGGGCTTCCTGCTGACCGGAGCTCAGGTTTGTCTCACGTTCATAGCTGGCACCGCGTTTACCCAGACTGGCCGGACTTGGGTCAAAGACTTTTCATCGCTAATTGGGATACCGCATCGCTGGCAGCCGGGAATCAGCTGTCTGCTCGCATTCTGCGTCCTTGTCGGAGTTTACCAATTCAAGCGGTTTCTTCCGTCGATTGCGGATGGTTATCACGCTAACGGACTTGCCCACATGAGACGGAACCGAGTGAGTGCGGCAATCGACAACTACAAACGAGCCATCGCGCTGGATCCGGATAACAAGGCGACTCACTACGATTTAGGATTTGCATATGAGAAGATACTGGATTACGACGATGCAATGTTAGAGTACCAACGCGCTATTCAAATCGACGGCCACTACACAGTGGCGTACAACAATCTAGCAAGACTCTTCATCGTGAAAAACGCGGACTACGGTCGTGCACTGGCTGTCCTTAACAGCATTGTCGATGTCAACGGGACGGTTCATAGCAGCGTACCGGAGATAGTATGCAAACTACCGGCACTGACATTGCTGTGAATATGTGGCAACAGTTAGATTCTTAAGAAAATTATCCTCCGCCATGACGAGGCGCATCCCAACCGAAAGGCGCTATCGGCCCTGTGTGGTCTGGTCGTCCTTTCCGAGTGGCGTTCGCGACCAACACTTTTGCGGCGAAGTCTCCCAGCACATGATCAGGAGTAATTTGAGCCCGCTTGACTCTCGCCTGCGGTTATGGCAGATTCGGACTCCAATATCCGTAACCACCCAGATGATAGACCCAACAGAAGTGAGGCCGGCGACAGCCGAAGAACTCGAAAGCCTCGTCGAATACCTCAAGCCAGACATGAATTTCTTTCCGGACCCGGAAGGCACCGATGAAGCCCGCATGCTTGTTGAAGGCGCGTGCGTGGCCGTGTTTCCCCGTTACATGACCGGTTGCCCTGGATACTCGGGCGCGTTGCTCGTCGCGGTGTATGACGGCGATCCTGGCTACGCGGAGACGTACACGCTCCGAGACGGAAGGCTGGAGCGGGCAAGCGTCCGTCAGCCATGCGATGAGATAAATATGACCCTTGGTGACATTCTCCGCGCTTGCTCCGACCACAACCGCCGCCGGCGTTTTCTCATCAGCCGGTAACACAGCCATGCCAAACCTCACCAATACTATTTCGGCCCAAGAACACAACACGAATGCCGCCATCTCAGCCGTCATGCATGCGGCGCACGAGATGGCGGAAGGCCTGGTCCAGGACGGCGTCCTGCTGATGGCTGAAAGTAACGAAGCGCCGGGCGAAGCGTCGTGCCTGGAGATCCAGTTTGCTCCGTCCTCCGTGCCGTTTTACGTTCAGCCGATGTGCTTCGACGATGAACCCAACTCGATCGACCTGTACGTGGAGTGCACGGCTATCCCGTGGGAGCCGGTCGGCTTCACCGTAAGCATCGGCGATCCGGCGGCGGCTCAGGAGAGCCTCACAGAGTTGCGCGACTATCTCATCGAGGAAGCCATCGACTACCTGGAATCGTCAGGGGGCCAAGCAAGTAAGATCACCTCGGATTAACGAACGAAACGGCGAAATAGTCTCACATAAGTCGTTGTTCATACTAATCGCTGTCGATGGTCATTGGGCTACACCATGGTCTTATGGCGGGTACGCACGCAATACGTACACGCATCTTAATATGGTGCATTAGGCGTTCACGTATGCTTGTAGGGTATAGTTCATCAGTTCAAGAACCCGGTAGTGGGAATGCGGAAGGATATTTGCTGTGCCGTCTTTGTCGCCCTATTTTGATCAAGTCAAGTTTTTCTCGGTGCTACCGAAGGAGACGCAGAGAACCCTGGAGGAGCGGGCAGAGCTGCGACGCTATCGCAAACGCCAGGTAATACACTTCGAGGATCAGACCGGGGACTTCGTCTTTCTGCTGTGTGAGGGTCGCGTCAGAGTCTACCGGGCATCAGCCCACGGCCGCGAGATTGTCATCTACCTGCACACGGGGCCAGACGTCTTCGGCGAGACCGGGTTGATCGGCGATGCCCCGCAGTACGGACTGATGGCCGAGACCCTCGACGACTGCCTCGTCGCCGTGTTCCGCCGCAGTCAGATTGTCGACGTACTGAACGCAGCGCCCAACGCGGCGCTGGAGATGCTCAGGCTCGTGAGCGAGCGCCGGAAACGAGCTGAATCCATGGTGGCGGACTTGGTCTTCCTGGACGTCCCGAAGCGTCTCGCAAAGGTCCTGCTCGGGCTGCTTGATACCGTCGGTACCACCGCAAGTAAGAAGGGTGACGTCCTAAAGGTTCAGTTCACCCATCAGGAATTGGCTGGAATGATCGGATCGACTCGCGAAACGACAACCGTTGTATTGAACGACTTCAAACGACAGGGCACTCTTGATTTTAGTCGCCGAAAGATCGTCGTGCGCAGTAGAGCGGGCCTGGAGCAGATTCTGACACTGACGTAGTGCTCCGTGAAAATCACGAAATGATTGTGCGTGGCTTCGGTCGCCGGCGGTATTTCGCCGGCTAACGCCTTGCAAAATCCTCACGCCGCTAAGGGCGACGGAAACTCACTGACCAGCGTCGTTCGTACAGAACTACGCGTCTGCCGCCGGGATCTGACTGATCTTCGCCTTGTTCCGACCGCCGATACGGCCGATCTCACTGTAATGGGCCGACCCCAGCGTTTCCTTGACCTGATTGCCACCCTTCCTCCCAATCTCGGAAAAATGCGCCGAACCATGTCGGGCCTTCAGCGTTTCACCGCCTTTACGGCCGGCAGAACGCGCACGCTCTGGGTCGGCGGCAAAGCCGCCCTTACTGTCGTGTGGTCGAGGACCTCGATGGGCTTCGGCAATTCGCAGGGCTCCTGGCGAACCAGGTTTCGGGCCGGGCTTATCCTTCATTAGGGCGTATACCTTTCAAGCGGCTTGTAGATTAGAGAGATAGTACCTTACAAAGCGTCATGGCCGGAGCAGTCTGCGTCTAGGCTAGGCTAGGCCACGTGCCGCGGCTCGTCGTAGTCTTCGTCGATCGCGGCAACGATGAGACGAGCCTTGCTCTTGGCGTTGCGGTACGGCAGCCAGAGCAGTTGCTGGAGTATGCGCCCGATGGGATACGTGGACAGCAGCCGTTCGACCTCCACGTGCGGGACGTTCATCCCGAGAAGCCGCCGCCTGGCGCCAGCGCGTTCGGGATCCTCGTCGACTACCAGCTTTGTCGCGTGTCGGGCTTCGATCTCTTCCGGCAGGGGCCATCCCATTTGGATGGCCATCTCCCGCTCGACCTGGGCGCGCGGCCTAGCGTAGTGCTCCCGCGAGTAGGCGATCACGGCGTCACGCCCGGCCGCTCGAAACACGGGCTCTGCGGATACGTCCTCAGGTACCTCACCCAACGTATGGCCCACGATCAACGGCGACGGCGCGTAGCCGTCCATACCGCTCTCCCTCTTCAGTTCTGTAAGCAGCGGCTTTCCCTGCCACTCGAACGATGCGAGCCTGCCGAGGCGGTCACGCGCCTTGGACTGGGACACCCGCATGGCATGGGCAAGCTCGAACACGGTGGGCTGGCACCAGCCGTTCGGATGCACGAAAGTGAGCACGAACAGGAGGTTCTTCATGTCCTCTCCCGGCAGTTTATGCAGCAGGCCTGACGTGCGCAGCGCGGTGGTGAGTTGGACAACGGCGGTGGGCCGGAACGGTCCGGCTATTGGCGGGGCCAGGCTCTCGACGATGAACGGCTTGAGCGTGTCTTCCGCGCCGATCGGGCTGGTGGACCCTGCAGAGGCTTCGAAATCGGTGTTAGTTATTTGGGTTTCGGTCATAGGCTTAAAGTGAATGTTGCGGGTCGGCAACCCCGTTTGTGCGATTGATATCCGCCGGTTACGATGGGCGTAGCGCATCGGCCAGGGGCAGACGGCGCGATTGACCGACAGGCAGCGCTCATTGGTCTGTCGCCGGCGCGGATGGCCAGGGAAGGCCGCTTTCAGAATTGGGGCTTTAGCCTCGATTGGAAGCGGCTTTTGCTGTCTCTCCGGCCTCAACGATTCGGTCGGCGGCCTCCCGGGCGATGTCTAGCTCCTGTTCGGTCAGGCGACTCCAAGGGATCTGGCGCGCGAGCCGCCACAGCATGCGGCCGAGGTGGCAGAACAGCGCGACTTGCTGGTTCCGGCGACGAACGTCGGGGCGCTTGGCTATGGACTTACGACAGGAGGAGCGAGGAAGCTGGTTGGGCAGGATCATATAGAGAGGTGGTTACGTATTAGTAGGTTGCAATGTGCGAAAATGTGGGTCAGGAGCAGCGCGACTGCTGACGCGGCGAGGATCATGAAGTACGCGTCCTCTCCAGCTGAACCGGTGACGACCCGGCAAATCGGCGGAACAAGGTAGATCCTACCGGTTCGCCGCGAAGGCAGGGGGCGCTCAGTCGGACTCGCCGTCCATCCGGGTAGCGTCTGTCTTGTGCCCCAGTTGGGGATACCGCTCTTCGTGCAGGCGTCAAGCGCGAGGTGGCTAGCGTAACCGAGCCAGAGCGCCGTTGCCGGTACCGGCCCGGCCCACAAGCTAAGTAGGGCCGCGCATCCGGCAAGGAACACCAGCGCTTTTGGGGAGTGAAGCACGCCACGGTGCCCGAGCGCGCCGTTTAAGGCGGCGCCAAGCGGGTTGAACGGCTGGATGCCGGCGACGCCGAGGGACCGTATCTTGGAACTTGTAGCGTCAAGGTCCGGCAGGAGCGCGCCGAACGCGGCTACTGCCGCCAGGACGCCCACGTTTGCAGTGTTCGTGATGCCAGGGGTCATTTCGAGTATCCAGAGCGCGCTGATGCCGCCGAGGACGTGCGTCCGCCACATCACCGCCCCTCCTTCCACACGATCCGGGGCGGTGGTGTGGCGCCTGTCACGACGATGGTCACGGTGGCGCCAATGGGCGTGCCGCACCCGACAGCCGTTCTGGCGCTGACGCCGGCCGGCCGATTGCAGCTGGTTTGCCCGGAGCGGCCGAGGAGTTCAAAGAAGCCTCTGTCGATATGCTTGCGGCCGCTGTCGTCCATCGCGACGCCGATTCCCTGGCTGATCATGAGCCGGGCGAGTTCTCCGCCGTCGATGAGGCGGATCGGAGCGATGGCGGTGCTTGCCGCCGCTAATTTTGCCGTGTCAGGAAACGTCGAGAGCGCGATGAGGAGCCCCTGGCCGGCCGCCGTCCTCAGCATGGCGCCGCGCAGTTCGTCCACGTACCGTTTCTGGACCGGCACCGTGTCGTACTGCTTGATCTGGGCGATCACCTTGACGCGGGTGAGCCCGGTTGGCAGCGTGGCCTCGATGTCCCAGCCGCCGTCGCGGTTGCGTCCCTCCTTTCCGTCGCGTCGCACGTGGACGTCCTCGTATCCCAGCGACCGGAGCAGGGCGCCTGCGCAGCGTTCAAACGCGTTGAAGCTGAGAGCCAGCAGTTCGGCGCGGATCTCTCGCTCCAGGCCGAGTGGAGAGCGGCGCTCAGGGCCTGGTGCGTCGATTGTGGTTAGGTGTTTGCGGTTCATGGCGCCTCCTTCGTACTTACTGTTTGGTTAGCGAGAGGGAAGGGAGCACCGTCTGACGCCTTGGCCGGATAGGAGCTGCCTGCTGATGCACTGGCGCCAGTCGGGCTTGCGCACCCTGCTGACGCGTCGGCGACGGACCACTTCCCGGCCAGAGAGTCGGGAAACCCTGGTCTGCGCTCGTCGTTGTCGAAGTAGGCCGATTCTGGCAGGCATCCGCGGCACCCGACCAGCTCACATACCGAGGGCGTTGGGTAGGTTCCGGTGAAGGAGAGAATCTCGCGTGGATCGATCGGCTTTTCGACCGCCTTCTCGAGAGCGGCCGTGATCTTACACAGTATCCTAAACGATGGCGAGACCAGACCGTTGAGGATGCGGCTTAGGCCGGCCTTCGAAATCCGGGAGTCGGCGGCAAGGCGGGCCTCGCCCTTGAAGGCGTACCTGGTGGTGTGGAGGAGGACATCGCGGATGCGGTTGTGTACGAAGTTGTCGGGTTGTTCGCTCGGCTGTGTCGTGCGTTCGGGCATTTAATCTGGCTACTTGTGTCCTGACCAGCGTGCCACGGCTCAATGGACCGCACAAAAGAAGTTGCGCGGTCGCAACTTTACGAATGGCACACCAAAAATACAGCCTACCATAAGGCCGGCCGCTCATCGGTATGCGGCTCAACAGACGCTGCGGCAGGCCGTCCGGAGCAGGCTCCGTGAGCGCTATCGCGGATTCGGTGGCGCGGAGAACGAAACATCGACCCCGTCCGAGTAGGCCAGCCAAAGGCAGGCGTAGACGAACGCCATGTCCTCGGAGACGAACTCGTCGAGGCTTGTAACGACGGGAACGTTGCCGATCAGGCGGGCCGTGCTGACGGCTTTCGCAAATCGGGGAAATCGCTTTTCGACGGCGCGGCGCTGGGCGGTTGGTATCTTCTGCATGGGACTGGTCTAAGAGATTGAACGAAATGATGACGCTGCCCCTTGGAGTCAAAGATTAACGGAAAATGAAACGGATGCAAGCCCGTCCGTGAGTATTCGTCTGGTTCGCCGGCTTGCCAGCTTGGAATGGGGCTGGAAACTAAGATCTCGATCGCCTACGATGGTATGGACGGCACCCGGCGAAATCCTGCGCCGATTTGAAAAGGAGTATATCACCCGTGGGCATTGTGCCACTGTTTTCCTTAGGCCGAGTCGTCGCGACGGGCGGCGCCCTCAAGGTGCTCGTCGAGGCCGGCCAGCTTCCGCATGAGTTTCTAGGTCGTCATGTTTGCGGCGACTGGGGTGATCTCGACGAGCACGACATCGTCGTGAATAACGAGGCTGTCTTAAGCAACGGCCGAATACTGTCGGCGTACACACTCGTGACGGGAATCCGCATCTGTGTAATCACCGAATCGGATCGATCGGCTACAACGATCATTTTACCGGCGGACTACTGACATCTCTGCCTTATCCTCGGCCCGCCTTCCACGGAAGGTGGGCCTTTCTCGCAATAAAGAATGGCCCGCCGGTGGTGGCGGGCCTGGTGATTGGCTTACATACGGTCTAATGCGCTAGGCGTGGCGTGCCGTCAGCGAGATCTCCTCGCGTACCTGGACGCCCAGCACGCGGATGATCGCTCGGAGGCGGTCGAAGCTGGCCGAGGCGTAGTCGGTCGCCTCGTACTTCTGGACCTGCTGCTCCTTGACCCCGAGTTCGGCGGCGAGGTCCTTCTGGCTCATGCCGGCGGCGATCCGCGCCTTGATCAGCGCGGCCGGCAGGTCGCCGAAGCTGTCCGCGCGGAACACGGTAACCTTGCCGGACCTCAGCGCCTCGTACTCCGCGATCTGGGCCTTGAGGTCGGCCAACTGGCTGCTGAGCGCGTCCGTCTGGGCCTTCTCAATCAGGGAAGGCTTGGCCTCCCCGGACTGACGCGTCGAAGTCTCCCGGAGCGCGTTCTCAAACCGGGAAACCTGCGCCTTGGTGATACGGTATTGCCGCTCGTTTTTTATCATCATGGATCCCTTTGCTCGTTATCGAATCCGGTTGTCGCGATCAGTTCCTGGAGGTCCAGCGCGATCGCCACGATGCCCTTGTGGGCTCCCGTGTCCTTGTCGGTCTGGAAGAAGTCGACGAACGTTCTGCCGCTGAT
>JBBQVV010000326.1:0-8398 GCA_038211235.1 Chthonomonadales bacterium | reverse complement strand
GGACCTACGACTGCGCCAATTAGCTATAGAGCGGATTAGCCAGAATGCCAATAGGTTTGATAGAACGTGTCGCGATGGTTGCCCTCGCTTGGTCCTGCCTTGCGGGCTGCCACGGCGGCGCCGGCTCGGAAACCTCAGCCGAATCGATCCCTAACGGCCCCAAGATAAAGCTGGCCGCCTCTGACATGGCGGGTTTTCAAAGGACAGACGTGCGCGGCAAACCTGGCGGCCGCTTCATCGATGCTACCTACGGCGACCCGAAGACCTTCAACTACCTGCTGGCCAACGAAACCTCGAGCACGGACCACCTGTCGCTCGTGTTCGCGACACTCGTATTCCGCAATCCGGTAACGCTGGACCTGGAGCCCGCGCTTGCGGAATCGTGGACAAGCGCTCGGGATAGAATGAGCTGGCTGTTCCACCTGCGCAAGGGCGTAAAGTGGTCAGATGGCCGGCCCTTTACCGCGGACGACGTGGTCTTCACGTTCGGTCTGATCTACGATAGAAACATCCCCACCACCTTGCGAGACAACCTCACGTTTGCAGGACACGACCTCTCCTGCAGAGCCGTCGACGAAGAGACGGTCGAGTTCAAGTCGCCGGTCCGAATCGGCCCGTTTCTGGACGCACTCGCCCCGACGCCGATCCTGCCGAAGCATAAGCTGGAACCGATCTGGCGGGCAGGCAAGTACAACACGGCGTGGGCCCTGGACACGCCGCCGGAAGAGATCGTCGGTACGGGGCCGTTCACCATAGTCAAATATACGCCGGGACAAAGTCTTACCTTCCGCCGGAATCCCTACTACTGGAAGCTTGCCGCGGATGGGGTCCAGCTGCCATTCTTAACCGGCGGCGTGACGCAGATCGTTCCCGACCGGAATACACTCATCCTGCGCTTCAACTCGAAGGAGACGGACTATGCGTGGCTGCGCCCCACGGACTGGATCCCGCTCAAGGAGGCTGAATCAGCCGGGGACTACAAGACGATCAACGCCGGCCCGATGTGGGGCTTCACTTACCTTTCATTCAATGTCAATCCGGCGAACAAGAAAATCCCGGACTACAAGCGCGAATGGTTCTCTAAGAAAGAGTTCCGACAGGCTATCGCGTTCGCGCTGGACCGCGACAATATGGCCGCCACCGTGCTGCGGGGGATGGGGAGAGCGCTCTGGTCGCCTGTCTCTATTGCCGACAAGCGGTACTTTAACTCCGGCCTGCCGCCACCGCCGTTCGATCCCGCAAAGGCGACGGCGCTGCTGGCAGGAATGGGCCTGTCAAATAGGAACGCCGACGGCGTGCTGGTCGATGGCGCCGGCCACCCCGTTGAGTTCACGCTGTTGACTAATAACAACAACGATATCCGCAAGTCGCTCTGCACCGCGATTCAGGAGAACCTGCGCAAAATCGGCGTGAAGGTCGTCATCATGCCGGTGGAGTTCAACTCGCTAGTAGAGAAGCTGCGTACCACATTCGACTGGGAGGCGAATGTCCTCGGATTCACGGCCGGGGCCGAACCCTACACCGGGCGCAACATCTGGATGAGCTCCGGAATCTCGCACGTCTGGTATCCACGCCAGAAGCACCCTGCCACGGCTTGGGAGGCGGAGATCGATAGCATGTTCGATGCCGCCGCGGGCGAGCCGGATGTCAAGAAGCGTAAGGTCATTTACGACCGATGGCAGGCGATCCTTTATGAGCAACAGCCGATGATCTTTCTCATCACCGAAGATTCGCTGGCAGCCGTTCGGAAGCGGATAGCCAATGCGCGGCCGAATGCGCTGCCTGGACCAACTCTCCCCCTCATTCGTTGGAACTGTTATGAGTTCTCGGAGCAGTGAGACCTCTAAGAAGCCATAATCGCCCATGATCCGGTTCATTGTGAAACGCCTGCTCGCCATGATTCCCCTGTTGATCGGCATTTCGTTTCTCTGCTTCGCAATACTGCAGCTTTCGCCGGGTGACTATGTCCAGTCGCTGACGAGCGGCGACCAGTTCTCTGAAGAGCTTCGTCGCCAGATCACCCATGAGTTCGGGCTGGACAAGCCCTGGCCGGTGCAGTACTTTCTTTGGCTCGGCAACGCACTTCACCTGAACTTCGGAATGTCGCTCGCCACCCGACAGCCCGTCTCCGGGATGATCTGGGAGCGGATGGGCAACACGCTGATACTCTCCCTCTGCTCGCTCACCGTGGCATGGGGACTGGCGATTCCGCTCGGAATCCTCTCGGCGGTCAAACGCAACAGCTGGATCGACCGGACCAGCGCGCTCTTCGCGTTTACCGGCATCTCCCTGCCCGGATTCTTTCTGGCGCTGCTGGCAATGCTCTTCGCGCAGAGGTCCGGACTCTTTCCCGTCGGCGGGATGCACAGCGCCGACGTCGACCTCATGACCCGGCCGCAGCAGTTCACCGACCTGATTCGTCACCTTATATTGCCGACGCTGGTGCTTGGCATCGCGGGCTGCGCGAGCATTATGCGGCAGATGCGCGGCAGCCTGCTGGACACGCTGAGGGAGAACTACATCACCGCTGCACGGGCGCGCGGCCTACCGGAATGGAAGGTCGTTCTCAAGCACGGAGTGCGCAACGCCATCAACCCGTTGATCACTCTCCTTGGGTTCAGCCTGGCGGGGCTGTTGTCCGGCTCGGCGCTGGTGGAGAACGTGATGGCCTGGCCGGGCCTGGGCCGCCTGATCCTGGAATCGGTCCAGAGCAAAGACGTCTACATGGTGATGGGAAGCTTCACGCTTGGCTCCGCGATGTTGATGTTCGGGAATCTGTTTAGCGATATTCTCCTGGCAGTCACCGATCCACGAATCCGGCTGGGGAGATAGGATCGATCATGGCCGTCCGCATCTCTCCCTCCACGATCGACGATAGCACGGATGAGGACGACGCCGCTTCCGAGACCCCGTGGCAGCTGACCTGGCGGCAGCTGCGCAAGAATCGCTTCGCCATGGCCGGCGGCGGCATCCTGATCACGCTCTATTCGCTCGCTATACTGGCCAACTTTCTATCGCCGTATCCGATCACCGAGCGCAGTGAGCGAGTCTACCAGCCGCCATCTCCTCTCGTCTTCCGCGATTCTCGCGGCGCGTTCAGCCTGTCGCCGCATACCCAGCGTATGGACCTCGACACGTCCACGCAGAGTTACCACGTTGTGCCGGGCAGCTCCGTGCCGCTAAAGTTCTTCGTGCGTGGCGAGAGCTACCGGCTCCTCGGAATACTTCCGCTGACCGTGCACCTGGTAGGCGCGCCTGGAGACACACCCTACCATCCACTTGGGACCGATAGTGATGGCCGCGACGTCTTTAGTCGCCTGATGGTGGGATCGCAGATATCGCTGACGATCGGCATCGTTGCCATCTGCATCACCTTTTCAATCGGGCTTATGGTGGGCGGCGCCGCCGGATACTACGGAGGCGTGGTCGACAACGTCTTGATGCGCGTCTGTGAGGTTTTCTTATCGGTTCCGCAGTTCTACCTGCTCATCGCACTTGCCGGGCTGCTGCACGCGACCCTCGATCCGCGCCTTACGTTCCTTCTCATCATCGTCATTCTCAGTTTTGTCGGGTGGGCGGGACTGGCACGAGTGATCCGGGGCATTGCGCTCTCGACGCGCGAGCTGGAATACGTGCAGGCAGCGCGGGCGCTGGGGGTCTCAGACCTAAAAATCATCCGGCGCCATATCCTGCCGAGCACCTTTACCTATGCGACCGTGTCGGCTACACTCGCGATACCGGGCTATATATTGTCTGAGTCCGGGCTCAGCTTCCTCGGGCTGGGCATCAAGATTCCGGTGCCCAGCTGGGGCAATATGCTGAGTGCGGCCCAGGACCTTGAGGTGCTCACCTCCAAGTTCTGGATGCTGTCTCCGGGCGTCATGATCTTCATCACCGTACTGGCGTTCAACTTTCTGGGTGACGGCCTTCGAGACGCCCTCGACCCGAAACTGCGGAGGTAGTCTTGGTCCACGCTTCGTCGCCTGTTCTCCAGGTCACCGGGTTACGGACGCACTTCTACACCGATCTCGGTGTGGTTCCGGCGGTCGATGGAGTCGACCTTGAGATTCCGCACGGCCAAACGCTCGGCCTCGTGGGCGAGTCCGGCTGTGGCAAGAGTGTGACCGGCCTATCAATTATGCGCCTTGTCGCTTCCCCCGGCCGGATTGTTACCGGAGAGGTGCTTCTCAACGGCACAAACCTCCTCGCCATCAGCGAGAGGCAGATGCGGAGCCGGCGCGGAGCCGATCTCGGCATGATATTCCAGGAGCCGATGACGAGCCTAGATCCTCTCTTCCCCGTGTCCGACCCGCTTATCGAGGCACTTCGGGCACACCGGAAGGTCTCCAGTCGCGAAGCATTGAAGGAAGCTGTGCGACTGCTCGGTGCGGTCGGCATCCCTGATCCGGAGAGACGCGTCCGAAGTTACCCGCACGAGCTCTCCGGAGGCATGCGCCAGCGCGTGATGATCGCGGTCGCGCTATCCTGCAAGCCGACGGTGCTGATTGCTGACGAGCCCACCACCGCGCTGGATGTCACGGTGCAGGCGCAGATTCTGGCGCTCCTCCGCGATCTGCAGCGCGAAACCGGCACCGCAATCCTGCTGATTACTCACAATCTGGGGCTGGTCGCCGAGAACTGCCAGAGCGTCGCCGTGATGTACTCCGGTCGCGTTGTCGAAAGGGCTGACGTACGAGCGCTCTTTCGCAATCCGCGCCATCCCTACACACAGGGACTGCTGCGCGCGGTGCCACGTTTGGACCACCCTCCGAAGGAGCCGCTCGCCACGATTCCTGGAAGGGTCCCGAACCCGCTCCGCCTTCCGGCAGGATGTCGTTTCCGCGACCGGTGTCCCTGGGCCATACAACAGTGCGTCGAGCAGAATCCCCCACTGATCGATCTTGGCGGCGGCCACGCATCGGCATGCTGGGTCCAGCCGGAATACGGCGCACATCCGGAAGCCCATTCCGCAAGCCAGGGAGCCTTCTGATGATCGACCTGATCCGAGTCGAAAACCTGGTGAAGCATTTTCCAGTCGGCGGACTACTGGGCGGCTCTAGAGGCGTCGTGAGAGCCGTAGACGGCATCAGCTTCACCGTTCGGAAAGGCGAAACCCTGGGGCTGGTAGGAGAGAGCGGGTCCGGAAAATCTACGACCGGGCGACTACTGCTGCGCCTCATCGAGCCTACAAGCGGCAAGGCTAACTTCGCCGGGCAGGAGATCTTCGGCCTTCGGCGCGCCGCCATGAAGCCTTTGAGGCGCAGGATGCAGATCGTCTTTCAGGACCCATACGGCTCGCTGAATCCGCGCATGTCGGTCAGCAATATCCTGCGAGAGGGACTCGAGCCGCTCCGGCTCTCGCGGGCGGCTCAGGAGACGGAGATATCGCGCCTGCTGGAGATTGTAGGGTTGCGCAATACCCACCGCAATCGCTATCCGCATGAGTTCTCGGGCGGACAACGGCAGAGGATCGGAATTGCCCGGGCGCTCGCCGTCAACCCGGAGTTTCTTATCGCCGACGAGCCGGTGTCCGCCCTCGACGTCTCCATTCAGGCGCAAGTGCTTAACCTTCTGCTGGAGCTTCAGAAGCTGCTCGGACTGACGATGCTCTTCATCGCGCACGATCTCGCGGTTGTGCGGCACATGAGCGACCGGATCGCCGTAATGTACCTCGGGAAGATCGTGGAGCTGTCCGACAGCGAGAGCATCTATACCGATCCCCGCCATCCCTACACGCGGACGCTGCTCGCCGCGATCCCCATTGCGGACCCGGATGCGCGCAAGGGTGACGATCCGCCCACCGAAGTCCTCGCGCAGCCGGTCGGCTCGGGAGGCTGCGTCTTCCGCCCGCGCTGTCCCTTCGCACGGGATAGGTGTGTCGAGGAGCCGCCGCTGCGCGAGATCCTTCCCGGGCGCTTCTCCGCCTGTCACTTCGCGGAAACGCTGCCGGAGCACGCTCCAACGCGGTGAGCCGGTGGCGGCCGAAAGTACCGCCACGTTCGTCCAAACTTGGAAAACGATTGTGAATCACCAACTTTCCCGGACGGGCACACTCAACTCCAGCTTAGGCGGAGTGTACAATGGAAGCAGCGCTAAGCGACATTGCGGGAATCGTTGCGCCAATAGTTGCGCCCTTATGGGCATGCGTGCGAACAGGAGGGAGAATGACGGCTACCATACCGGCGGTGACCCAACGGCGGCTGACCTACGAGGAGTATCTTGAGGAGTTCCGTACGGAGGCGCCAACTCGGCAGCCTTACTATTTCCTTGACGGAGTGAAGTTCATGCCGCCGTCGCCCAGACCGCTCCATCAGATCATTGTCCACAGGATTGAAGGGCTATTCGACGCATTCGAGGAGGCGGGCGTCCCAATACGGGTCATTCCCGCTCCGATGGATTTACTGATCACCTCGGCGCCCCTCAGGACCCGTCAATCTGACATTCTCATCATGAGCGAGGCCAGGTACCTGGAAGCCGGCGTGCCGGATATGGGCGGACCAGTAACCATCGCGCCCGAGCTCGTAATCGAGGTGCTGTCTCCAAGCGAGACACGGCGCACCATCGGAGAGAAACTGGCGGACTATCAGCGGATTGGTATCAGGGAGTGCTGGCTCGTTAGTTCGGAAGCGGAGACGGTGGAGGTACTGAACCTGACCGAGGATTCTGTCGAGATGGTCGCGCTGAATGGCAGCGGTCATTCGGCACGATCCGTTGTCTTTCCAGACATTGTGATGCCCGTTGCGGCAATGTTCAAGCGCTGAGCGCCGCCCACAACAAGCCGAGTGCCTACTCCTTCTGTGCGGGTGGGCGCCCTTTCTCCCTTCTCCCTGTCCGTCCCAAGACCCGTATGGGCTTGCGGACCTCGGTGGGAGAAGGGCCGCGGATGAGGGTGAAAGCTGCCGACCACACATCCACTGTGCCGAAGAAAACCCATTCACCGCTTTCGCGAGAACTGCGGAAATAGCTCGTCGTGAATCGCAGAGGGCTGGGAGAGGTGAGTCATCCGCTGTTCGTTTGCGGTATCCAGCATAAGAGGGAAGTACATGCCCGCGCCCGTGTCCACCTTGTATCCGCCGGCCGAGTGGACGCTCAGGTAGCGGTGCCCAAGTTCCATCTCATGGTCGGTATGGTAGTGGCGTGTGCAGTTCATCGTGAACATGCGTCGCCGGCTGCTCCCGCCCCAAGATGAGTGGTACGTATCGTGGTTAAAGATCACCAGGTCGCCGGGGTTCGTCTCGAGTGCGACATTTCCAGGGAAGTCGCGTGCAGCTACGCCGAACAATGCCTCTGCCTTGTTCGGGTCGATGCCATGCTTTCTTACCAAGTGGTCTGGATCCTGACTTCCTGGAATGACCCGTAAGCATCCCGTATCGCGCGTTACCGGGTCGAGGTAGAAGGCGATCTTCACGGCGAACAGCTCGCCCCAGTTTCCGTCCGGATGCCAGCCGGTATCGCCTGTATAGTAGTTACCGTCACCGCTGCAGTAGTTGAAGTCGTCCCCAAGCAGTCCGCTCAGGATTCCCACGATCCGGTCATCGTCCATCAGCGTGCACAGTCTCTGTGTTCGCTCGATGGGTCCGCCGAACATCGTGCGCGCGGTTCCATCGTGCCGGTCGCCTCCGCCAACCGACCGTATCGCGGTTTCGAACTCCTCCGTGACCCATGCGGCCTCATCCGGACTGAACAAGCATGAGAACCCCAGATAGCCGAACGTTCCGAAATGGCGAATCTGTTGTTCGGTCAACTTCATCGATATTCTCTCCGGCTCCCGTTCACTCAGGATCCACGCACAGTATCTACAAAGAACCGCCCACTGAGTCTCCTGCCTGGGAGGGGCGCCTGCTTAGCCGGCGCTCCAGACAAGCGGAAAGTGCTCTCCTTCCAGCTTGTCGCCGTCCGGTACCGCGACGAACTTCTTCATCACATGGTCGCCGCCGGCGAAGAACCGGGTTTCTTGCGTCATAAAGTGGAGCGCGATCGCGCGGCGCGGTCGCGCGCTGCGGTTTGCGGGTGACCCGTGCCACGTGAGCGCGTGATGATAGTGCACATTGCCGCGCGGGACGGGACATGTCTTGACGCAGAGCGAATGCCCATCGAACTCGTCGGGCATGGCGTCCCAGGTTTTCAACGTGTGAAGAAAGGTAATGTTCGGTCCCCACTTATAGGAGCCGGCGACCATGCTCATACAGCCGTTCTCTTCATCTACGTCGTCGAGGGCGATCCAGCCGGTCACCTGCGCGGTCTTCGGCATCAGGATGGGCCAGTACGGCGAGTCCTGGTGCCACATGTTGACGCCGCCTTCCGCCGCAGGCTTGTACTGTATCTGGTCGTGCCAGATCCGCAGCTCCTTCGCACCCGTAAGCTGCGCGATCTCTTCTGTGACGGTCGGATTTGTCAC
>JBBQVV010000325.1:0-8399 GCA_038211235.1 Chthonomonadales bacterium | reverse complement strand
CGTCACCGATGCGGTCAAGGCTCACTTCAATGAGGCGCTCGGCGAGGACCTAGCATCGGGCGAGTGGGACAGTAAATATGGCGGATGGCGCAAGATGCCACAATTCGAGGGGTCGCTTCGCCTGCTCGTCGGAGGATCATTATGACCGCGCTTCCATATAGTATATCCTGTCGCGCCAACTTCTAGCGCGCTTGGCTCTGACACAACGCTCCTATGGAGGTGGATGCGGTGCCGAAGGGGAATGGAACTCCGTCGTACCGTAGAGGAGTAACTTGCCTTCCAATGTTATCCCGATCGCGCATAGACTGAAGGAGCCCCTGATGAAGCGAATTGGAATCGTTCTGGCATTGGCCTGCATTGGACTGTGCGCCATGGTCGTGAGAATGCGAGCCGATGACCACGAAAGGGATCAGGCCTTGCGGGCCAGGCTTGTGGGCACGTGGCGCGCGTCCACAATGAAGTTTGGCGGTCAGGAGAGCGATCTCACTAAGAGCGCGGTGACCTATAAGCATGTCACGCCTGCGGGATTCATGTGGCTGTCCCATGAGAAGGGGACAGGCAAAGTGTTCAGGGCAGCCGGCGGGACCTATTCGCTAAAGAGCGGCATTTACACGGAAACGATAGAATACGGCATGGGCGACGACTATGAGGTCATAAAGAACGCCCGCATCCCCTTCGACTGCAAGGTCGAAGGCGACAAATGGTATCACAAGGGCAAACTCAATAACGGGACTACGATCGATGAAGTTTGGGAGCGCGTAAAGCCGAACGAAGCCGAACAGGCAAATAACCGTCGGTCGGAACGCGCACGGAAGTAAGGACTCAAATGAGATGGGGACTTTCAATGTTGCCGTAGTTCAGATGGACCCGAAGATCGGCGACCTCGCCGCCAATCGTGCCGCCATTCTGGCCGGAATTGCGAATGCGGCGACTTCAGGCGCCAACCTTGTGGTCTTCCCCGAATGCGCGCTCTCCGGATATGTATTCGATAGCGCCGCAGCCGCCATGCCAGCGTCTGAGAGCGTGCCCGGCGAGACAACGGAAGCCGTGGTCGAAGCGTGCAGACGGCACAACATCTTCGCCATCGTGGGGCTCCTGGAGCGTGAGAGGAACGACCTCTTCAACAGCGCGTTTGTCGCCGGTCCAAATGGACTGGTCGCGAATTACCGGAAATGCCATCTACCCGTGTTGGGAATCGACAGGTACGTGGGAGCGGGGCAGGATCTGCCAATCATCGAGCTGCCGTTCGCCCGGATCGGGATCCTGATCTGCTACGACATCCGCTTTCCGGAGGCAGTCCGATCGCTAACGCTGCGTGGGGCTGACGTGATCGTGGTTCCGACCAACTGGCCGGAGGGCGCCGACAGCGCTCCAGAGTTCCTCACGCGCGCTCGCGCCTGGGAGAATCGCGTGTACATCGCCGCATGCAATCGAGTAGGCAGCGAGCGGGGCACGCGCTTCATCGGCCGCAGTCAGATCGTGGCGCCAGACGGGACGTTTCTAGCACAAGCGGACGGTATGTCCGAGACGATGCTGATTGCCGGGATCGATCCGGCGCTCGCTCGGCAGAAGAAACTGGTCATCAAGGCCGGCGAGTTCGAGCTAGACCCAATAGGCGGTCGGCGTCCGGAGCTCTACGGCGACCTCATCCGATAGCCGCTACCGCGTATCGGAATCCCTGAGCGCGACCAACTCAGCTCTCAATCGGGCGACCTCGGACTCGGATCCAAAGCGGCCTAGTTTCGCCGCAGTCCAAATCGACGAACGAGCTAACCAAGCTCCAGTGAACGCACAACGGTGTCCATATCCTTGTCACCCCGACCCGAGAGGTTTATAACGACGATCGTTTCCGGCGTCATTCGACTACTCATCGTTTCGAGATAGGCGAACGCATGTGCCGACTCCAATGCTGAGATGATGCCTTCCGTGCGCGCCAGGTTTTGCAGGGCGTTCAATGCGTCCCCGTCCGTCACGGCTGCGTACCGTGCCCGCCCTGTGTCCTTGAAAAAGGAGTGCTCCGGACCGACGCCCGGATAGTCGAGGCCCGCTGAAATTGAGTGCGACGGCGCTACCTGGCCGTCTTCATCCTGCAGCAGATAACTCGCGGAGCCGTGCAGTACGCCCGGCGTGCCGGCCGTCAGCGGCGCACAATGGCGCGCCGTGTTCAATCCCTCGCCCGCGGCCTCTACGCCGATGAACTTTACGGTCGCATCGCCTAAGAACGGATAGAAGAGCCCCATGGCGTTCGACCCGCCGCCGACACAGGCAACAAGATAGTCCGGAAGGCGGCCCTCCCGCTCGAGGCACTGTCGGCGTGTCTCGACTCCGATTACGGACTGAAAATCTCGCACCAGCATGGGATAGGGATGTGGGCCGACGACTGAGCCAATGATGTAGTGCGTGTTTCGAACGTTTGTGACCCAGTCACGCATCGCCTCGTTAGTAGCATCCTTAAGCGTGCCGGTTCCGCTGGTCACTGGAATGACCCTTGCGCCGAGCAGACGCATTCGGGCGACATTAAGCGACTGTCGCCGCATGTCCTCTTCGCCCATGAAAACTTCGCACGCAAGGCCAAAGCGCGCGCAGACGGTAGCAGTGGCCACGCCATGCTGGCCCGCGCCGGTCTCCGCGATGATACGAGGCTTTCCCATGCGGCGAGCGAGCAGGATTTGGCCGACCGTGTTGTTAATCTTATGGGCGCCTGTGTGGCACAAGTCTTCGCGTTTGAGGTAGATCTTCGCGCCGTACTGTTCAGAGAGACGCTCGGCCAGGTAGAGTGGTGTTGCCCGGCCGACAAAATCGCGCAGATGGTAGTCGAGCTCGCGTTGGAACGCCGCGTCTGTCCTGGCCCTCACGTACTCAGCCGCCAGCTCGTCGAGGGCTGGAATGATCGTCTCCGGAACGAACCTGCCTCCGAACGCGCCGAATCTTCCGCGGGCATCCGGCGCCGCGCTGAGCGCCGCGATATCCGCCAACGGCAATAGGGTGGCGCTCGTCTCGATCATGGTCTCGTGCTCCCGTTCCCAAGATGTTGGTTCTTATTATACTCTACTGCCGACTGGCCTACTCCGCAGGGGCAGTCCCCGCGGCGCAATCGGGAAATCCAATTCTGAGGTGAGACAACGGTATCGCTTCGCATCCTTCGCTTGAGGAGATCAACCCCAATGCCGGACATGCTGGTTCAACTGCTGAAGCTGCCTCCCGTAGAGTCCTTGTTGGACGCGCTGAGCTCAGAAGGCGTAACCGTCCGACGCGCACGTCCGTTTGAGATGAGCACCGTGCGCGCATTCATCGAGAAGCATTTTTCGGTGGGATGGGCGGACGAGGTGACGCCTTGCTACAGCCGCCAGCCGATCACGCTCTTGATCGCCACGCGTGCCGGCCAGGTGATCGGATTTGCCGCCTACGAGGCGGTAATGCGCGGAATGTTCGGACCTACCGGTGTCATGGAGTCCGAGCGCGGCAAGGACATCGGCAAGGCGCTGCTACTGGCAAGTCTGTACGGAATGCGGGAGATGGGCTACGTCTACGGGGTCATCGCCGGAGCGGGTCCCACTGGATTCTACACGAAGTCCTGCGGAGCCACGGCCATTCCCGGCAGCACGCCCGGTATGTACACGGACATGCTCAAGAAATTAACCACTCCGGACTGAGTCTCAAGAGATCAGGGGTCCAGGAATGCCTGGAGCTCCGCACAGGAGCTGAAAGCCTGCGACGGGCTGTCTCCACTGGCCGGATTCCCCAATACGCGCACCGCGACGGCATTCACTCGCGGGAACCTGACCTCGAACTTCTGGCCGTCGGTGAGGCCGGCACTGTTCGACGATGTCGTACTCGGATAGGCGTCGAGCCCCGCGACGGTCTTCCATTCGCCGTTCCTCTCCGTTTGCACCTGAATCCGGGGCTTGCCGGCGGACGAATCGAACCATCCTCCGTCATGGAAGGCTCGCCCGTGCATGAACACGACGCGGTTGATGGCCGCGGGAGCATCACGAAAAACCGCAAACCAGTCCTCGTTCGCCGGCTTGCCATCGTAAGTCACCAGCAGCGAATCGGGATCGCCGTCGGCGATGTCGCCGATCTGATTGCCCTGCCGCGATGTTGCCGATCGTGAGCCCTGGAACAGCGATCCGAGTGTGGCCCTCATGCCCTTTCCAGGTCGCGCAATCCAGACGGCGAACTGGCTCTTGCCGTCCTCGCCTGCTGTCGCGTACGGAGTCAGGTACAGCGGAACGGTAGCGTCGGATCCCGAGACCTTCCCGCTGGTTATGAAGACGACGTCGCCAGGCCGCCGACCGGTCGCCGTGGTCACGACTTTCAGCTTCTTCGAATCGATGCTGCTCAGTTCGGCCCGGGCGGGATTGGTAACCCCTGAATTGAGCGCCGTGTCGAGCGCAAGAACGAGCGGCCCGTAGACGATCGCAGCCCTGCCCTCGTTCTCGTGATCGCCCAGGACGAGGCGGACGGGAATCTGCATCCGAAGTACGACCTTGTCCCCACGGCGCCACCTTCGCTGAAGGACGGCGTACGAGCCAGACGCCGTTTCTATTCGAGACGGGCGCCCGTTGACATTTATCGACGACTTACCGCACCAGGAGGGTATTCGCAGGCGCAGAGGAAACGTCACTCCCTCTCGTGCCGGCGTTACGGTGAGAGTAACAACCCCGTTGAGCGGGTAGCTGGTCTGCTCATCTAACTTTACCCTGCCGGACTTAAGAGTGACGGACACGGTGCCGGGGTTATACAGGTTGAGCACGATGCCTCCATCGTCGCTCAACATTGCGGCGATCTCGGGGAGGAGGGCGATTCCGCGCGGGCCGCTCGAATGGCAGCACGTCGTGGCGCTGTCATAGGGCTTGCGGCCGTCCAGAGGCGTATAGTAGACCCAATCGTCGCCCGCGGGTTTCTGCGCCGCGAGGAGATGGTTATAGGCCGAGCGCTCGATCTCGTCCGCGAAGCGAGACTCTCCGGTGATTCGCAGCATCTGCAGGTTCATCTGCTCCCATGTTACGGTGACGCAGGTCTCGCAGATGTTGGATCTATTGCCGTTTGGCAGATGGAAGTCGTCCTGGAATACTTCATGTGACGACGCGCCGCCGGTGAGATAGAGGCGGTTCTTGACGATGTCGTTCCACGCGATCCACATGGCGCGCAGGAGGCGCTTATTCCCTGTCGCGCGATATAGCTCCAGCAGGCCATTGAAGTTCGAGGTCATCTCGTATGCCTTGGCGTTTGCGACCTTCCGGACGGAGCCAAACTTTTCGAGCGAGTCTAGAATTGCCGGCCCACCTGGCGCATCGTAGTTCGACACGATATAGCGTGCGAACTCGAGGTATCGCGGCTCATTTGTCGCCCGGTAGAGGAGGACGATCGGCTCCAACACGCTGTCAGCCGCCATACCCACATGCTCGCCAGCTCTGTTGATGTCACGCTGTCCCGGCTGACTGCCGAACGTTGTTACGAGCAGATCCCCGATTTTGCGGCACGCCGCGAGTGCACGCAAACCCAGCGCGTGCGCCGGGTCAGTGGCGGGCAGGCCGTGAGTGTACTGGTAGTAGGTCAGCAGTCCGAGGAGATCGTATTTGTGCACCCAGACGTCCCAGCTTGTCCAGTGGCGGCTCGGGACGTAGGTGCCAAGGTATCCGTCAGCCTCCTGCGTATTGAGCAGGCGACCGACAACTCGATCTAGCTTGGCCTCTAATTCGCTATCGCCGGTGTTGGCCCATGCAAGCGTTGCCGCGTGGAGAAACTTGCCGACGTGCTCGCCCTGCCAGTCCTGATGAGGGACAGCGCGCCGCTCGAACGCGTCCAGCATGTCGTTCTCATCGACCGCACGCATGCGGTGTTGCTCGTTTGCAGTAATGCGATCACCAAGGAAGCCACCCTCCAACTTTATTTCGCCCGGCCCGCACGGCAGAAACCGGTCGGCCACACTTGCCGTACCAGGCGCCGCCAATCCGGCCGGATTCTGCTGGGTCTGTGCGGGCGCGGCCAGGCTGAGCGCCAGTGCTACTAGGAAATGAATGGATTGCGACTTCAAATTGTGATCTCCTGGCGGGACCGATGTGTGCCGGGCCGATAGACGACGCCGGTCCAGTACGGATCCGTAGGGACAGAATGGGCCTTTGGCCGACCGTCCTCCGGACGCAGATTCCAACCGTGCGCTTGGGCAGCGACAGCGAAACGGATTGGCTAACTTGACATTCCGCGTTTTGTGCTTTTCCGTGCCATTGATGGACGTCGCCCGAGTTGCGGGAGACGTTCGGTTCTTCGCGTGTGACTAGGCGCTGCAGAAGCGACCGGCGATCCTGTTGGACATATCGTTAACTGGCTTGGGCGACGTGTTCTTGTTCCGGTGGTGCACAGCCATCGGAACCATCATCCGGCGCCTCCCACTCCTGGACTATTGAGCCCTTGGCGTGGTGCTGTTTTTGGTTCTTGATATATAAGACGATGTTGTCGAGGTGTTGTCCGCTGACGCTAAAGCCGGCGTAGCCGCCTACCATCCGAACATTCCGCCCTTCACCAGTTCCTGGTGGCAGAATGTGGAGGAGACGCCCTTGGCACGCTGCATGAGAAGCGAGGGAGCCACATTGCCGGGCAATCGGGCGGCGAGATGCACGTGGTCCGGCATCCCGTTGATTGCCAGGACGGTTCCTTTTAGCTTTCGCACTTCACTCTTGATGCATCTATAGATGCGTTGCTCAATTTCTTCTGTCACCATTGGTGATCGGCGCCATGTTGCCCAGACAAAATGACAATCGAATTGGGTCTTGGACTGGGGCATGGTCTAGAGATTCGTGCCGGGCCGATGAAGCGACCCGGCATTGGGGGCGCTGCGCCGGGCGTCCTACGGACGCGCATGCTCTCAGCGCAGGTTGATATCTGTTGTCCGAAACCAAATCGCAGGCAACTACTACTTGTGAGCAGCCAATCAGCAAAGCAATGCTATCGACAGCAGCGCAGAGGCATGCGGTTCAGCGCATGCGAGCATTTCTCAGGACTATCGCTCGTCACGCGCGTTCTGTCATATTCACAACCTATCGCCCTGGAGGCGACCACAGGACGCTCGGCGCGCAACGCCCTTCTGTCCCTACGGATCCGTACTGGACCGGCGTCGTTTATCGGCCCGGCGCTGGCTCAAAATGCCTCGGGCATCTTATCGACCCGGCAAAATGCCCGTGGAAGAGCTCGGATCGGTTTTGATATCGAAGTCCTTACGCAGATTGTACTTCCTGCAGATGTCGTAGAGCGCGTCGTCGGCCGTCCGAGCAGCGGTGTCGGCTTCCGCGGACGCCGTGCCCTGCATTCCGGTCAGCGCGGATATCGCCTTACTGGGGTCCGTCTGTGCCCCGGCGAGTGCGCTGTGGAACTTATAAAACATGCTCTGGACCTTGCCGAGATACGCATAGTATGCATCGCGGAGTGAGACACAGCTCGGCGGCGGAACCCTCGCGCCAAACGTTTTGGACAGGTCGTCCCATTCGTGCTCCAGTCCCGAGCTTTCATGAGCGACGCCCGGCAGGTACTCCTTGGACTTCACGTCATCCGAGGCCGCCTCAGCCTGTTTTGCCAACTGGCCGGCAGAACTGGTCAGCGCTTCGGCCAGCTCCTGCTTCGTGATCGCCATCTTTTGATCTTCAATTCCTTTAACGAACCGGAGGTAATCATCGATATCGGTAGTGTTGGTCCCCGCGGCTGGCGTCTGAACAACCCGGTTCGGGCCGTTGTCGGCGGGAGCCTGTACCGGAGCGCCGGAATGGCTGTCCCCAGGCGCCTGAACGAGAGATCCGGACGCGCCCTCTCCGGGCGCCTGTACTAGCTGGCCGGTAGAGGCGTTTGCCGCGTGCTGCGTTAACGCACCGCGCACCATGAATCCCGCAAACGCCAGGATGGCAAGCGCCAGCGCGACTACCATGCCGATCATGGGCCGGTTCAGTTGGCGCGGAGCAGCCGGCGCTCCGGGCATCGCGGCGCCGGTCGGAGTGGGCGCCGCATGCACCGGAGTACCGCAACGGAGGCAGAATTGCGATTGGGCAGGGATCTCCGCGGAACAGCGCGCGCATTTCATGGTGCTATTTCTCCTGACGGCGCAAAAAACTCGTAACGAACTGCCCGGTGATTCGTTCAGTCAATATACCATTACGAAATTAGCGTGTCAAACGGCGCGCCGCCGCCTGCATCTAGGTCAATTCGCTCAGCTTACTCAGTTCCCGGGCCAATCATGACGTAAAATACTTTGAAACCATGGGCGATTAACTCTGTCTATATAGTTGAAGGAACACAGAGGAGCCAAGTAAGCCAGAAGAAACTGAGCGAGCATCGTCGATCAATCCGTGCACGATGTGGAGAAGATTGCGAATTATGGTATTGGTGCTAGAGCTGGCATTGTTATTTGG
>JBBQVV010000324.1:0-8401 GCA_038211235.1 Chthonomonadales bacterium | reverse complement strand
AACTGGGCCATCGGACCGTCGGTCGGCTCGGCCCGGAACTCAGGTTGGCTGAGGATCTCCTTTATGTGAGCCTTGACTGTCTCGCTGGGTCCGGCCGTATCGACCTGCGCCCATGCGCTTTGCCGGCCGACTACCAGTAGCAGCATCGCGACGAGGATCGCCACTTCGATGCGTGGAAGCCATCTTGTCACGCGGGCCTATCCACGGTGTGTATCGCCGAGGCGCCACCGAATGCGGGTGATCCGTTCCCGGTCCAGGCCAGCCGCCTGACGAGCAGACCCTCTCGTGATTCTCCGAACAAGTCCGGCTCAAGAAACCCATCCAGACTCCTGAGGTTGTCTGTCATGCAGCGTACGTCTAGTCCCTCGCGCCGGATTCGAGTGTCGAAATAGAGAAGCGTTATAAAGATCATCCAGTAGGGCTGAAAGAAGAAGCTGATCACGCTCGCCAGCGCCGTACTGATGACAAACTCGCACCATGGCGGCCACATGAGAGCTCCGACAACCGATGAGGCCGACGCAAGGATCGCCATCTGAAGTCCGAAAGTTAAGATCGGCAGCAGCGTGATGCTCAGGCTGACTCGCCAGAATACCTTTCGCGAAATTAACCGCGTGTTTCGCTCAACCGCTCCCAGGACGGTCAGGTTCTCCAGCGAAACGAGCGGAGCAGCAAATGCAAACAAGACCGTCGCAAGTGCGCAGCTGGCCAGGTAGGGAACCAGAACCATCACGATCAGGACCCCGATGCCGACCTCCGCGCCGCCGATAGTGTTGGCGTTTAGGCCCGCTAGCTGTAGCGCCGTGGCCACGAGCACCAGGGCAAGAAAAAGGACGGTAACAATGACCACGAATAAGAGCAGGACGAGCACGAGGATCAGGTTCCACAACCAGAAGAGCCGCCAGAAGACAGGCACGGCGCGGCGATATGAGGCCGCAACCTGGATAGGTCGTCCAACGAGGACGTTCGCTATGGCGACTGCGATAGGCCCGCTGGCAAGGATCGAAGTCAGCAGCGAGAGGTAGCCCGGCACGCCGTACTGCGGCGCACCCGTGATGAAGCCGACGCCAAGCATTTGGAGGATGACCAGGGGGTCCGGGTTAGGTAGATTTGCAAGTGCGATGAGTGGCTTGAGCCAGAGGTTTCCGACCGCATGCAGGACGACCTGAGTGGGAATGAAAACGCATGCCACGATCAGGGCAAACGTGGTAAAGTGTCTCTTGTAGAGGTCAAATGCAGCATCGAAGGTTCCGCTGATGCTGAGAGGGGTAAGATCGTTTGGCTCGAACTCACCGATTTGATGGGCAAGCCGGATCTCCGGACGGGGAATCGTGCCTGCCGCTTCAAGTAACGTGTCGCTGGCCATTTTCAGAAGCTGCTCACGGGCCGGGGGCGCCATCGTGCTGAGGAGTGGTTACAGGTTGAGACGCGTCTGGTACCGGAGGCGCCTCCGGCTTCGTCTTAGAGATGAATACTTTCACGTTGACATGGCGAAGCGGCTTTCCACGCAGATCCGTGACAAGGACATCCGGCGGAATTATGAGTGCGGCTTCGAGGGTAGTGGTCTCTGTCAGGTCGTGCGCGGAAAGCGTCTCCGTTGACACTCCTCCGATGGCGGCGACGCGTTGTGGCCGGCCGACGACCTTTACGAGGTTTGGCGTCACTTCCCATCTGTCTATCTTGTATGGTGGCGCGGGCCGGTCGGAAAACACGGCGTTCGCCAGGACCGTCTGTTCCGACGGCGACGGGATCTGGGGTACGGTGACGTGAACGCGGTCCGGCTCGATGGTTACGCCCTCGACGACGTTCCGGTCGCTGTCCATCGCGACAACCGAGAACTCTCCGTCGATGCTTGCTCGCGGCTCCACGGGTGATGCGGAAGCTACAATCTTGTCCACGCGATTGACGTTGTCCTCGCGTCCCCGGATCGTCACGTTTGCCGGCCGCACGATTGGCTCACCATACTGGAAGCCCGGAGGCGGGTCGCGTTCAAAGAACGCCTCCACGCGCACTTTGCGCGTCTTTTGGCGAAATACCTGTACCTTGATGACCTGTGTCGTTGCGGCATCAATGGCGATGTCCGGTACTGTTCTTGGAAGCTGATAGGCAACGCGAACCGGCGCTGCCGGCTGATTACTTGCCAGACCGCTCAGGTCGGCCGACGCCTTGATGTCGCCGTCCTTTAGCCTATCCACACTTGGGCGTGGACCGGAGACGACGACGGAAACGGGCTCCGCGCCCGGCACGGCTTGATATCCCTCCTGAAGATTCTTATACTCAACAGTCGTAATGAGCGTTCGCGTCGTGGTCGGATTGCGCTCCTGCTGTACAAACATGTAGAGCAGGATCGCGACGATCAGGGACACCAACTTTAGTGACAGGTTCTGCCTTATCAGGTTCCAGACGCCCATACCGTATCCTCACAAGTGGGCTTAGCGGAATCGCCACGAACTCATTACGCGACGCCCGATGACGTCGCTGACTGTGTGTCGACCTGGCAAGGCAGCGGTTATGTGACGAGTTGCTCGCCGTGGGCGATTACGGCCGTCGTTCACACGATCGCTGCGGTGGCCGAGGGCGGCGAATCGATTACAGGGCCTGCCCTTTGCGCGGCATGCGAAACATCAAAGCGCGTCCGCCATTCTTCTCAACCGGCTGGACGAGTCGAGTAAGTCTCTCCCTTAACTTCTCCTCAGAGAGACCGCGAGCGAGCTTCCCGTCGATTGCCATCGAGACCGTTCCAGTCTCTTCAGAGACGACTATCACGACCGCGTCGCTGTTCTCCGACATTCCCAGCGCGGCCTTATGCCGGGTATGGATCGCTGCATCAACCTTGGGCCTGTCCGATAACGGTAGCACACATCCGGCGGCCACGACACGACCGTGACGTATGACAACGGCGCCGTCGTGCAGCGCTGTACCCTTGTAGAACAAAGTATCCAACAGTTCCACAGAGGCAGCGGAATCAAGTGCCGTTCCCGTCGCGATGACCTCGTCCAGGCCCGTCTGCCTCTCAAAAACAATGAGCGAGCCGACGCGCTTGGCGGCCAGTAGGGCAACCGCTGAGCAGACTACGCCGATAACTTCGGTGACGTCCTCACGGTTCAGGAGGCTCAATCCACGCCGCCAGAATCGCGGACCAAACTCCTCGAGAGCGTGCCGAAGCTCGGGATAGAACAGGATGACAATTGCGACCGGACCGAGGGGGACGATCAGGTTGAGCAGCCAGTTAAGTGTATCGAGATGAAACTTCGCACTTAGAGTCAGTGCCAGCAGCAGCGTACCGAGCCCGCCGAGAATCTGCAGCGCGCGCGTTCCGCGGGCCAACAGGAGCAGTCGATAGATCAGGTAAGCGACGACCAGAATGTCGAGTATTCCCAGCCAGATTCCGTTTGCCAAGAGTACGTGAATGGCTGTCTGCGCCATATCTAGAGTTGCTCCCACGGCCGCTTATCGCCCACAACTTCGCGTGGAAGCGATTGCGTTGCGGCGACAGGTTCCGGCTGTTTTTCAGTATATCACAGAGCGAAATTGGGGTCAAGCAAAATCAGGTTGATCGAACAATTTGTAGGATTGGAGAGCGAACAGTTTGCGACTTTTTTCTCAATAGGGTTGACAGCATTTTGGCGGATGGGCTATTATGGACGACAGGCAAAAGCCTATCGGCAGTGATCCTCGCGAAGCGCCAGGATCACAGGTTTCGGCAAGTTGCACCACCCTTGCCGGCCGCAATCTCCCAACAAACTTCGGACGCAAATTCAAGAATAACGACGGAATAAATAACGTTCGAGGGCGATACCGCGCCGTATCGTCGCGACAGGTACTCACCTGACGCCACACGAAGGAGGGAACCGACGCGGTGAATACTAAAGGATTCTTACGCGCTCACGTCTGCCTGACTGCCACTACGACAGCGCTCTTTGCAGGCACCACATATGGCGGTGCCTCTGCCTCCCAAATCCACACGCTGAAACACGGACAGACGGTCGACTATCTAAGCCGCCACTACCATGTCGGCATCAACCAGATTTTGACCGCAAACCACCTTAATGCAAACGACGTGTTGCGCGATGGTCGCACCCTCTATATCCCAGACGCCCCTCAGCCAGTTAATGTTCCTCACACCATGAGACGGGTCGCCCGCATTAAGGGCGACCGTATAAGCGTTAGGATAGGTCCGGCGTCCACGCACCACCGACTAAGACTGTGCGATAGCGGAGCAAGTCTCATTGTAACGGCCGAGCAGACTGGCTGGCTTCAGGTGACGCTGGCTGACGGCCGATGCGGCTGGGTTCGATCGGATTTCGTTCAGCTTGCCGGCTCCGCGCCGAGACCGACGGTGGCCCGTAGGGAACGCAAAACGAAGCAGAATTCGGCGACACCCTCGATGCTGATTTCAACTTCCGCGGGCACCATGGGGAAGCACAATCTACGTACGCTGACCGGAAACGTCAACCCACTGGCGCACAAGCAGCATGAAGGTGGCCCCCCGAGTGCCGACGCAATTGCGCGGATGCGCGAACGCACCGTAGATTCGGCTGCTGCTGCTCTTCGCCGCCGGCATGTCGAAGCCGCAGCGACACGGCGCGGCCATCACGCTATGGCAACGGCAGCAGCATCTCAGCGTAGCCATGCCCGGCAGGTCGCGGAACATCGTCTCGCCGAAGCTGGCGGCGAGACTCAACGGCATGAGCGACGTGTTGCAGAGGCGGCAGCGACTCTCCATCGGAAGCACACGTGGGAGGTCGCCGAAGCCCGTCGGCACAGCCAGTTGAAGCTCGTAGCTCAGGCTCGTCACGATCGACATGCCAGGGAGATCGCCGAGGCCCAACATCACACCCGCATGATAGAGGTTGCTCAGAATCGCCATCACGAATCACAGGCGAAGGCTGAGGCCGAACACCATGCCGCTAAACAAAGCGAGATTGCGAGGGCGCATCATATCAACCAACTGCATGCGATCGCTCTGGGGACTCAACGCCGCCACGAGCAAGAGTTGGGGCATGCTCGGCGGCAGAGACATCTCGACGAACTCGCAGCGGCTCGTTATCGGCACCATCTAGCGGCCCTTTCAAACGCCTATCGCCGCCATTTTGCGGCGGTAGAAGCTCATAATCGTCGCGCGGCGCTAGCGGCAGCAGGCCATTCGTCCTCGCGAAGCTACACCCACCGGTACCGTCCGGAAGCAGCATCACCGTCCGTGGCCAATGACGTCGTGCGTACCGCGTTCGCATATCGAGGTACACCCTACCGATGGGGAATGTCCCGTCCGGGCGGCTTTGACTGCTCAGGGTTTACGAAATATGTCTACGCCCGCAAGGGCGTCGCGCTTCCGCGGACAGCAGCCGAGCAGTACCATGCGGGAAATGCGGTTTCACACCTCAGTATGAAGCCCGGTGACCTGGTCTTCTTCCACACGACGCGCCGCGGAATTTCCCACGTGGGCATGTACGTCGGTAACGGCAAATTCGTCCATTCGTCGAGCAAAAAATCGGGCGGCGTTCGGGTCGACAATCTTGATTCTGGCTACTACAGCCACGCATTTCGAGGCGCCCGGCGCGTCCGGAAGGAGACGAGCGAACCCAGCGGCGAGTAGGCTGCGTTTTGGACTTGGTTAGGGACGGCGCTCAATCGACGAGCGCCGTCCTTTTTCGAGTCCCGGCTCTACAGTTGGTCCCGCCGGTATCGACGCAACCTTTGGCACGTCAAAACGTCTAACCCGATGGTGATTGACTGGTGACGGTCAGCGGGTTTACAGGTAATAGGTAGTGGGCATCAAGCCGCCTGACAGTGGAGGTGGCTCGACAGCGCGGGTAGACTGGGTTGGGCGGAAGATATTGCCCCTCTAGAGGCGCGACACGTTGATTGAATTGCCGGAGGCGTGAGTTTGCGTGTTCCGAATGGCGTCCGTTACCTGCTCCCGTCATTGCTCTGTTGGGCGGCGCTTGTCGTCGGCGCCAAGGCGGGAGCGCTTCCAGAGTATATGCAGACTGCCAAGACGACCTATGCCTTCAAATCGGGAGGCATTCTGGAATTAAAAGGCTGCAGCCTCTGCCACGACGGCGCAACCAATCGCAACAGCCTTAACGCTTACGGGAAGGACCTTCAGTCGGCGCTTAAGTCGTCGTCCGGCGGCAAGGTCACCCCGTCGATCCTTCGTTCGATAGATGGACAAGACTCGGACGGCGACGGCTGGACGAATGGCGCCGAGTTTGCTGGGGACACGCTTCCAGGCGATCCGGCCAGTAAGCCGAATGGCTCGCCGCCAGGCAGCCTGAAGCCGAAGGCACCGAACCGAAGCGGTGCGGAATTCAACCCGTTTAGCGTCGGGTCCCTGTTGTTTCCCAGTCATTCGCAGCATCCGGTGATCGTTCATTTTCCGATCGCTCTCGGCATCTTCAGCCTCATCCTCGACCTCTTCGGCATCCTCACCAAGAATCGCGCGCTGAACACCGCCGCCTTTTACAACCTGGCCGGAGCCGCGGTAACGGGCGTTGCATCAGTGGCCACGGGACTTCTCGCCTGGAAATTCGCGTTCGGCGGCGAGCCGCTTACTTCGGACAAGTGGCTGCTGCTTCACCTCGTACTTGGCGTCGTCTCGACTCTGCTTATTTGCGCGCTTCTAGCCATCCGCCTGCGCACGGTCCGCGACGTGGATCAACCCCTCAGCCGGTTATACATCGTACTTGGTGTCGCCACGTTTGCCGTCATATCGCTTGCCGGTCACATCGGCGGCGTCGTCAGCGGAATTGTCCGGTAGCAGCCGGCCGCGGTGACAGCGATCTGGCTTCGAGCATTCCATCTCCGGGGTGTGCCAATTGATGGTAAAATAGACGTGACCGGAGCGCGTTCTGGCGAGCTCCAGCCTGGGTCCCTTGTACCGTTCGCGATGACCGGACAGGGTCCGACATCTTCCCTAGAACCGTTCTACCGCCCGCGACGTGCGCGGCGAGGATACACTTCCACATGAACCGACGAGACTTTCTTCAAGCGGCCGCCGCATCCGGTTTATCTTTTCCGCTAGCGGTAAACGCAATAGAGATCCGCGCCGAGCCGCAGAAGGAGGCTGCCCCGGGACCCGCGGTAGCAGTAGCCGTTATCGGGTTGGGCGAACAGGGTCGCGCGATCCTTGCCTCTCTTGCCAAACTCGGACCGAGTAAGGCGCCAATTGCCGCGATCTGCGATTCCTTCACCGCGTCGATCCTTCAGAAGCGCGCAGCGGAGTTCGCTCCCACGGCGACGATGGTTAACGACTACCGCAAAGTGCTCGACGACAAGAGCGTGCAAGCAGTCTTTGTGGCAACCCCATCACACAAGCACAAGCAGATCGTTCTGGATGCGCTACAGGCCGGCAAGCACGTCTATTGTGAGGCGCCGCTCGCAACAGATCTCGACGAGGCGAAGGCGATTGCGAAGGCAGGTATCGACGCGAAGACGTTCCTGGTGCCTGGGCTGCAGGTCCGCTCCAATGCACAGGCTCGACATGTTGGTAAGTTCATCAAGGTCAAGGACATCGGGAACATTGTCCAGGGCCGCGCGCAGTGGAACCAGCGAACAACATGGCGCCGGGCGGGAAACACGCCCGAGCGCGAGAAGGAGATGAACTGGCGACTCTATTCCGAGACGTCGTCGGGACTGATCGGTGAAATCGGCATTCATCAGATCGATATGGCCAGCCGGTATCTGAATGCTCTGCCAACTGCCGTTACGGGATTCAGCGCGCTTAAAGTCAACCGACTCCCGACCAATGGACAGGAGCTCAAGGACGACCGTACGGTGCCTACACTGGTCCAATGCATCGTCGAATATCCGGATGGCATCCCGTTTTTCTACGAGGCCTCCCTGCACAGTTCGTTTGAGAACACAAAGAACGAGGGCTACGAAGTGTTCTGTGCAACCGGCGCAACGATCCTCTTCCGCGACCAGCGGGCCTGGATGTTCAAAGAGGCGGACGCAAACGCGCTCGGCTGGGAGGGATTCGCCCGGACCGACTCAATGGCGGTGGGCAAACCACAGGATGGCAGTGGCGAAAAGATCGGCGAGGGAATCGCACTTGTAGCGGACGCTACAAAGCAGATCGCGCGGGGAAAGAAACCTGGCGAGATCGGTACAGATGTTTCTAAGACGTCGCTCTACCAGGCCGTCGAAGAGTTTATCACTTCAGTCAGCACTAACAAGAAGCCGGATGTCGGACCCGTCGAAGGCTACCATTCAACGGTCGTCGCGCACAAGTGCAATGAAGCCGCCGCGACGAAGGCTCGTATTGAGTTCCAGCCGGACTGGTTCACGGTGTGATCAGATACAAAACCAGCGGCTCGTGGGCCGCGGACAGCCGTTCATTTCCAACGGATCACCAGGGCAAGGGAGCTATTGCACCATGAGTACAGATAACGGTAAGACATCG
>JBBQVV010000323.1:0-8437 GCA_038211235.1 Chthonomonadales bacterium | reverse complement strand
AGTTCTAGCTCCTTACCTCCTACTAGGCGCCGGTCGCTCGCCACGACCGGCGCCCTCTTGCCTCAATAACCTACACCATATAACCTACACCCGATAACCTAGCACCTGCCTGACACCGCTCACTTCAAATAGGGTAACATGGAGAGCGGCGGTCGGGTAGACTATCGCCATGCAGTACTACAAGACCGGAGCGCGCCCCTCGACTGCCCAGAGGTGGACGAGAATGGCGATTTTAGCGATTGCTGCGACAACGATCGTCTGCTACGCTGCCTTGTCTCCCATTCTTCGCGGGTTCACGAAGCGGGACAGGGCCAACTCCGTCCCAAGAGTCGGTATCGGCACTGTGGAACAGATCGTGCCCCCGCACATCGAGGAGAATGCGAGGCCGATCGGCGCCCAGGTATGGATCCGAGTGGACGGCCGGCTGGCTCCCGCGGAGGCGGTCTTTGGCTCGGCACAACTGCACGTAGGCGGCCCGGCGCAAGTGACTTTCCGAGTGGGCCACAGCGGCCGCATCTATGTCGACCGAGTCGAGCCCGTTCCCGCTCAAGTCCAGGGCCTGCCCAGAAATTAGCTCGACACTGCTCAGAGGTTGATCGAATCGATGCCCATTTACGAATTTGTTTGCGCACAGTGCAAGAGGAAGTTCCGAAAACTCATTGGGGTGGTTGCTCAGACGGGGCCTCTGGAGTGTCCTCGCTGCCAGTCCACGGAGCTGAATCGTCAGATCTCGAGATTCTCGCGCGTCAGAAATGAAGACGATACGCTCGACTCCCTGGCGGACGAGATGGAATCCATGGGCGATACCGAGGATCCGAAGGCCCTCCGGAGAATGATGAAGCAGGTGAGCGGCGCCATGGGAGAGGACCTTGACGACGAGTTCGAGCAGATGATGGAGGAAGAGACCTCCGGCGAAACCGGCTCCTCCGACGCGGACGCGGACGGCATGGAGTGACGACTTAATGCACGATTGGGGACTTGCTAGAATCCCTATCCGTCCGAATCCGGATTTTGCCTCTGGCGGGCGCGAAGTTTGGCGGCCATGAGCCGCGACATCCCAGCCTCCTCCACCTCGGGGGGAGCCTCGGTTTCCTGCGGCAGCGCAACGGAAGTCGCCGCGACCTCCTCCGCTCCCTCGGCTCGAAGCGTGCGTGAAAACGGTCGCGCCGGCTGAGTCTCCTTGGAAGCTCGCGACGCGGAAGCGATCGATGCGGCTGGAACCGCCGCCTCCCCTTGCGCTCCATTTCCTGGCATCACGGTGACATGGCGCTCCACGGCTCCCTCTTTGCGATCCAATAGACGTCCCAGTTCCGGAGTTGCCGAGCGGCTCGCAATGGGCCGTCGGGCCCGCGCCCCGGTTGCCGCGCGAACCGCACGCCGCAGGTCCGCGGGGTCGATCGCCAGGCGCCGAACCGCGATGTCGAAGGGAAGTAGAATCATCGCACACAGTACCATTACCCAGACCATATCCGTTGCGGTAAACACGCCCGGTCGATCTCCGCCGAACACGGCGCCGGTCGGGGGATTCTGGCGGCCCATGCCTGCCTGCGCCAGCTGCGTCATAAGAAAATGGTTCGGCTGGGTGCTCTTGTACTCCGGAGAGTATGGCGTTGAAAGTCCGATCACGGTTGCAGCGTCGGGTCCGTTCGATCGCTTTTGGAGCACGTTGACCAGGTAGGTACCGATCTGTGGAGCATCGAACCATGCCTCATAGTGGCCTGGTCCCGTCTGACGCAGCGGCTCTTCCATGGATGCGGGCGATTTCACGCCGCCCATGTAAGGAGGCGCGACCCGCGCCCGGAACTGCAGCTTGTTGACGTAGTGACCCTGCTCATCGAACGCATCGACGACGATGTGACCTCGCGGACCCTCGGTGGTGACCTGCGTGTTGTAATCACTCGGCGCGAAGGGTCGAAGGGTCCAGCGAACCGCCTGAGCCCAGAATTTGGCGTAGCCCGGCCAACCCACCCATTGAGCCGCCCACTTCGCACGATCGTCGGACGTAAAGGCCACGGACCGGCCAAGCCCGTATCGCCACCCCGCAAAGATGGGATCCTGGCGGTGGGAGAGAAGCGACACCTCGGCCGTCAGCTTGACATTGCTGATGTTGTAGCCGAGGAGCGGCGGCGCCGTACTCCAATCGATTCCCTTGAACACCTCGTCGCCCGAGACGGCGACGACATTGAAAGGCTCCTCGATGATCGGCGGCTGGCTAATGGTCTGCTGGTCCTTCAGCAGCAGCCGCGGAAGGTCCTGCGGCTTCTCGGCAACATAGGCCTGGCCTCCGCCGACGTACGCGATCGTCGCCATGAACTTGATATTCTGCGGACCATCGGCGCCGGTTGTGATCGTGGACACCGTAATTCCCATATCGCGTATCTTATTGATGTTAGAAGCGATCGCGCCCTGGTTGGCCTCATAGATTGCATCGCCGTCTCCAAGAAACACGATATGCTTTACCTTGGCGTCTGTATTGTTGAGAACACGGGCGGCCTCCAGCAAGTACGAATCGTAGCTGGGCGGATCGCCCATTCCCTGAAGGGACTGCATCTGTGACTTCAAAGCCTCGCGGTCTGTAACGTGCTGCATTTGAATTCGCCAGGTTCCGCTTGGCGAAGCAGCGCCGCCGCCGAATCCGCCGAAGCCGTTGCAGTCCAGCACCCCCACCTGATCGATGGTCTCCAGAAGGTCCATCGTCGACTTGGCGGCCTCGATCGACATATTGACAGTCGATTGTATCTCAAGGTCTTCGATGACCAGCGCCACCGCGACGGACGGAATGCGTTTCTGCTTCTTGACTTCGAGCGATACCGGAAGTGTCTCCTCGATCGGGGTTCCCTTATAGCCTCCGGCTCCGAAGCTACCCTCACCTCCCACCATGCCAAAGCCGATTCCGAAGTCGCGGCATGAGACCTGGAGCGCGGTCATCTGCGGCAGCGATAGATCGCCCGCCCGTACGTTGCTCAGAAACACGCTGTCGAATCGCTGCAGCGCCGCGGCGCTCGTGGGAAGTGCCTCCGGCGGGGCATATTCGACATTGATGTTCTGGCTAACAAGAGCCCGCTGCAGAAAGCCGGTAAGGGCAGGGCTATCCGCCACGTAGAGTACAGTTGGCTTGCCCTGCACCCAGACGAAGCCCTCTCCACGATTGTTTTCCGCAATGATATCTTCCGGCGCATTCAGAGTCGCGCTGTACCGCGAAAAGCCCGCCTTGTCGATATTCTGCTCGAAGACGACGACGTTCTTGCCCGGATGGAGCTCTACCCGTTTCGAATCCGCGGTCGGCTTACCATCTTTCGCCAGGGTCACGGTCGCACTCTGAGCGGTAAGACTGGTCACGACGACGCGCACCGGAAACGGCTCGCCGATCTTGACTCGTGGAGGCAGCACCATGCGATCGATGAGCGCCTCCTTCTGAAGCGTTCCTGGGAGGGTCAACGTGTCCAGGACGATGTGCGCGGCCGCGAGCTCCGGCACCTCGGAAAGCGCCCGACCCGAGTTCTCGTTTCCGTCGGAGATCAGGACGATACGCTTACCCGCATCCGGCGCCGTCGTATCCAGTTCTGCCTTAGCGGAGCGCAGGGCCTGCTCGATATTCGTCGCCGTTATGATGCCGGGATCATGGACTCGCGACGCATCGAACGGCTGCCCGGGCTGTGATTGAGTGTGGGGATCCTGCGCAAACGTGATGACGCCGACCTTATCGACCCCACGCCTCCCCTTCTCTGCATCCGTCATGTACCGCTCGATTGCCAGTCGCTGGTCGTCGCGAATGCTCTTGGAGGCATCGACGAGGAAGACGACCGCCAGCGCATCGCCTTTCTTGACCCAATGAAGTCCGGCAAGCGCCAGTACCAGGAGTATGACGAGCGTCAGCCGCAACCCGAGAGCAATGCGCTTTCTGGCAGCGCTCATGTCGGTAACGGTGCGGCGATGGAGCCAGTAGTAGTACGGCAGCGTAAGCAGCAGGAGGAGGGCCCATGGATAGGCAACCTGAACGGGCATCTGGGAGAAAAGCGACAAAAACGGGTTCAACACGGAGCACCCTCTCATGGAACACGCGGTCAAGCGGAGCGCAGCCATCAAGATCACTACGACAGTAACACACGCTTGGGTTACACGGATGTGAATGCTTCTCCTGCCTGTGAACTATTACACAGGTCCTTTTGCCGGCTGCCTGGCTATTCAGTTGAACTCTTGACACGTAATACCGTCTGTGACTATACTTACATCGACGCTCACAAGGACGGAGCGAACTCCTCGATCGTAATCAGGTCTTCCTGCCGCGGGATGGAATGTGCGGCAGAGGACAGCCCGAGGATGGGCTTCCGGCCAATACGCCTTTCGGAAACTATTTGGGTCGTGATCCGTGCAGGAACGGTCGCGAACCACCGAAAATGAAGCGTGCCGCCAGAAAAGGCGCCGCCTGAACAGGCCGCGCGGCCAGTATCACCGTACTTCGCGTTGAGCGATGATCCGCGGTGGTTACAGCACAGCGCAACGGGCCATCCGACCTCAGACCATTCGACATCAACACGCCGACTACACGGAATGACGATTGTCTAAGGCAGGAGTTTGGACAAGGTTCAGCTTCAGGGGATATGTGAGGTTGTCCGCCGTGCTACTTCAACACGAACAGCGCCAGACGATTACGCAACGGATCGATCCAAAGATCATTCTGGCAAACAATATCCTCCAACTGTCGACAGTGGAGCTTATCCAATCGATCGAGGCCGAGCTGCTCGAAAATCCGGCGCTGGAGACCGTCGACGAGACAGGATGCTCCGGAGACTGCATCGATCCCGCCCTCTGCCCCTACTGCAGCGCCCGACGAAACGCTGAGTCGGTCGAGGAGTCTCGCCAGAACGAAATCGACATGGGCGATTTCGGCATGGACCACGAACAGTTTGTCGGCTCGCCTGGCGACCCTGACGAAGAGTACGACTTCGTCGGGAACTTAGAGGCCGAGGTTACGCTGCGCGAGCATCTCCTGGGATTACTTCGCGCCGCGGTTCCCGCCGAGGACTTCCGCGTGGGCGAGTACCTGGTTAACTGCCTTAACGACCGGGGATGGCTGGACGGCACACTGGAGATGATCGCCCTCGAGCTGGAGGTGCCGGAATCACAGGTTGCACGAATTCTTAGCGTGATCCAATCGTTTGACCCGGCGGGAGTTGGCGCACGAAGCCTCCAGGAGTGCATGCGGCTCCAGCTCTGCTTCCTCGCGGACGAGGAGAGTTGCCCGACTAAAAAGCGCATCAACGCGCTTGCGGAGCAGACTGTCAGAGATCACTTCTCGCTGATCGCGTCAAACCGGTTCATGAAGTTGGGGCGCGCCCTGGGCATCTCGGCGGACGACGCGCGCAACGTGATCGAGTATATCCGCACACGGCTCAATCCGTTTCCCGCCAACCAGTTCCGGCCGCCCTGGACCTACAGGCCGGTGAACGCGCGCGCGTCGATTCGGCCCGATGTGTTGATCCGCCGCACTGAGATCGGGTACGACATCGAGGTAGTTGGAACGGACACGTTCGGCCTCAATATCAACCCGACCTACCGCGAGATATACACGGAGATCAAGAACGGCCGCGGCCACCATAGCCCCGATGCGAGGAAACACGTCCTAGAGCATGTCGACCGGGCCGAGCAGTTCATCAGAAGCCTAACGCGCCGAAGGCAGACTCTCCGCCAGATTACTCGCTGCATCGTAGACGCCCAGTCGGGCTTCTTGGAGACGGGCTCGCGGCAGTTCCTGCGTCCGCTCACTCGCACCCGTATCGCTCGAATACTCGAGGTCCACGAATCGACGGTCAGCCGGGCGACTGCAAACAAGTACGTACAGCTGCCAAACCAGGAGGTCGTCAGTTTCAACGTCTTCTTTAATGCGTCGCTTTCGGTCAAAGATGCCATCCAGCAGTTGATCATGAGCGAAGACACCTCGCAGCCCCTCTCCGATCAGCAGATCGTCAGCCTGCTCCAAGAAAAAGGCATTCAGGTCGCGCGCCGAACGGTCGTGAAATACCGTGAGTCGCGAAAGATACTCTCGTCGACCCACCGCAGACGCTGAATCAGGAGAGCGTTCAGTGGACGGTCCCGGCCCTCGACCCTTAGCTACAGGTTGACCGCAGCCAGCAGGTCCGCCGCGATCTTCGTCCATCGTTCGACATGCATACCATCCCGATGTTCCGGCTCGAAGCCGAGACTCTGATAGGTCTTGATCGCGGCAAGACGATGATCGTCGGTCTCGAGAACCGCGTCCCGGCAGCCCATGCGGGCGAACTCGTGAAGCGCCGCCAGCGTAACGATGTAGCCCAGCCGCCGCCCCTGGTGACTCGGCTCAACCGCTACCCAATGCACGTAGCCGGATTCTGGAAAGCGCTCCGGAAGAATGCGGACAGACGTCGTCGCGACGGGCTGGTCGCCAAAGGCGATGACATAGGTTTTCTTTACGTCGGGGGCGCTTACCAGCTTCGCGCGAACCGTATCCGTCGTCCACTCGGTGTGGGCAAACGCGGCATTAAGCAGGGCGGCAAGCGGCTCGGCATCGGAGTCGGCATATTCCCGGAGGACATAGCCGCACGGCAGAGCCGGCAGTGGCGGCAGGTTGTCCAGATTGTGCCGGCGCATCAGGAGTTGGTCCATTGTCGTTAGGTTCCTTCACACTATTGTTGAGACACATTCTACCCGCATAGACTACGATCGAACTCTCCCGCCCCGTTGGCCCAACCCCCCCGGAGCTGTCACCGGGGGTAGCCTGGATGCCATATCCATTCCCCAAAGCATATGCCTGTCCCTGAAAGTATTTGCAGATTACACTGTGGCTGGCTGCCTCCATGGACGTTCTAACCAAGAATCCATAGCCCAACGATACTGGACAAAAGAAAAACCATATGCATGCATGATAGCAAAGAGAAGCTCAATGCAACAGTTCAACATCTATGTGGACCCGGAGTTAATCGCTGCCGCCAAGCATCACACTCTCGACGAGCAACTCTCGCTGTCCGACCATCGCCAAAATCTTAATGGCCTGCTTTAAAGGAACGGAACTTGAGAGACACGAAAACAGCCATAAAACTCCAGCCGATGATCCATGTTAAGGACATGACGGCCTCGATCAAGTTTTATGAGGCATTGGGCGGCAATCTTATTACCCAAAGTCGTGACGGGGACTGGGCGCAGCTTGCTTGGGTGGCGCGGAGATCGGTCTTCTAGCTCATCCCGCCAACCCCGAGCAGCATGAGGGACAGGTCGAACTCAACTTCGAGGCAGAGGAACCCATTGATACATTGCAAGTACACTTGAAAGCAGCAGGCGTTAAGATCGCTCGCGGTGCAGCGGACGAGGCGTTCGGCGCTCAGCTGCAGATCGAGTCGCCAGACGGAATGCTGGTGAAAATCAACCGCCTTGATCCCGATAAGTTCATATAGCCTCACTCCAACCCGCGCGTCCTGAGGTGCCTCAGACTGCTTGATTTCAGGGCACCGCTCTGCTTATAACCACTTGCCCCATCGGGCCTGGAATTCCAGTGATGAGCTGGATAGACCCTCTGATTTCTTCGGTACTATTCCCCTCACTTGCGTATCGTCGCGAGCGCGCGTTCGCTGCCGAAGCGATGATCCACGATACGGTAGCGGTAGGTCCTTCCCAGAACCACTCCCGCCTCTTGCAGCACGCCATCAGATGCGTCCCACGGGCGATGTATCCATTCCGCAGGAAGCCGTCTCAGCTCCGGAACCCATTTTCGGATATAGTCTCCCCGAGCATCGAACCGTTCGTTCTGCTTCACCGGATTGAAGATGCGGAAGTAGGGCGCGGCATCCGCGCCGCAGCCGGCATCCACTGCCAGCCGCGTCCGTCGTCTACTCGTCACCTTCGTTTGCTGCAAAGGCGGCTATCAAACGCCGCGAGAAACGTGATAGGGCTTGACCTGTTGCCTGACCTTCTCTGATGACGAGCGGCCTCACCGGTCGCTTTGCTCTGCCTTTGGGTACACTGCAACCATTGAAATGTCGGCACGCCATGTTCTGAAGGAGAGGTTCGATTCTCCTTCCGTCATGTGCCCAAGGAGTGTTCGACCCATGACCAGCAATAACCCTTCAGAAAAGAGCGGCAGATCAGGAGCGTCGGCTCTGTCCTTCACCGTTGTCAACACCAAGCATTTGTCGCAAACCTCCGACCAGGCAAGTTGGCTCTATCAGACGTTGGTCAGTATGGGCGATGCTCTCATTGCCACCGATGCCGAGGGCAAAGTGCTCTTCATGAATCCGCTCGCCGAGCAACTAACGGGCTGGACGCTGGCAGAAGCAGAAGGCAAAGGGGTTGCCACGGTTTATCAGGCCGTTGCGGAGACGAGCGGCGAGGCAGTCGAGCGGCTTCTCGTTGATATTGCGCGTGGGGAAGATGTCATTGCCGTCAAGATCGATATGGAGCTAATTGC
>JBBQVV010000322.1:0-8447 GCA_038211235.1 Chthonomonadales bacterium | reverse complement strand
CAGGTCGCCCCGAGTGCGCTCGAGAACCGCGCGCAAAGCATCGGTAGTTCGTCGCAATCCGCCCGTGATTGCGTCGGGAAAATCAAACGTGATCAACTCGAAATAAATGTCGTCCATGACTCTCAATACCGCTTCCGCGCGGCCCGTATCACCCGCGCGCAGACGATCGAGGACGTATCGACGGCTCTCGCTGGCGGCTTCGGCAAGGCCGTTCAAGTAGGCCGCCGGCTCGACGCCCAGGGATGCAGGGCTCGGCACCTCGGAGCCGCCAACGATGGCGAGCATCGCTTCGGCCTCCACATACTCTTTCTGAGAATCGTGCACATATCCTGCATGGAAGAGAGCAGGGTGGGGCAAAAGCGCCGATCGGACCCGGTTAACACGCGATCGCGCCTCGTCTGCCAGAGTGCGCGCCTGTACAACCTCTTCTCGATGCAGCGCGCGAATCGATCGAGACGCATACTGAATTACTTCGCGGCATGCGCGAAGGGCCTCCTCCCGCGCTCGACTGATAGCCTCCATGTCTCGCCTGAGGTCGGCGGCGATCCGATCCAGCGTCAAGCCTTCGTCAGACATAGTACCTCTACGCTTCCACGAGGAGCTCAAGCTTACGGATCTCATCCTCCGCGACCTTTGGCCGCACGACGGGCTCGTCGGACACGACTTTGCCATCCTTGAATCGAATGATGCGGTGTGCGTGTTCCGCGATGTCCGGTTCGTGTGTGACGATGACCACCGTCTTCCCGGTACGGTTCAGGTTCTGGAAGATCTGCATGATCTCCTCACCCGTGCGGGTATCGAGGTTTCCCGTAGGTTCGTCTCCAAAAATGATCGGCGGATTGTTAACCAGTGACCGTGCAATGGCGACTCGCTGCTGCTGACCACCAGACAGTTCGTTAGGCTTGTGGTTCATACGATCGCCGAGCCCTACGACGTTGAGTGCGTTCTTCGCCAGCATTTCACGGTTCTTCGTGTTGCTGTAGAGCATCGGAAGCTCTACGTTGCGCAGGGCAGTCGTGCGGGCCAGAAGGTTGAAGGTCTGAAATACGAAACCGATCTTCAGGTTTCGAATCTCGGCAAGCTGATTGTCATTTAGCTTCGCGACCTCGATACCGTCCAGCCTGTACGATCCCTCCGAAGGCTTATCCAGGCAGCCGATCAGATTCATGAACGTGGACTTGCCGGAGCCTGACGGGCCCATGATGGCGACGAACTCGCCTCGATGGATGTCGAGTGACACGCCGCGAAGCGCTCGGACTTCCATCTTGCCCATTTTGTAGGTTTTCCGCACATCTCGGACTTCAATGATTACGTCGGACATGGTCTCTTGTCACTCTCGATCTTGGTCAAGTAGACACGGCGCTCAGGCGAGATACGTGCAACGTGAACCGTTCGCGTTAGCGCGGTAGAACCGGTGGTCGCACACCTGGAACGCGCGGAAGGTAGATGGGATCGTTTAGGCCCGTATCACGTAGCAACTGTGCGTCGGCAATGTGGTAATCGTATGTCGCCTGGACCTGCTGGACCTGCGCATTGATCAGAAGTACCTCCGCGTTGATCAACTCGAGAATGTTGATAAGTCCCTCTCGATTCTTGGCGAAGGCCGCCTTGTAGTTCTCATTCGCGGCGGTAACGGCCAGATTCGCCGCGAGCATCCGCTGCTTCGCCACCTCCCGCGCCGTAAAAGATTGGTCGACACTGAGGCGCACGTTCTGTTCTAACTGGTCAAGATTGCGTTTTGCCGCCTCCCAAAGCGCCTGGTTCTCTCGAACCATGGCTCGGGTATTCCCGGCATCGAACAGTGGATAGGTCGCCGAGACGGTAAAGGTGCGCTCTTCGCCTGAAGTGGGGTCCAGTTGATAGCCCTCTGTGACATCCGCCTCTAACGATAGTCCGGCGTTGATGCGCGCCAATCGTACACTATAGCCCTGCGAGTAGACCTGCTCCTGCTGCTGTTTCACGTCGAGTCGATTCAAATAGGCGGACTGGATGTAGCGTTCGAGCGGCACAGGGTCCGGCACCGTATTCGGCGCTGGTATCGGCGCATCGTCGAGCACTAACGGTACAATGCTCACCACGCCCATCGCGTTCTTCAGGCTCGCTTCCTGGATCTGATAGTCACTTTGGGCAGAAATCAGCGCGACACGTGCGTTTGCCAGATCGGCCTGGGCCTGTAGCGTGTCGGACCTTGCGGCTGTCCCTGCCTCGAACTGCGCCTGGATCGCCTTCGCTGTCTCATCGGCCCGCTTAACGCTCTCGTCTTCGACTTTGACGAGCTCGCGATCGCGGAGCAGGTTGAAGTAACCACTGGTTACCGAAAGCACCACATCCTGTCTAGAATTGCCCAACCCGTATTCCGACGCGAACAGATTGCGTCTTGCGGACCCGACATTCGCCTCGCGCTTTCCGGAATCGAAGATCAACTGCCTCGCCGCGATAATCTCCGTCCGAGTCTCCGACGTGCCCGATCCCCCGAACCGCTGACCCTGAAACGTAAATGAGCCGCCAGGCGAAAGATTTGTTTGAAACTGAAATGTAGGCGTAATCTGTGGAAAGTAGCTGGACCTCGACTGGATCAGGCGATTCTGCGCGACCTCAGCCTGGGTCTGCGCAATCGCGATCGAGTTCTGCCGAAACAGGCCGATACGAATTGCGCGCTGCAGCGAGAGTGGCTTGGTAAGGTCGGTATCGACCGGTCCACCCACCACTGGCGTCCGGGGCAGGCCGTATTTCACCTGGGCCGGAGTGAGATTGTCCGCCGGTGCCGATACTGCGCCGCCGTTTTGAGCTGAAGTCCTAGCGCGCCGGGCCTTCGGCGCTGAATTGGCGGTCGAAGTTGTGGCTGATATCGCTATTGGCGCGGCCTGCCGCGCATTCGCGGGAGCGCCCGACTGCTCGGCGCAAACCGGAGCCACTGCAAACCCAACGAGGACCGCAGGAGCGCCGAAGAGCGCGCGAAGGCAGACAGTACGAAACATAGACAAAGTTTCCTTTCAAGGACTGGGCGGACAATCAGCCAGTTCTGGAGTGCCTAGATTATAGCGCGAAAACGAATCACATGCCAGTTCAGCCGCATCAATAGGCGTTAAAGCCTCTCTAACCATCTCGATTTGCTTTGGTCGCATGTCGCTACACACGCGTGCCCGCGTCGCCCCGTGTCCAGAATGATCCATGCGACCGGGGCATCGCATGCACGGGTCAACCGAAGTTCGGAGGTCGTCCACTCACGCGGCAGGCGTGTCTTTCGTCAAACGGGTAAACTGGTGCTGCAGCGACTGGTCCAGAGGAGAGACCTTGCACATCTTATATTCGGTAGTTGGGCTCAGCGGAGTTACGCTGCTGTGTCTCGCGGTATTCCGTTGGAGGCAGGTTGGGAAGTTCCATCCGGAATATGTGGTTAGACGAGACATGGTGCTGCTGGTTCTGCTGTTTATCGTTGGTATCGGCGGGGACGCCCTCAGGACCTACCCTCCACCCGGTAATCGCGACATCACGGTTCTCCTCATTTCGATTGCTCTCGCCCCGGTCGGCATCGCCGCGGTGTTACTGTTGGTACGCCTGATCGCCGCGTACCGGCGATTGCGAGAGGAGGAGATCGCGACGCGCGGCGCCCGCTCGAACATGGGTGAAAGGCGTGAATAGGTCGGCCCGGAAGGTCAGCACTTTCAACTGGCCGACAGTGATCGACGGCAGAGCCTATCTCCTCTACGCGCTGACGAGTGCGCTGGTGTCATGCATTATCAACCTCCCAGGAGTCAATCGCTCGGAAGTCATCGACGATCATGAGCTGCTCCACAGGACGCAGGCGCGAGGATGCGGACGCAATCCGATCGACTGCTTCAGGCATCCTCAGTTCGGTCTCTACTATCGGCCAATGATGGGTGCGTCATTCTCGGTTGGGGAGAACCTGCACGGGCTAGATCCCTTCGCGTTTCACGTGGAGAACGTCGTGCTTCACGGGATTGTGGTGGCGGAGGCCTTCTGGGTGTTTCGTCTGCTGCTTCGAAGGAGTCGCGCGGCACTCCTTGCCGGGACGCTTTATGCGCTCCACCCACTTCAGGTTTCCGTTACGACGTTTATCGGTGGCCGAACCGATACTCTTGCACTTCTGTTCCTGCTTTTCTTTGTCATCTCGACGGTTAAGGCTAGAGAACAGGGATATCGCGCCGCCTGGATCGCAATCTCCGTTGCGGCGTTCGCCTGCGCTATTTTCTGCAAAGAGCAGTGTCTACCGCTAGTAGTCCTGGCGCCTTTGCTGGCGGGTCCACTCGAAGCAAGCGATCGGGCAGTGGATCGTCGTGCGCCCTGGATTCATCCATGGATGTTGCTTTACGGCTTGCCGATAGCCATCCTTCTATATGCGGCGTACCAGGTCATACCATCCACGGCGATCGATACCGTCGGCTGGGTTCCCACACGAACGCGAGTGGCATGGGACCCCGGACTCCGCGTCGAGATGGTCGGTCGTACCCTGTGCTTTTTTGCGCGAGTTTACACATGGCCCACGCTGCGGAGCCTGCACCAATCGTCGTTAGGTGCGTGGGACATACCTCAACCGCTAACAGCGTTATGGGGATTTTTCGCGGGCGGGCTCGGGATCGCGGTTCTATGGCAAACGTGGCCGGACAGGCGCCTTCGAATTCTGGCGCTATGGGCTGTGATCAGCATTGTGCCGTGTCTCAACGTTGTACCCATCCCGTCTCAGTTCGTGGCCTGTTATCGGGCCGTAATTCCCCTTCTCGGCATCGCAGGCCTGCTGGGGGCGGCATTTGACCGCTTGTTGACCGGTCGTCGCGGAATGGCGCGTTTCATTCTTGGTCGCGCGCTTCCCATTGCGGCTGCGGCCTCACTTGCGATACTCTCATCCGTCGATGTGCCCGTTTGGAGAAGCGACACGGTGCTCACGCGCGTGCAGATCTATGCGGATTCTAACTTCCTGCCCGCACTCGCGGGGCTCGCGACGTCTCTCCGAAAAGAGGGCCGACGGCGCGAAGCACTGGAGGTCAACGATCGCGTGGTGAGGCGTATCTTTCCTAGCCAAACAACACTCGCGGAGCGCGTCGCGATTATCGACAGCCCCTGGATGCTTCGAAGCATCAAGAGCCAGAGCAGCCTTCGATACCAACCGCGTGCCGTGGTGGATTACGTGATGCGGGAACGGGGGGGTGGGGCACAGGACCTGGGCTTGTACGATAGGGCCGTTGACGACTATCGACTGGCGCTCGCGGTCGTACCGGCAGATGACGAAGTGGCGGAAGCGCTCATCACATGCTGCGAACGGTCCGGCAGGTTCGATGATGCGATGGACGCGTTACAGCGGCTGATCTTGAGGGCGCCGACAGCTGCACGGCTTCAGCGCCTCGGCTTGATCTGTGTTCGAGTAGGCCGCTGGGCCGAAGCAAAAGTGGCCTTCGGACGAGCGCGCGCCCTTGCGGCTCAGGAGGGCAGTGGGAACGTGGAAGCAATCGTTCGGAAGTACGACGAAGCGGTGACGACGGCGCTTCGCGACCAGCAGCGGCGGCGGAGTGAACTGGCGCTAGCTTTGAGGCCAGCAAAACCGCGACGTCAGGACTCGAACTCGAAGAGGCCAGCAGCGCCCATACCCAGCGCCGCACACATCGTTACCACGCCGTAGTGCGCGCTCCGCCGACGGGCCTCATGCACCATGCTAATCGTCTGGCGCGCGCCCGTCGCGCCAAGAGGATGACCCAGGGCTAAGGCGCCGCCGTTTACGTTGACACGATCCATCGGCAGGGGAAATAGCCGGGCGGAGGCGAGAACCTGTGCGGCGAACGCTTCATTGAACTCGATAAGCTCGATATCCCGGATGGTGAGTCCCTTGCGCTCGAGCAGCTTTGGGATCGCGCTCGCGGGCGCGATCCCAAAGTCGGCCGGCGCAACGGCTGCAACAGCATAGCCTGCAAACCGGCCGAGCGGTCGCCATCCGTGCTCTTCAGCGTTCGTGCGAGTCGTCAGGACTACCGCCGCGGCGCCGTCGCTGCGAGGCGAGGCGTTGCCGGCGGTGATAGTGCCATCCTCCGAAAAGGCCGGTTTGAGCCGTCCCAACGTTTCCATGGAGGTGTCAGAACGGGGACTCTCGTCGCGGTCAAACACCGTACCTGCCGCGTCGCCACTGGCTTCGTCTCCAATCGTGGGAGTAACGGACGTGATCTCCTCGGCCAATCTGCCCGCCTGCTGCGCGGCGACCGCCTTTCGATGGCTCTCGACAGCGTATGCATCCGCCGCCTCGCGCGTGATTCCATGCAGGAGCGCAAGGCGCTCCACCGACAGTCCCATTGAAAGATAGGTGTCCGGAAGCTGCTCTTCGAGGTAGGGGTTGGGGCGGAGCGAGGAACCCATGAACGGTACCATCGACATGCTCTCGACCCCGCCAGCGACGATAAGAGTGGATTGGCCCGTTTCGATCTTGGCCGCGGCGATTGCGATGGCCTCCAGCCCGCTGGCGCAAAACCGGTTCACGGTGAGCCCGGGGACGCTGTCCGGAAATCCGGCCCGCAGGGCCGAGATCCTTGCGACATTCAGCCCCTGTTCCAACTCCGGGCTGGCGCAGCCGAGGATCACGTCATCGATGTCGGAGAGCGCGAGTCCTTGCAGCCCCTGGATCGATGCGAGCATCGCGATGCTCGCAAGATCGTCGGGACGGGTGTTGCGAAGGGCGCCCTTCGGCGCGCGTCCAATTGCTGTCCGTGCCACGCCGACGATAACCGCATCGTTCGGTGCACGAGTCATTGACAGTTCTCCTTAGTCGTAGTGCTTCAGCATCGCCCACATCTGCACGAGCGGCCGGCGCGGCTTGCGGCAGATGTAGATCGGCCGTCCGAATTCCAGGTTCTTGATGTGCTGCGAGTTGGTTATGCGTCCCGCAGGCGTCACTTCCGCGAACATCCTGTGTACGGTATCGTCGGGTATTCCAACGGTGATGCAGATGTCCCCCGTTGCACTTCCTGGACCCCATAGGTAGTAGTTGTTGTGGCCGCTGATCGCATGCGGCAGCGCATAGTGCTCACCGAGCACGTCCAGCGCGCCGGCTTCGCCGTAGTTCTCAGTCAGAATCGCCGCGCGGTCGCGCTCCGCAACCGGCAGGCTCTGGTACACTCCTGCCACCTGCGCAACCAATTCGTCCCACCCGAGGATCTCCGCATAGGATGGCCACTTTCGCCCGAGCTCATATCTTAAGCTCGAGTCTGCCGGCAGCGTTGGCAACACCGCTGGAAAAGTCAGCAGTCCGCCGACCGAGAGCAGCCCAACATATCCGTTTCGAACTCGATCCCACCGGAGCCTGCGCTCTCTGACAATCTTCATGATTCCGAGCGGCGCGGCGGCAAACAGCATTGGATAGGCGGCGCCGAGATAGTAGTGCTTGCCATTCGCGATCACGAGAAATGCGAATATCGTAAGGAAAATGAAGGCGAACACCTTGTATGGCTTGCCCTCCGCCGTGCCCATGTAAAAGTAGAGTCCAGCGATCCACAGGGGCAGGCCGCAAGGATTAAGGAACAGCACCTGCCACACGAGGAACATGGGCCGTGAGATCTTACTCATTACGTTTCTATTCATGTTGTGGAGGAACTCGATTGTCGCCCAGCCGTGGTGTGCTTGCCATAGAAGATTTGGCAACACAACAAGAAACGCCACCAGGCTGCCGGTCCAGAACCAGCCGCTGCGCAGCACGCGTTTGGGACCTACGGCGAGGAGCCCTGCGACGAGTGCGGCGGCGTAAAACAGAACGTTGTACTTATTAAGCAGTCCGATACCGATCGTCAGTCCGACGAGCGCCCAGCTCTGGCTTTCCTTATATTTTATTATTCGAAGCACTAGGTAGGAGCTCAATGTCCAGACGAGGATGTCTACGGAGATCGGCATCAGCAGTCCGTTTGCGGCGATGAACAGCGGCGCCATCATAGTCGAGACTACGGCGGCGATCTGCGCGAACCGGTTGCCGCCAAGCTCACGCGTGACGAGTCCGGTAATGAGGACCGTGAGGGCGCCTGCCAGAGCGGGAAAGAATCGCAATGCAAATAGGGTGTTGCCGAACAGCCAGACGGAGACATTGGCCATGACCGGCGTCAATGGCGGATGATCCACATAGCCCCAGGCGAAATGATGACCGCATGCTACGTAATAGAACTCGTCGCGCTGGTATCCATAGTTCGCGTTAGTCAGAAGGTGACCGACCAATACAATGAGCGCCAGATAGACTAAGACGGCATTGTCACTCCAAAGCGCGTCACGCGAAAACACACCCCTCTGTATCGCTGCGATTCGAGACGCCATCAAACTCCTCTCTCCTGCATCCGCCGGGTAACAGTACAGACGGGAAGCATCTTAGCCGTGTTTCGCAATTATCTGTGCCAATGGTACCGGCCAGTTTCGCTATTCGGCGTCGCGGAACGATGGTGCTGTTCGTGCGTGCAGCCAGTTATCAA
>JBBQVV010000321.1:0-8447 GCA_038211235.1 Chthonomonadales bacterium | reverse complement strand
GTCGGAGCATGAAGGTCGATGAAACCGTTGTCCGCTACCTCGAATCGGAGCTGGGAGCGCGCGGCCACGATGTATTCTACGATCACCACTCACGCGTTGGAGTGGCCTGGGCCAAGGAGATCGAAGAGCGCATCCGCGATGCCGACGCCGTCATTCCGATTATTTCACACGGATCGCTGCGAAGTGACATACTGCAGAAAGAGCTGGAAACAGTGGAAGACGAGCGCCAGCGCCGTGCGGGACCAATGATCCTGCCAGTGCAGCTGTGTGACATCGAACCGGAGACGGAAGAGGATCGCGCAATCCCAAATATGTTGGGCCCGTTTCGCTATTTCCATTGGAAGGACGAAAGGGATAGTGACCGCCTGTTGTCGGAGGTGCTCGCGACCCTTGCCGAACCGATCCCGAATCGCGAACGGTCAACAGAATTGGAAGGAGAGGCGCATCCAGCGCCCACGACCATTCCGGAGCGGTCTGGCCCGCAGGAGCCCACTTCGCTGCTGGAGGTCGCAAGGCGCGCCTGGAACACTCGATTGAGCGTATCGGCGTACGCCGCGTCGCTCCTGATTGCTTCAGCGGCAATCGCGACCGGCTGGCGGACGCTGTATACCGGATCGACCGCGACGTGGAACATGGCCGAGCACAGCGCCCGTCAGAGCCTCACATTCTTCGGACTTTTCGCGTGCGCCATCATCGTGCTCTTGGCTCCCGCCTGGTTCAAGGGTCGCGTTAGATACTATGTAGGCTGGGCGGCGCTGGCTATCTCGATCTGCCCCTGGATATATGGGATCGTACAGCTGCGGGCCGGCGTTCACTGACCACCGAACGGAAGTCATGCAGGTGGTTCACGGAATTGGTTCGTGGACGCGATCGACCTACTTACCGTTGCGCCAGTTGCGCTCGATCGTGCCTGCTTGTAGTTCCGGTATGCGCCAGTAGGGCTCCGGGGCGTCGCGCCAGTGCGGCAGCGCATGACCGTCTCGCTCATATACGATGCGCCCTGCCCGCAGCGTCAGAACGCACTCCAGCTTCCGGTCTCCGTCGATCCTCGCATATCCGCAATCCTGGAACGAGTATTCGCCCCGCTTCAGCTCGAGCACCGCGACATCCGCCTCCGCTCCCGGCGAGAGCGTGCCCAACTCCGGCCGCCGAATGGCGCTCGCCGGAGCCACCGTGGAGCGAGAGATCACATTACTTAGCGGCATTCCCATCGCCAAACACTTGGACATGGCGTGGAGCATGCTGTGGACGGTCGTGCGGACGCTGCCGGCGTGGAGATCGGTGCTGATGCTGTCCGGCGGGAACCCATCGTCGATCGCCCGCTTGGCGTTGCGGAACCAGAGGCTGCCGGCGCCGTGGCCAACGTCGAACCAGACTCCGCGAGACCGCGCCTCACGCATGTAGGGCTGAACGCGCCCCTCCGCATCGATAACGGGAAACTGTCGCGCGAAGACGTGTGTATGGATATCGCCCGGGCGCAGCTTCTTCAGTATCAGGTCGGGATATGGCCGCTCCGGCGGACGGGGCCAGAAATCGACCATCACGGGCATGTCGCACAGCCGACCAGCCTCGACGGCTCGCTCCACGGAAGCCCAGGGCGGATGTTCGGCGTCGAACGGCAGGTTGGTCCAGAAGTGCGCGGTCTTGATTCCGACGACTACGTCTTTGTGCTCCAGCGCCGCTCTGGCGGCTGCCTCCACGTCCAGGTTGGCAACGATCTGTTCGGCGTCTCCCATTCCCGGTCTGGCGATATTGACAAGGGCGAGGATACGCGTAATAGCGCCGTCGATCACGGTCCGTCGAAAGTGGGCGATCTCGTCCGCGCCTGCCGTTCCGACGTCGACTCCGGTGGTCACTCCCGAGCTCAGAAAGTGATGATCGGCGACAAGACTGCCCAGCCATGGCCCCGATTCGTGTTGGAGGCGAGTCGAGTACGCGTGCACGTGGATGTCCAGCAGGCCGGGCGTCACGAGCAAGCCTGAAGCATCTATGACACTCCGCGCCTCCGCCGGATCGATGTCCGGGCCGGTCCGGAGAATATTGCCGTCGGCAATGGCGACGTCCGCGATGCCGTCCTGATGGCTGGCCGGGTCGATGACGCGTCCGCCCTTAAACAGTAGGTCGATGGTGGGGTTCATGTTTGACGCTCCTGCGAAACGGTTCGCGCTGTCTTTGCCAATCTCCTGCGCATTTCGTTCAAGTGCCTTGCTTTGCGCTCCTTAAGATTTGTCGTGCGTGTAAGACGATCAAATCCTTGCGAAGCTGAGAACAAACAGTCATTCGGACACCGGCCGGCTGCTGGTTTTTCCCTGGCTAGGGGTTTGAAGCCTGGATGGTCTAAATTGCGCTTCGACATAGCAAGTCACTGCACGCGCCTGGCAGCCGACGTCATCGTTCACGGCATACCGATATGTTAATTCGGTAGTCGAAATCGGCTGAATGGCCGGATCGCCTGACAGGCCGAACATGGACAGGCGATCCGCGAAATGGCGAGCTGCGCAGCGCGTCTCTGCGCCGGCAAACGGAGGAAGTGGATGGTAGATCCTCGAACAGACGATCACGATGCCCCTACTCTTCACTTATGGCACGCTCCAGCAGGAGTCTGTCCAAATTTCAACGTTCGGAAGGCTGCTTCAAGGACACCCGGACGAGCTCATCGGCTTCGAGCAATCGAGCCTGAGGATCGAAGATCCGCAATTTGTAGTTGCGAGCGGTAAGACCGAACATTCCATCGTGAGATTCAACGGCAATGCGGACCATCGTGTACGCGGTACTGCGTTTGAGTTGACGGACTATGAACTCGCCATCGCAGATGATTACGAGCCCGCCGGTTACGTACGGGTCTCAGCTGTCCTTGCCTCAGGAAAAACGGCGTGGCTATACGCAGACGCACGGTCCGCTTAAGGTCGTTCATTGACAGCGTCGGTCGACGCCGCATTCCACGCTGGTCACGCACATGGCCTCGATGGATGCGAATCCAGAACGATTCCTGTTGGAATCTCGAGGCATGTACACGGACTTGCGGTCGATTCATCGAGTCCAGGCGCCCGCCGAGCGGGTCGTGCGCATTCAGCAACGACACGAAGCGTACTGCCGACGAACTACCTGGCGATTGACCGCAACACCACCCGAAAGCCGACGCCGGAGGCGCGGGTCGAAGGACTCACCTGCTGGCGACATGCGGCGCGGCACCGCGTTCCGTCGGAGAGCCAGAATCCGCCCCTCGTTACGCGGTCATGCCCCGGCTTGTTTTCGCTCGTCCGATAGCTCGAATCGTAGGCGTCCTTGCACCACTCCAGCACATTGCCCTGCATGTCGAACAGGCCCCAGGCATTTGCGCTAAAGCTGCCCACTCTCGTGGTGCGGTTCAGGAACACCCCCTTCGCCCCTGGACCGTAAGGGTTGTTTCCATTGAAATTCGCTTGCTGGGACGATAACTCCTTGCCTGTTTGAACTGGCGTCTCCGTGCCCGCGCGGCATGCGTATTCCCATTCGGATTCCGTCGGCAGGTCGACAACCCAGCCTTTGTCCCGCACGTCCGGCAACATCGAAACGATTCTACAGAAATCCAGCGCGTCTTCCCAACTTACGCGTTCGACTGGAAAATCGTCCGTGTTCAGCCCGAACACCTTATCCCAGCCGTCTCCTTTGGCAGAGAAGAAACTCGGCTTCAGGCCCATTACTTGACGGTATTGGGCCTGAGTAACCTCGTAGACGCCCAGGCAATAGGGTTTAGCGATCACTTCATCGTGCAGCGCTTCATCGCTCTTATGACCCGACTCGTCAGGCGGCGAGCCCATCCGAAACGTACCCTGCTCGATGCGGACGACCTTCATGTTGACGCCGTCGCCCAGGTCGAGTTCCGCCGATACTGGCAGGCTCGCAATCTCGCCCGTCCGTTCGGAGCGGTTCTCGGAACCTGCTTTTTGAAAGAACGCAATGCTTTGCATCATGGACCACCGCACGTGCGAGCCGTGATTGCCCTCGATCTCAAGCGCCTCGACGTCAAGACCATGCCGCTTCGCCAGCGAGGCGAATCTCCTGCTCATTAGCCCGAAAAGCAGCGCCTCCTCGGTCCCGTAATAGACGCGCAGTGGGCACTTGACACTGCTTGCATACGCGATCGGCGAGCGAAGTTGGATCTCTCTTGGGTCCCATTTATCGAATGGAAGGTCTGTGGCTTCGATGAATGGGGGCTAGTAGGAACCTCCCGAGAAAGCGGCGGCCGCGCGGGATCGCTTCGAGGCGATCGCCGCCAACAGCGTCATCGTTCCCCCGACGCTATGGCCGGCGACGAACAGGCGTTTCGCGTCCACATAGGGCTGCTTGCTCAGATACTCGGCTGCAGCGAGCACGTCGTCGACCTCATCGTAATAGTAAGAGAACGCCCCGGCCTGTCCATTCTCCCCGCGTAAAATCGGCGTCATGACGACAAAACCCGCGTCGCGATAGGCCTTTGTCTCCTCCCAGTCACCTGTGTCAAAGGCAAATCCACCGTGCAGGAACAGAACGGCGGGACGTGGACGTCTCTCGCCCGCAGGTCGATTGACCCACGCCTTTAGGCGCAGCCCGCCGGACGGGTACTCGATCTCAGTCGCTCCGGCGGGTGGCTTGATGGGACTCCACTCTTGCGGCGAAGCGCCCTTCCGCACGAGCTTCGTGTGGAACCGGAGGCGCGCTAGCGCATAGTCTTCCTTTTGAACCTCCACTTCGGGAGCTGAGGCAACGTGGTTCTCAATCGCTTCGCCCTGAGTCCGCAGATCTGTCAGTAGCGCTCGCAACTGCCGTATCTCTTCCTTCATGGACTCGATATCCGTCGCCGGATCGGCGTGCGCGGCATGGCCGGCGACAACTGCCGCTGCCTGCGGCGCGCCTTGTCCTTGAACCGACGGAGTCAGGCAGCACAGGGCTGATACAAAGCACGCGGCAATAACCGGACGGAATGTTCGTTCACTCGTGATCATAGACAGTCTCCTTCAACATCACCTTCGACGATCCATAGTATCATGGATCGCCCCGGCGCGTCTTGCGCGAAACCTGCGGTTTTGCGCGGAACTAACGCAAACGGAAGGATTTCCTGTACTCGTTCGGGGTCAATCCGGTGTGGCGTTTGAAGGCGGTAGCGAAGTGGCTCTGATCCGAATAACCACATGACAACGCAACTTCTGCGAGCGTGGTTGTACTGCTTGAGAGCATACGACAGGCGCATCGATGACGCAACTCGCGGAGCTACTCGCCGATCGTCTGGCCATAGTGGCGCCGAAACATCCGGCCTAGGTGAGCAGAATGCACGCCGACTGTCTGTCCAATCTCGTCTAAGGAGAGCGATTCCGCGAAACGATCATGCAACAGGTCGCGGACTTCCAGCAGCCAGCGAGGTTGCCGATGCGACTTGGCGCCGCCCTCAGACGATTCGTGCCGAGCAATTCCAGCCAGAATCTCGAGTACCAATCCTTCCAGCGCCAGTGAAGCAAATGCGTCTCTGGCATGGAACTCAGAGTGGGCGCGCGAGGCCAATCGTGTCAGGGCGCCTGTCTGATGGTAGCTGGGGTGGTGGAGGACCGAGGGATGTGGACGTACCCGGTCCAGCCAGCCAGGCTCCATGAAGACGATAAAGATGTTTGCCGGGGTGTGAAAATGGCACTGGTGAGGTTCTTCAGCGGGAAGGAATACGACGGCGCCAGGTTCCGGCTCGTGGACCGTATGCCCGTAGCGTACGGTGTGTATGCCTCGGAGCATAAGACAGAGACAGGCCTCTCTATGAGCGTGCACCGTTTGCACACTACTGGGTATATCGAGGCTCTCGATGAATGAAAGATCCGCGCTTCGATCAATGCAAGAAGCTTTTGCTTCGCCGACTTTCATTTAGATAGCGCCATTTGTCACTTTGTGATACTGTAATTATGCCACACATCATCTATCGCGGACTTTGGGAAGCGTCAGACGAACGGGCCAAGCGTACAGTTTATGCGTCACCAGCACACTTTCGTGCCGAACAATGCTATTGCGCCTGAGGAAGTAACCTGCCATGCTGCGAATACAACCATGCCTCGATTCTGCCAGGATGGCGGAGGCACGTCAACGTGACCTAGACATCCCGCGCGCTAGGGCCGCCTCGCTTGGCCGAACGGCTGTCGAGGCGGCGGAAGCCGGCTTCTACCAAGATATGACCGGTACGACAATCGACTGGAGCGATATGGTTCGCGCCGCCTGTACTGCAAAGGTGAGCGTTGCGGCGGACGCTCCGCTTCCGAGCGCGCCATTGGCCAGATTCCCGGAAACGCGGATCCAGGTTGCCAACGAGACCACGCTTGCAGCCTCGCGGAGATTCGTGGACGCCGGACAGGAACCCGTTGCGCTCAACTTTGCCAACGGAATCCATCCGGGCGGAGGATTTCTGGGCGGCGCCAGGGCACAGGAGGAGGTGTTGTGCCGGTCCAGCGCCCTGTACTTGACGCTGACAGGCGATGAGATGTACCGGCAGCATAACCTGCGGCCGAGGCCGGATTCGAGCGACTGGTCGATCTACACGCCGAACGTACCGGTCTTTCGGACGGACGACGGGTGAGAGCTCCCTGTTCCCTGGCTGCTGAGCTTCATCACCTGCGCCGCTCCAGTTGCGTCAAGGATCGGGCAGCTGGAATCGCGTTACCTGCTGCATCGCCGAATCCATCGCGTGCTGGCAATCGCGAGCGCCTATGGGCATGCGACGCTCGTCCTCGGCGCCAGGGGATGCGGCGCCTTCGGCAGCGATCCCGCCCACACTGCCACGGACTTTCGCAGCGCGCTGGAGAACGAATTCACAGGTGCGTTCTCCGACATCGCATTTGCCATTAGTGACTGGTCGCCGGAGCGGAGGTTCCTGGGACCGTTCCGCGACGCGTTCCCGGCCCAGACTTGACGCCCTCTGCGTATGGAGCAAGTCTGATGCGCTGTGCAGTCTGAGATCGAATAACGGTTGAGAAAACGGCCGCATTTGAGAAACGGCGACCCGATGTGGTAAAATGCAGCCGGCGCGAGGGGCGCATCCAGTCCGCGGAAAGGGCCGTGCCCACCTACCTGATTTTCCGGTTTACACGAACCTTCTTTCAGCCTGCAACTGCGGATGCCAGGCACCCATGAAAGGAGATTCGTATGTCCGAAGCCATCCCTCTGCCTCCTCGTCCCAGCCTCGAGCAGTACAGGAACCTCGCGAAAGATCTCAAGGAAGCCTGCAAGTCGAGTGACGTCAATGCGGTCCGTGATTGGGCAGCACGCTATCTCGAGGCCGCGGCACGCCTGCGGGGCGAGGAGATTACGTCCGATGCCAGGAAGCGTATAGATGCCGACGCGGCCCGATTCGACGGCTTCTGGCAGGGCTTCGCCAAATCGAAGCCGGATGCTTCACGGTGCAGGCTGACCGACTCCCAGTACGCTGTAGCGCGCATTCATGGCTTCACAAGCTGGCCTAAGTTTGCCCGCCACGTCGAGGCGTTGACGCGCGAGAGTTCAGGCGTCGCGCAATTTGAAGCCGCCGTGGACGCCATCGTCGCAGGCGACGCGAACTTACTGAGGCGACTGCTCCGCGAGAACCGCAGCCTGAAAAGCGCGCGGTCACTACGCGAGCACCGCTCCACTCTGCTTCACTATGTCTCGGCGAACGGCGTCGAGGACTTTCGGCAGAAGACCCCACCGAACATTGTGGAGATTACCCGGATCCTGCTTGATGCCGGCGCGGATGTGAACGCGGAATCGGACGCCTATGGGGGCAGATCGACAACGCTGGGCCTGACGGCGACGAGCGTGCATCCGGAGGTCGCCGGCGTGCAGATCCCGCTGCTGGAGCTGCTTATCGAGCGAGGCGCTTTACTTGACGGTCCCGGCGGCTTCTCTAATGTCGTGGGCTGCCTGCACAACGGCCGGAAGTGTGCGGCGGAGTTTCTCGCCGAGCGAGGCGCGCGTCTGGACCTGGAGGGCGCCGCGGGCGTCGGCCGGCTCGACTTCTTGATGGGCTGTTTTGATGCTGCTAGTGTGCTGAAGCCGCCCGCGACGGACGCGCAGATGAGAGCCGGCCTCGCCTGGGCATGCGAATACGGTCGCGACGAGGTGATTGATTTACTATTGAAGCGCGGCATGCCGGTCGATGCAAAGCTCACTCGCGGGGAGACAGGGCTTCACTGGGCTGCGTACGATGGCAATGCCAGCGCCGTCAGGCTGCTCTTGAGTCGGGGCGCGCCGGTCGACGTGATCGACGATAGCTTCCAGGGGACGCCACTGGGTTGGTGTCTATATGCGTGGGGCGGATCCGCAAAGGGACCATCCTACTACGAGGGCTCTGATGATCGGTAAGCGAAAAGACAACACGGATTTGTTCCAGTGCGTTACGATGGAAGACTTGGTTCCGGCCAACCATGTTCTGCGGCGCCTCAAGAATATTGTCGATCTCTCGTTCATACGCGATATGGTCG
>JBBQVV010000320.1:0-8500 GCA_038211235.1 Chthonomonadales bacterium | reverse complement strand
ATAGTTGCTTAGCTCGAATAGGAAGCCCTCTTTACCGGATATCTCACCGCCCGGTCCGTACTGGGGAATCTCACGTCCGTCAAGCTGCAGCTTGAGCGTGCTCAGGTCGAGGCCGGAGCCCTCGTCGGCGATTCTGGCGCCGATATGGAATGGCGCGCGGCCGCTGATATATTCGCCCTTTTCAGGATCGAGGTCGCTAACGATCGGCGCAAGCGTGTCAGGCGCATCGTGAGTAAACGCTGTAAGCGCTCCGTCGTCGCTGAGAACATAGAGCACTCCATTGGCGGCAACCGGGCTCGCGCCCACGTTGATCTTTGCCGGCAGGCGGTTTATGTTTGTCGCCGTGGGGCTAAGCAGATAGTGCCACTTGAGACTTCCAGTTGCTGCGTCGAACGCGTAGATGCCGCCGTTAGCGGTGGGGACGATCAGCATTCCGTCCGCATACGTCGCGGCTGCCAGGGGAACATAGTCCACGACCGCCGGCCGCGTCCAGACTCCGCGCCCGCGCTGATTGATCGAGTAGATCTCCTTGTCATCGGTGACGACATAGGTGTTCCCGTCCGGATCGACCGTGGGTGGCACCACCGCATTGCTATTGAGAGTAACTGTCCAGCGCTTCTGACCTGTAACGGCTCGCCAGCTCGAGACGAAATTACCGTTTGCAATTATCACCGACTCGCCGTTGACCACCGGCACCGAAGTATGGTCAACCGAGCCGGGTCGCCCGTACCAGCGCTGCACCCCCGTGCTCAAGTCGATCGCATGGAGCACTTCGTTCGTCGTAGCGTAGTAGATCGTTCCGTTTGCGACGGCAGCATCGGCAATCGCCGCGCCGCCAGCGTCGACGCCAAGCGCGGATGCGGTCTTCCATATACCGCCAATCGAGTCACCAGTGTCCGTATTCACCGCGTGGATCCGTCCGCTTCCGGAGATAAAGTAGATGGCGCCGTTATATGAGACGGGCGTCGTGGCGACGCCGCCGTTCGCAGTATAGTGCCACTTCAAGATACCGGAATCGGCATTCACGGCATATAGTCCGTCGCCCGCTCCCAGGTATACGACGCCGCCGATTACAGCGGGAGTCACAACGACAAGTGAAGGGATCGTGACGGCGGGATCGGACGGATAGCGCCACTTCAGCGCACCGCTCGAAAGCGTGACGGCATACGCATGATTACCGGAAACGAAATACGCGGCGTCTCTGGTGACGGCCGGTGACGCAGGATTGTTTCCGAAGTAGTTGCTCGTATATTTCCACTCGACGGTGAGCGGCGTCGTCAGCTTTTCCGCGGCAGTCGATGAGGTATCCTGGCCCACGGCGCGCGCATGCGGGCCGACAACTAGAACCACCAGTGCGGCGCAGGCCACCCATCTGCGATTTGTGCTCGCGAATCGCCCTGTACGCTCGGCGCGCGGCTGAGTACGCGAATGCGTCATTGTCAAACTCCTGTTAACCAATCTGCGATCACGAATCTCGGGAACGCGGTGTCGACTGCAAAGCTGAGCCGTAGGAAAGATTCGTCCATTATGGGCCGCGCCGGACATTAGACGTCACCACGCCGCCGGTGTTACCTGGTTGGCCGGGGTGCGAACGGCGCGTTTGTAACGGCATCGCGGCGCACAATTCGCCTGAGGCCGTGGTAGCGGCGCTCACTGAAGAAGGTTCGACGGCGAGGAGCCCATCCTGCAGGCACCCTGCTAATTATAGTGGACGCAACCGGCTGTGTCAAGCGTTCACCGCCAATAGGTGCGACGGTCGATCCAGCGCTGGCGGGGCGGACCTATTCTTAGTAGACAAAATATCACTCTTGTGATATAATTCAGTCCGGAAGTCGCGACCCGAAAGGACGTCTAATGTCTCAGAAGAAGCCTCAAAATAACGATGGTGAAGAAGAGCGCATTGTGTCTGCCGCTGAAATCAGTGACGACTCGGGAGAGTTGACCCTCCGGCCGAAACGCCTTCGAGAGATGATCGGCCAGCCGAAGGCGAAGCAGAATCTGGGCATCGCAATCGAGGCCGCGACCTTTCGCGCGGAGGCGCTGGATCACGTACTTCTCCACGGCCCGCCCGGCCTTGGCAAGACTACGCTCAGCAACATCATAGCAAACGAGATGGGCGTGCCAATACGGATCACGGCCGGGCCTGCGATCGAGAAGCCGGGTGATCTGGCGGCGATCCTGACGAGCCTTGAAAAGAACAGCGTTTTCTTCATCGATGAGATCCACCGTCTCAACCGTACAGTCGAAGAGATTCTCTATCCGGCGATGGAAGACTATAAGCTGGACATTATCATTGGCCGTGGACCAAGCGCCCGAACGCTCCGGCTCGACCTGCCGCGCTTCACACTAGTGGGCGCAACGACCCGCGCGGGCCTGATTTCCTCTCCGCTGCGAGACCGGTTCGGCATTCATCATGCGTTTGAGCTCTACACAATCGAGGAGTTGGACCTTATTGTACGTCGGTCGGCCGAGATACTCAAGGTTGGCATCGAGCCGCAGGGTTCCCTTGAGATTGCGCGACGCAGCCGCGGCACGCCTCGCGTGGCGAACCGCATGCTGAAACGCGTGCGGGATTGGGCGCAGGTTCGAGCAGACGGTATCATTACGCAGAGAGTCGCGGATGAGGCGTTTCGGGCGCATGAGATCGATCGCCTGGGCCTGGACGATCTGGACCGCCGTTTCCTGCTCGGTATTATCGAGAAATATGAGGGCGGCCCGGTCGGCCTCGATACGCTTGCGGCCATGCTCGGCCAGGAGCGAGATACCCTGGAGGACGTGGTCGAGCCGTATATGATGCAGCTCGGATTCTTGAACCGCACCAGCCGCGGCCGCCTTACCACGCGCTCAGCATACGAGCACCTCGGACGATCGCACCTCTACCGGGACCGCACCGATAGCAGCGCACAATCGACGCTATTCGATGTGCCGGCAGAATTCAGTCCAGAGGAGACGGACGGCTCAGACGGGCCGGACGGTCGGGGCGGACCGGCGCAAAAATAGATTCTGTAGTGAACGGATCGGCCGTTTGGGGATACTATTCCAATAGCGCGGTCCGAAGGGACGTTCAATCGTTGGATGATCGAGAGTGGGCGAAACAGATTGTCGAGGGAGACGATCCGGCACGAGCTAGGTTCGTAGTGACCTTTCACGCCCCGATTTTCCGCTGGATGCGCTATCTGTGCGCGAGCGAAGACGCCGCGCAAGAGCTGACGCAGGAGACTTTTGTTGAGGCGCTGCAGGCGATCGCTCGCTACGAGGGCCGCGCAACACTCTCCACGTGGGTACATCGGATCGCCTACTATCGCTACACACATTGGCTCCGAGACCGGCGCCGCGACATCCGCTGGCGAGCTCCACTCGATGAGGCGGAACGGTGCGCTGATCCCGAGGGAGGCATACAGTTGGAGTCACTATGCCTAAGACAGGCTCTCGCGAAGCTATCGGAAGACCACCGCGATACGTTCGTGCTTCACTACGTACAGCAGCTGGACGTTCCGGAGGTAGCCGAAGTGCTGGGCATTCCAGCGGGAACCGTTCAGTCCCGGCTGTTCCACGCCCGGCGACGCCTACGCGACCTGCTTCGCGACGAGCTTTGCCCTGCGCCCAGCGGCGTGCGGTCGAGCAGCGCTGAGCCTCCAGGTGGTCCGCGCGGTAAAGACAACATTCAAGAGGTTATTGTCCGATGACATGTGAGCGGGAGCACAACAGGACCGTGCCGGCTGCAGAACAGAATGCCCTGCTTGCGTGGGCGCACCGTCTCAGGTGCGATGCGTGCCGGAGCGCCCATCAAGTGGATAGGCTGATCGATCGCGGCTCGGCGCAGATGCGCAACGAGTCGATACCCGCCGATAGCCTTTCGATGACACTGTCCGCCGCGGGATGCGGACCCGAGGCCGGTACCGCTTATGGCCGGCGAGCGGCTCGGGCCGAGCTCTCTCGCGCCCTTGCGCTCGTCGGCGTCGGTATTTTTGCAACAACCCTTGCACAGCCGGAGCAGATCGGCAGGTCGCTCTTCGGCGCTCCGCAGTTCCCATCGGCGTCTGCACAGGGCGTTGCGGGGTTTTGGGCGTTGCTGGGAATCTTCTGGTATCTGAAACCCGTTGCCGCGCTCCTCTTTCAGTCCATGCCGGGCCTTGCGACCCGGCGAACGGTATGCCTGGTCGCAACGTCGTTTGGAGCGGCCGTTCTCTGGATGCTGCCGTCCTTACGAATGCACGCTCCTACCAGCCTTACCCCTGCAATCGGAATCGGCGTGAATGCGCTGCTGGTGCTTGCCAGCACGATTCTTGGTGGCTATCTCGTGGAACAGGCGCAGCGCATTGGAGCGAGCGGAAGGCTCGGCGCGCTCCATCAGGGTGTGGCGCATCTGGCCGCGATGACGGCGCCGGTACTTGGGCTCGCGGCAGGTCGAGCTGTTGGGCCGCCTGTAGCCGCCGCCCTGCTGGTGCTGTTCGGCGTCATGGCTGCGCTCCTGATGACCAGGGCCGCGCCGCTTCCGCGAAAGGCTGCCGGCGTCGTGCCACAGATCCGTGCGCTGGGACAGGCCGTTGAGCTGTGGCAGGTGGCCGCAATGCTTCTCCTGGTCAACGGAGTTTCCAGCTTCGACGCGCTGCTCGCCAAGCGGCAGGCGATGGAGGGATTCTCCTCCATCGAGCAGCATCAACTGCTGTTCCTTGCGGAAGGGGCGACACTGATCTCCATACTGGCCTATGCGATACTGTGCAGGCGGTTGAGGCTTAAGTCACTCCTGCCCGCCGGCATCGTCGCCAATGCGGGCGGTACGATGCTCTATCTTGCCTACACAGGCTCCGTAAGCTTCGCTTTCGCGTGCGCGATCGAGATCGTGAATGGGCTTGCAGCGGCCCTGATCCTCGTAACTCTCTTCGACCTGGCTGTCCGTGCCGTTCCGCGCCACTGCGCCTACCTTGGCTACGCCGTGCTGATGAGCGTCGCCAATATCGCCCGTGCCTCCTCGGAGATCGCTACCGCAACGCTCTCACTCTCGCTAAGTTTCGCGTCCATTATCGTTTTGAGCGCCACATGTTCGGCGCTGGCGCTGCTTGTAGTAGTTCGGCTTCCGCGAACGCTTGTAACTCGGCGAGAGGGCGAGCCCGCGGCCGGCGCGGCCTCGTGGGCACGCGGTTTGAGCGCCGAGGCGTAACCTGCACTATTCACCAACAAGTCCTCCGTGCGGGTTCCTCGCGGTTGCCCTCGGTTCATTACTACAGTGCGCCAGATCCCGGATGGCGCGTGCGGGCAGGAAAAGGGGTTGGCTGTCGAGAATGTGTAGTCGGCCCGAAGTTTTCCACGTCCGAGTCTTACTCTGTTGACCTGCGCGCGCGTCCGTAACTAGCGCGGGCTCCCGGTGGGAGGAATGCAGGTTGGTTGAGCAGTCGTTACCACGGCGGTGTTTGTAATAGGCAGGGCTTGGGCATGCTTCCACCCATAATGAAAATAGTGCGTAACGATTCTGGAGCACCGCCGCGCCGCAACAGCCGGTGGACTTGGCTCGTATTCTGGGCTCTTGCCGGATTGACGCCAGGGCTCTCCGGATGCGGCAATAACCCCTATCCCATTGGTGAGAGCGCTACACCGGTCATCTACCGGGTTCTGGCGGACGACCCCAAGACGCTCGATCCCAGTATCGCATATGACGTTCCGTCTGCCAACGTGATCGACGTCATCTATCCAGGTTACCTTCAGTATCACTACCTTAAGCGGGACCCGTTTGTGCTCGATCTGGGCCTTGGCGCGGAAGAGCCCAGGCGCGAAAAGTGGCCTCTAGCGACGGTCGTCAAGGGCAAGACCGTCACAACTGCGGGCGAGCGCTGGACGTTCAAGATCAAGAAGGGCTTGCGCTTCCAGGACGATCCCTGCTTCCCCGGCGGAGCCGGACGCGAGATATTGGCGTCGGACTTTCTGTTTACCTTTAAGCGTCTGTCCGCTCCGAACGTTAACTGTCCGATCTTCCCGTTCTTCTCCGATAAGATTGTCGGTTTGCTCGATTGGCGCGCACAGAACGCCGCGCGAATCAAAGCAGCCAGGGAGAGTAGTCCGAACGGACCGCGGCCGCGAGTTGACTACGACGCGCCGGTAGACGGCCTTCAGGCGGATCCCAAGGATCCCTACACGTTCCGGATCGTACTTAATCAGCCCTATCCGCAGCTCCGTTATCTCATGGCGATGCATTTTACGTCGCCCCTGGCACGCGAAGCGATTTCAAAGTATGGCGATGAGAACCTGGACTCACACGTCGCCGACGCCGACAAATTCTCAATGCATCCTGTGGGATGCGGCGCGTTCAAGCTGGTGGAGTATGCGAAGAAGTCACGGATCATGCTCGTCGCCAATCCGAACTATCGGGAGGAGACGTATCCCACCGAGGGAGCGCCGGGCGACGCGGAAGCAGGGTACCTGGCCGATGCGGGCAAGCGTCTACCGCTGGCACGGAGGGTCCAGTTCAATATCATACGCGAAAGCATAACGAGCTTCAACGAGTTTCTTCAGGGTTACGAGGACCTGGCCGGGGTGACGCAACAGAACTTCCAACAGGTGATGGCGCAGCCCGGTCAACTTTCGCCGGAGATGGTGGACCGTGGATATGGCCTCCATCGGGACAAGGGCGTAGACGTAGCCTACTTCTGCTTCAATATGAACGATCCTACGTTCGGGGGCACGTCTGAAAAGAACCGCAAACTCCGCAAGGCCGTCTCGCTCGCGCTCGATTCCCGGGAGATGATCGACCTGCTTGACCAGGGACTTGGGGTGCAGGCTCAGTTTCTGATTGCGCCCGGTCTCTTCGGTTATGATCCGGACTACAAGAATCCATACAGGCAGTTCGACCCCGCGCTGACACGGGCCAAACAGCTTCTCGAAGAGGCCGGTTATCCCGGTGGAATCGAGCCTGCTACGGGAAAGCGCCTAACGATCGTATGGGACAACTACAACACGACGCCGTTGCTCAGGCAGCAAGTCGGTCTCATCACACGCCAGCTCTCCAGGTTGGGCCTGAACGTGGATTCTCGGTCTTCCCAGTATCCGATATTCGAAGATAAGGTTGAAAAGGGTCACTATCAGTTTATGAACTTCGGCTGGGTGGCGGACTATCCGGATCCAGAGAACTTCGTGTTTCTGCTTTATGGGCCGAACGGCGGCGCGGCGACCAGCGGTCCCAACTATGCGAACTATGCGAATCCCGAGTACGATAAGCTGTTCGACCAGATGCGCGTGATGGATGATGGTCCGGCCCGGGGCGCGGTCATTCGCAAGATGCGCGACATCGTCCAGGAGGACTGCCCGTGGATATGCACACTTCATAGCGAGACGTTCGCTCTGACGCAGCCGTGGCTAAAAAACTACAAGCCGCATCCGGTTTCGCTGGATGGAGCGAAGTACTGGCAAGTGGACGCGGCCGTGCGCGCGCGGCTTCAGGCCAAATGGAACCATCCGAACTATTGGCCGATTCTCGCGACCGTGGCACTACTAGTGATTGCGATCGTTCCGGCCGCTAACGTCGTAGTGGCGCGCACTAACCGGCGCGTCCGGCGGGCTAACGGGGAGCCTCGCTGATGGTACGTTACATCATCCGTCGAATTCTCTACGCGATTCCGATTTTGATCGGCGTGTCTCTCCTCACATTCGTTCTGTTCTATGCCAGCGCTTCGCCCGAACAGATCGCTCGCCGCAATCTCTCCGCTAAGAATCCGACCCATGCGCAGATCCTGGAGTGGCAGAAGCAGCATGGATACGATAGGCCGCTGCCGGAACAGTTCACGAAACACATGAGGCAGCTTCTGCTGCTTCAATTTGGTAAGTCAGACAGCCTGAGCGGCGAGGATATCTGGACGCGAATCAGAACGGGCGCTCCGGTCTCATTCTTGATCGCGTCTCTCATCTTCGGCGCCGCGCTCATCACGTCCATCTGCTTCGCGCTAGCGGTCGCATATTTCCGAGGCACCTATATCGACCTTGCCGGCACGTTTCTATCCGTCTTGCTGATGAGCGTGGTCTATATGGTCTATATCATCGCAGGCCAGTTTCTACTGGGCAAAGTCCTCAAGTATTTCCCCCTGGCGGGCTGGCGCGGAGGCGTGGATTCGTTCCGGTTCGCCATGCTGCCTGCGATTGTCGGGGTAATCAGCGGACTCGGCGCCAGTGTCCGCCTTTATAGGACCTTCTTGCTGGACGAGATGAACCAGGACTATATCCGCACGGCGCGCGCGAAGGGGGTCAACGAACAGCGGGTGCTGTTCCTGCACGTTCTTAAGAACGCGGCTATTCCCATCCTTACGAATGTCGTGCAGGTGATTCCCGCACTCTTCCTGGGCAGCCTGCTGCTCGAGTCGTTCTTCAGCATCCCGGGACTGGGGGGGTGGCTGAACGACGCGATCACGAATAAGGATTTCGCCGTGGTCCGCGCCATGGTCTACCTCGGGGCAATGGTTACAATCGTCGGTTATATTCTGACGGACATCAGTTACGCGCTCGTGGATCCGCGGGT
>JBBQVV010000319.1:0-8524 GCA_038211235.1 Chthonomonadales bacterium | reverse complement strand
GCTTGCTAGGCGTCACACTTTTGAAAAGCTCGTTCCGGGACGTATTGAAGCGATATGGGCGTCCGGATGAAATCCAGGTCGGCGGGCCGTATAAGCCGTCCGGCGGACCCGGGGGCGCGAGTCCGACGGGAGGGATGGCTTCGGGCGGTCGACGAGGGGCAAATCAGAACGGTTTTATGGGCGGCGGCGGCACCGGCGCGGCCGGTCCGATGGGCGGGAGACCAGGCATGGCCGGGTCATTCCCGGGAATGGGCGGCGGCCTACCCGGATTTGGCGGTTCATCCGGTGGACCGGGAATGGGCGGCCAGGTGCCTGGCATGCCGCCCATGGGGCGGGGCAGCATGCGTGGAATGGGCGGAATGGGCAGCGGTGGACAGGCAATGGGCGGTATGGGCAGTGGGGCCCAGGGTATGCCCGGGTATGCGGGTCCAGGCGGCGCCACCGGTGGATCAGCTCAGAGTGCGGACACCAACGAATACGAAGCGACATGGTGGTACAACGATCCGATCAATGGGCTTCACAAGAGCTTTCTATTTAACAAAGACGGTCGCGTGATCCAGATCCAGCAGTACGGGCACGACAAGAACCACAAGAGCAGTAAGACGCGACTTGGCGTCATGTTGGGTTCCAGTCTGAATCAGGTGCTCCATACCTACGGTTGGAGTAACGAAGGGACAAATGCGGGCTCGAACATGGTCATGCGCTTCGGCGGCGAAAACCGCGTGGCGTTTCAGTTGGTAAACAATATCGTGGTCGGAATCACGATCGCGATCGTGAAGGATAACACTCCCGTCGAAGACGTGCAGTAGGAATGGGATAGCGTTGCGCCGGCAATTGCCGGCGAAATGCGCACCAAGGAGCTCTGAAGAATGGTTAACAAGATCGGTTGGTTCTGTAGCTCGGCAGCCGGCCTCGCGATCGGTATCGCCGTTCCGGCAACTGCGGCGAAGCCGGTTGCGATTGAAAAAGACCTGCTGGGGGTCCGCGTCCTGCAAAGCTATCGAGAGGTGCTGGCCCGCTACGGCGCCCCCATCCGTGTGTTCAGGGCGAATGAGACCGTGAACTACACCGAGGCGGTTTCACTAGACGGTGCGGGCACCGGCGGCATCCTGGGAGTTGCCGGCGCGACCACCGGCGGGCCAATGGTGGGTGCGGGTGGTGGGCCGATGATGGGCGCGGGCGGCATGGGCGGTCCGGGTGCACCGATGATGAGCGGCGGACCCGGTGGAGGCGGTCCGGGCATGATGGGCAGCGGGGGTATGCGAGGAATGATGAGCGGCGGTCAGCGCAATCCCGGCATGATGGGCGGAGGCGGCCCGGGAATGATGGGCGGCGGCATGTCCGGTATGGGTTCCGGAGGCGGCCCGGGCATGATGGGCGGCGCAGCGCAGGGCGGCGCAGGTGGCGGCGAAGGCACGTTTGGGAACGCAGTCGGATTCATATGGGTCTACCTCTACCCGGGGAAGGAGCTCGCCTACGAGTTCCACTTCAATAAGGACGGCCGCGTTGAGCGAATCGTGGAACTCGGCCGGGGCTTCGGCCAACATACGAGCCGGGGGATCGGTCTCAGCGATACCGTCGAGAAGGTGTATGGCATCTACGGGTGGACTGACAGCATCAAGGAGGAGAGCGCCGGTAAGTTCTCGCTGATGTACAACGATAAGTACCACGCGCAGTTCCTGGTCTTGAAGAACAAGGTCGTTGGCATCTCGGTCTTCCTGAGAGAGAACCAGTTTATGCGTTACGACGGCGGCTCAAACGGTGGGGGCATGGCCGCTCCGGGCATGAGCGGTATGTCCCGGAACGGATTTAGCGGAGGCGGAGGGCCGAGCGCATTCAGTGGCGGCTTTACTCCGGGCAATAAGCCCATTATCGCTCCTAGGGGCGGAAAGTAACCTTCGACGACTGCGTACAACGGAGCGGCCCGAATTGAATTCAGTTCGGGCCGCCTTGTCGTCTGCGGACTCCGTGTTAGTGCCTATATTCGTGCCGGCGGCCCAACCGCAAGGTGCAAATTGCTCTCGTGCCGGTTGCGGCAGCCTGTGCTCGCATGCTATAATAGACAGACATTCCGACAGTTAAGGTGAAGACGTTACAATGAAACGAACTTTCCAACCGCATAACAGGCGACATAAGCGCGTACATGGATTTAGGAAGAGAATGAGCACCCTCGACGGACGTAACGTCCTTCGGCGGCGAAGGTTTAAGGGACGCCACCTGCTGATCAAGTGAGAGAATTGGGCGCGAAGGGAAACCATTCGCGCCTTTACTCTGTACGAATGTGGTCGCTGTCGGAAGCGCCGAGCTGCCTATTCTTGCGTGCAATCCACGGTCGGCGACTCCTCCCGGATCGGGCGAGTCCGATCGCCGACCGGAAACCGTTCGCGTCGCTTCTCCGTAAAGACTCATGAACGTGGTCGAGCACCGCGACGATCGTTGTTGCCGCAATGCTTCCAACTGCACATCGCCTTCGGACCAACCGGGACTTTCGCCTGATCTATGCGCGCGGCCGATCGTATGCTCACCCAGTCGTAGTGCTTTATGTAATGCAGCGTACGCACGAAAGGGTCGATCTGGCTCTAGGGTATCGCGTCGGATTTGTCGTCAGCAAGAAGCAGGGCGGAGCCGTGGTCCGTAATCGAATAAAGAGGCGCCTGCGTGAAGCCATACGAGGCCGACTGCCCGAATTGAAGGCCGGCCCGTACGACCTTGCCTTGATTGGTCGCTCACGCGCTCGCCATGCGGCTTGGCCGGAGATCGACGAGGCGGTGGAACTCCTCTTAAAGCGCGCGAACCTATTGCCGGATGGACGCGATCGAAGCCGTCAGGATCGACGCGATGCTTATGCAGGTGAAGACAACCCGTAGGTCGGACGCTGTCCGCCAATATACGCACGGTCTGCTGGTTATTCCGCGCACACTGGCCATAGGCTGCATCCGGATCTATCAGAAGACCGCACCCCTGCGGCCGCCGATGTGCCGCTATCAGCCCACTTGCTCCGAATACACGGCCCAGGCGATTCAGAAATACGGGTTGCTGGCTGGTATGGCGCTTGGCGTTCGCCGCATCGTGCGCTGCAACCCATTTACGTCGGGCGGGTACGATCCCGTGCCATGACGGTCAGTGCGGAGCTCCATGCGCCCGCATCTGTGGGCCAGATGGCCTGCGCTAGGCGCACCACGGATAGTAGTCCCGAGCACACTAAGGAAACTGTCTTGAAATCTGTATCGCGTGGTCTGGTAGTGGTTGTCGTCTTGCTGATGGGCGTACTCGTCCTGGCAGGCTGTCAGTCGGGGCCCAAACATCAGTACGAGAATGGCAAGCCAACGCTCGAGCACGCCAAACTTATGGAGACAAAGGACCCAGAGAGCGCCTACGACGAGATTATTGACTTCAAGAATGCCGCGGGCAACGATCGAGAGAAGGCCGCCGAGGCGTTGCTGTTAAGCGCTCGGCTGGCTGCGGACAATAACCGCTGCTGCACTTTTGGCGGTAAAAAGCCAGGCGATCCCGATAACTCCGCCGAGGTCCGACAGCAGCTTACCGACCGCCAGGCACAGAGTGAGATCAAGGCGCACGAGGCCCTTAAGGAGCTGGCGAAAGACTACGCCGGCACGAAGGCGACTGAGCGGGCGAAGAGCGAGGACCTGCAGGCAAAACTCGAACTGCGCATCGATGATCGCAACAAGAAGCAGTGGAGCTACAAGCTGATTGACGGCATGGTCGCAATGACCGGACGACAACGAGGTTTCAGCTACTGGTTCGCACTGCTTCTCATCGCGTTTATTGTCAAGGGAGTGACACTTCCCCTGACATTGAAGATGTACAAGAGCCAGCGTGAGATGCAGCGCCTCCAGCCCGCGATGAAGGCCCTACAGGCGCGGTACAAGGACGACCAGCAGGAACTCCAGAAAAAGACAATGGAGTTCTACAAAGAGCACGGCGTCAACCCATTTGCAAGCTGCTTCCCCATGCTGATCCAGCTCCCGTTTATGATCTGGATATACAATACGATTCGCCTCTATGAGTTCCACTTTTCGCTGGGTACATTCCTGTGGGTCAATCCAGTCACGGCTCGAATGGCTCCGGAATACATCGCCTCCAACCTGGGAATGTTCGATTTTGCGCTGCTGGTCATATACACGGCCAGCATGTACCTCACCATGAAGTTGACGCCTGCCACGGATCCGCAGGCGGCTCAGCAGCAGAAGTCGATGTCCATCATGACGACGGGAATGATGTTCTTCTTCTTCATCAAATACCGGTGGTCGGCTGCATTCGTATTCTACTGGCTGATACTCAATATCCTTTCCGCGGCACAGTCCTACTATTTCGTCTATCGACCCAACAAGGACAATCCCGTTGTGCCGTTGGCGCTCCCGGACGATAAGCCCTCAAAGAGCAATGGCAGCAATGGAACAGGCGGAAAGTCCGCCGGCGTCAAGAGCCCTTCGGTTCCGGCCGCGATCACTTTGCCCCAGACGACTACGCGGCCGCGCCGTCCGCGCCGTCCGAGGAAGTAGCTCGGCGAGGACCGTGCTAGTCGTATCCGTGAGTCGGACGATAAAGGAGAGGTGAAAATGAGTGACGTGACAATGGAAGGAATTGACGAGGTGTCCGGGTCAGGCTCAGCCGATGATCAGAGCCTAGAGTCGCGCCAGGATGTCGATCCTGGCACGTTAAACCCGGATCAGCGCCGGGCTTACGATTTGGTCCAGGGTCTTTGCGAGGCCAGCGGACTGGACGCGCGCGCGGTAGTCCGGTCGGCGCAGAAGCCCTATCTTAACATCGAGCTCCTCGGCGCCGACATTGTGACGACGTTTGGACGAGCGGGACAGGGCCTCGACGCGCTGCAGCTGTTGTGCAACATGATTCTGCCGCGCCACGCGGAAAGCGATGTGCGCCTAACGCTCGACGCGGAGGGTTATCGGGCGCGACGCGCCGATTCACTTCGGCTGCGAGCGCTCGATCTTGCCCGCGAAGTCAAGGAGAGAAATCAGGAGGCGGAGCTCGAGCCGCTACCCGCGCACGAGCGGCGCATCATCCACGCGGCACTGTCCGAGGATCCCGACGTCAGCACCTATAGCGAAGGCGATGAGCCCCATCGGCGCATTGTCATCTCTCCCATTCCGAAATAGGCGTTGCTTTTGACGCCGTTGTGCCGTATAATAAAGTATATGGGGGTGATTGGTGTCGACCTGGTGGATGTTGTTTCCGGTTGCGGGCCGAGGCGCCGTTGGCCTCGTAAAAAGCGGCAAAAAACATAAACGCGAACACTCAACAGTACGCGCTCGCAGCCTAAGGGCCGCGACGTCCGCCTCTCTCCTGCTGGCCGAGAGAGTTTCCGGGCGTAACCTATGCCAGATAACCCTACCGGGCCCGTTCGCCGCCCAATAGGGGACAACTAACGCGATCTAGCGAACCTCTAACCTGGTCCCTGGGGTAGGAGGTCGCGAAGCAAGAAGAGGGACTACGCTTGTAGACGCCGGAAGCATGTCGCTGGGAACGAGAGTTCGAGTCTCTCCACCTCCACTTAACTAGGAGCGTAAGACGGGCCAGAGGGGCTCGTTTTACGCTCCGATTGTTTGTCGTCCGGCCGGAAATGGTTAAGGTATACTTTCAGCATGTTCGTAGACGAAGTCGAGATTGAAGCTGCAGCCGGCAACGGCGGTAACGGGATGGTTACGTTCCGCAAGGAGAAGCACGTCCCGCGCGGCGGCCCGAATGGCGGCGATGGCGGGCACGGCGGCAATGTCGTACTGAAGGCCGATACCAATCTTACGACCCTGCTTGATTTCCGCTACCAACGGAGCTACAAGGCCGTGCGCGGCGGCGACGGCGGTAGTAAAGACATGTTCGGCTCCAATGCCCGAGATCTCGTGCTAAGGGTGCCGCAGGGCACCACCGTCACGGATCTCGATACCGGTATCTTGATAGCCGATCTGGATTCCTCGGACAGCACGGCAGTGATTGCGCGCGGCGGAGTTGGCGGCCGCGGGAACGCGCATTTTGTAACGGCGATTCACCAGGCGCCGAGATTCGCCGAGCACGGCGAGCCGGGCGAACACAAGCGTCTCAAACTCGAGTTAAAGCTGCTCGCGGACGTTGGACTGCTGGGATATCCGAATGTCGGGAAGTCCACGCTCATTGCCGCAGTATCGGCCGCGCGACCTAAGATCGCAAACTATCCGTTCACGACTCTCGTTCCGAACCTCGGAGTCGTCTACGTAGAGACGGAGCGCAGCTTCGTCATGGCCGATATTCCAGGAATCATCGAGGGCGCAAGTGAGGGAGTGGGCTTGGGCCACCAGTTCCTGCGTCACGTGTCGCGTTCTCGGCTTCTCATCCACCTGCTCGACGTGAGCGGCATGACCGGCCGGGATCCGCTCACCGATTTTGAGGTGCTGAACCGCGAGCTCGGGCTTTACGACGAGGCCCTCGCGAACCTGCCTCAGCTTGTCGCGCTTAACAAAGTCGACGTTATTTCGGACCCGGAGGCTGTCGACGCACTCGAAGCGACGCTACGCGCGCGAGGACACTCGGTATACAGGATATCGGCCGCCACGAGGCAGGGCCTGAAGGCGCTGATCTACGAAGCCATGGGTAGCCTCGAGCGAGTTCGCGCGGAGGCGGATGCGAGACAGGCTGCGGGAGGAGCCGGAACTACCGTCCGCATTACGGCGAGTCCGGAGGTGGATGATCGGCACTGGGAGGCGCGCCAGATTGACGCCGACTCCTATGAGGTGACGGGTAAGGGCATCGAGCGCATGGTCGCAATGACCGACATGAACAACGATCATGCGGTCCGCCGATTGCAGCGCAGCCTGGACAAGATCGGTATCACGGGTAAGCTCAAGGCGCTCGGCGCTAAAGATGGCGATACCGTTCGCATTCGCGACGTGGAGTTCGAGTACGAGGACGAAGAGAAGTGGGACCGCGAGAACGATCAAGAGACGGCGCGACGGGGCAGACATACGGTCCGATGACCGACTGCAGACCGTGCCGTATCGTCGTCAAGGTTGGCACGAGCACGCTCACGGACCCTCAGGGGCGTATCGATCGCGCATTCATCGCCGATCTCACGGCTCAGCTCTCCTCCATACGCAAGGACGGCCGGGACGTACTGCTCGTCACGTCCGGCGCAATACGCGCAGGACGTGAACGGCTTAACCGCAACCAGGACACGACCCGTTCCGCGGCGGCCGATGGCTCCGCCTCGCGCTCCGCGGACTCTGCGGTCGGCAGGCTTCTTGATACGCTCCCGTTTAAACAGGCCGCCGCGGCGATTGGCCAGGGTCTCCTGGTGCATACATACACGGAAGCGTTTGCATGGAGAAGTGTCGACTGTGCGCAGGTTCTACTAACCCGCGATGACCTGAGCGATAGGAGGCGCTTCCTCAACGCCAGGAACACGCTGCTCGCTCTGTTGACGCTTGGAGTCGTGCCGATCATCAATGAGAATGATACGGTTGCGGTCGACGAGATCAAGTTTGGTGACAACGACTCGCTTGCCGCGCAGGTTGCGACACTCGTTGAAGCGGACCTACTTCTCATACTTTCAGACGTGGAGGGCCTGTGCGAACGGGCGCCCTGTCCGGACGACGTCGACCCGCCGCGGGTCATTTCGCTGGTCCTGCGGATCGATGACGCCATAGTGGCGCTTGCGGGTGAAGGATCGATGACGGGCATGGGCACCGGTGGTATGGCGACAAAAGTGAGCGCCGCACGGATTGCGACCCAGGCCGGGATCCGGACCGTGATCGCTAGAGGACGGCGTCCGTCTGTCGTCTCCGACGTCGTGGAGGGTAAGGAAGTCGGAACGAATTTCCTGCCCAGGCCATTTGCGGATCGTATCTCCGCCAGGAAGCGCTGGATCGCCCACAGCGCCCGCCCTCGTGGATTTGTAACGGTCAACCTGCGTGCGAAGGAGCGACTTGTCGGCAGCGGAGTCAGCCTGCTGGCGGCAGGAGTGACAGAGGTCGGCGGCGGGTTCACGGCGGGCGATCTGGTCGAAGTACGCGATTGCGAAGGCGTTGCGTTTGCGCGTGGCCTCACGAACTATGCCGCGGTCGAGTTGCGGCGCGTTAAGGGCTTGCGCAGCGAGCAGTTCGAGGAGATACTAGGTTACCGTGGCTTCGACGAGATCATCCACCGAGACAACCTCGTCATCGATTGACGAATCCCACGACCGTGATGTCGTCCTTCAGGAGAGGCGAGCGTTCAAACAGCGTGACAACGTGATCCGGGTGCTCCAGAAACAGAAACGCTCATGATCAGACTCGTCCAGATCTCACATCCCGATGAGGGCAGGCGCGCCGCCGTTGTCGATGGCGGCCGTCTCAGAACCCTTGGCGCGCACCGCTCGATACACGCGTGCGCCGTCGCGGCAATTGCGCATGGAACGGAGCTCGAGGCCGAAGCGCTTTCAGAACTGGGAAGCGAATCTCTGAGCTACGACGAGATCTACCACGGTCGCTCTCCGTGGCGCCTCTTGCCGGCGTTCGACCACCCGGTCGACACGGCC
>JBBQVV010000318.1:0-8552 GCA_038211235.1 Chthonomonadales bacterium | reverse complement strand
CTGCCCTCCTGCTCTGGAGTCACGTCGATTGTGAGTGTCATGACACTCCCTGCTACCCTTCCGAGTCCCGCGCGACCGTTGACAATTCAGCGGGTCTCGCCGTGTCGAGCTTGTCGGCATCCACCGCGACCAACTCATCATCCGGAACCGTCGAACAACCGCCCAGCTCCACCGCAGCGAAACTACGGCGACATCGCTATGAGCAGGCGTGAAGAAGGCGCTCAACTCCGCGACGCCTTAGGAGCTTGCCTCCTGAGATGTCATGAACCACAACAGGTTCGTTAGGATCATCCGGCGAGAGTTAGTCGTCTAGCGCAAAGGCCGGGCAACCTCGCGGCCATGATCCAACCGTCGGAGTAACGACGGAACTCCGCAACATCAATTGATGGCAGGGAACCCTGCAAACGAGGAGGTCTGTTCACTGAAACCATGCCGTACACCGGCAAGATAGGAGGACGACGATACCCAGGCGATTAGCTTAAGATCAAAGCGACGATTTATCGAGTGCGAAATGGAGCTGAAGGGATTCGAACCCTTGACCTCCTCGATGCGAACGAGGGTGTCTAAAATGATCTCAATTTGAACCATTTGATCTCTAAATCGTGTCGGTCTGCAGGTGCGTTTTTGGCAAACGAGGGGGTTAGTTTCCGACCGTTGCTCATCGGATCGAACTTATTGAGAGGCAAAGACCGTGACTATGCGACAAGCGAACACTATCATCGGAGGCATCATTGCGGTCCTGTTGAGGCAGGTCCTCTGCACTGCGATCATGCTGCGCAGCCAGGACAGATCGCGGAAGCACGCGCTCGAAGCGAGCCAACCCCGTGTGCGTCAACTGTCCGAGTAGTCGTCTCCCAGAGTTAAGCCGCACAGTCTGTGTCGGATGTGGAGATGGTCTCCGTGCTGGTCGAGTTAATGGACGAAGTTCGTGCTGTGATCGCGCGCCTGCACTGTATCTAATTAGTGCCCAGCGATAATCTACAGCAAGAGGGCATAGCGGCCACTCGGAAAGTTGCGAGTGGCGCTTTCAACGGAGGATGCCCGTCATCAGTCGGAGTTTCCGTTTAGCGGAGCCGGATGACCCTTTATGCGCGGCGCGGTGCTACGATCATGTTCGGGCCGCGTACTGTGCCGCCTGTGCCAACCTCGTGGGATCCAGACGAGACTGATCAGCCCGGAGTCTCCTCCGGAATAGAAATCCTGCAGAGTTCGAAGGGGTGCGCTCACCGACATACTCCCCGTACTTACTGCTGAGGGCTACGTATGTGTAATGCATGGAACCACCCGCCCGGCTGTACTTGTGGGTGGGGAGGAATAGGGCATCAAGGACGAAGAGGAGGAGGCTGGATTTTCGGTTGGGCGGCAAGACCAGCAATCGCTTCTTCCCCATTGCTACGTTGGCGGCACTATGGCGATAGCCTGACCGTTCCTTCGACCTGTCCGAAATGTGGCGCGAGTGTATTCTTTTTGCGTCACAACGGAGGAGCGGTGTGGTTCGACTCCCTCGCTGCACCGTGGCCCAAACATGCCTGTTTCGACACACTTTCTGAAAGGTCCCTTTGGCAGAATCTGCCTACAGCCGGGCATGACACGACTACCGGTATGCACTACGCGCTGAACCGTTACGCGAGCAGGCTTTCACAACCGAGGATCGGAATCGTCGTTTCCGGTCGTGCCGTTTCTCGGACGTGTTATCGTATGGACGTCAACTGCGCCGACGGAGGGGCGATTTCAATTGACACCAGAGCCCAGCGACACTCATCAGAGTTGTTGGGTGAGTTGGTGTTGGTCTCTGCAGATAACGCCAATCTTATCCGTGTCCGCGATGGCAGCGAATTATCTCTTCAACGGCAGACGTTAATTGACATGGCGCTGCGTAATTCCTGGTGGATCGCACTTTTAGCACTTCTCTGTTGCTTGCTCGTGTTCAGCGCCTTCTATCGAAATGAGTCTGCGTTTGTATCACCTTCTGTTTCACCTGTAGAGGTACCGATTAGACCAACTCCTACGCAGGCGGTTCCGCCAGTTACAGCGGAACCCCCGCCCCCAGTCACCGTGCCTGCACCGGCTTACGCCGAAAACTTGACCATCGTTTCAGGGACACTAACCGTCTCAGTTCCCCGCGCCCATCCAGGCGATTCCCTGCTGGATGTCCTCGTATACGTTACCGGACCAGCCGTGTCCGCCCTGATATTCTTGCATCTTGACCTGCGCTCCATGCGCCGTGAGGAATTCCGCTGCCTCTTTCGCCATCTTGATCGGGATAAAATCTTGCGGCGAGTGGTAGAGGTAGAACCGACGGTCTTTGAGCGCTGCCGGGTCGGGCAGCTCGGCGGGCCGAAAGACCGACATCCCGATGAACGCACCCCGGATCGAGGTTTTGGATGTGGCCGCATGCGTATAGACGGCCGGCCCGCTCGATGACCATGCGAACGTATAGACGCCGACGGGATCTATGCGCGTCTTCTTGCCCACGTCGGCGATCACGTCGTCGACAAACTGCTCGGTGGGAAACTTCATGCCGAAGAAGGGACTCTTACGCGTCGGCCAGACCATATTCCTCGCCTGCCATGGGGACCATTGCGGCGCAACCAGCTGCGCGACGAGCATGTCCGCCGGCAGAGCGAACTTCTTAATGCGCCGAACGAACCACCGAAACTCTTCGCTGCCGTCACCGCCGGGCAAGAGGACGAGCAATTTATAGCCGGACGGCGGAACAGTTATCTCCTTCGATAGGCCGACCAGCCGGTAGAGCTTGTTCTTGTCGCCCTTCGCGAAGAACCGCTCCGAGCTCACGTCTTTGATGTCGTCGTCATCCGGCTTTGGCTGGTTGGAATCGCCGGCCGGGGAGATCCTTGGAGCGTAACCGACCTCGGTAACCAGTGGTACGGTGTCGCGCCGCCGCGACTTGTAGGAAGCTGTGAGGAAATCGGGCTGGCCTGGGGCCTCGGTGAGTCGCTTGCGAAACTCCGATCCGTTCTTACTCCACCAATTCTGCCACCACGCCCGGCCGCGCCCCGGTGAATACGGCACGCCGGTCAGCGGCCCGATGCCAAAGTAGGTCAGCCAGTAGATGCTTTGGTGCTCTGGGTCCTGCGGGATCAGGTCGATGACGTCCGGAACGACGCTTGGATCCTTGAGAGCGGTGAACGCACGGCAGAGGCCGGTGAGCTCGCTCGACGAGTCCGCTATTGCTTTGCGGAGTCTGGCGAGAAGCTCAATGCGCATGGCGTCCGGGGACCGATGGGTCTCCACCGGGATCGGATCTCGATACCACTTCGCGCGCGGAAAATTCGGCAGGGGAGTGTCGCGAATGCCGGCGGGCAGCTCGCCGCGATGCGCCTCCCACCAGAGTCTCCACCAGTTCCCATCGTGAACGATGCCCTCAGGAACACCGGTTAGCGGGGTAAGGCCGTACGAGCCATAGTAGTTGATCGCTTCAGTCGAGTTATCGGCGGCGATAGCGCCGATGAACATCGGTATCGCGGCGGGATCGCCGAGCTGCGCCAGTGTTTGAACGGTGGCGAACGTGGCGCCGGGTTCCCGTCCTTGCTGAAGCGACGCCGTAAACTGCTGGAGCAGCAGATCGCGCAGACGCGCTCGATCGAGGTGCGCTTCACGGGGTATCGGCTCTTTGTAGGCGAGTGAGTGTGCAAAGTCCGGTATCGGCAGGTCGCGCACGCTCGCCGGGAGTTGCACCCGGTTACGCTCCCACCATATTCGCCACCAGTTGCCATCGTGGGTTGCGCTGTACGGCGCTCCCGTCAACAGCTGTCCCAAGGCGAAGTAGCCGACGTCGTAGATCGTCTCCGCGTTGTCGGCGGCAATCAGGCCGATCAGGAAGGGAATAGCCTCCGGGTCGCCGTAACTCGCCAGAGCCTGCGCCATCTGCATATTGTGAGGCGGCTCCGCCGCGTGATGCTCCTCTATCAGTACAATCTTGATCTCGTTATATGCCGGCCGGTAGCGCGCGTTCGCCAGCGTCAGCAGGGCCTGCTCTCGCACTCTCATGTCCTTTGAGCGAACAATCGGCCAGACCGTCTCGCGCAGGTACCGTTCGCTGGGAGGAATGGTGGTAAGAATTCGTAGAATCTCGACGCGCACGTCCGGCGCCGCGGCCGGATCGCGAAGAACATCACGCGCGACGTTGAACAGGCCACCCTTGACGATCGTATCGTGGAGTTCTTTGGTGCGCCAGATCTCCTGTGCCTGCCGTAGAAAGCCACTGCGATCACTCTCCCCGAGCTTGCCGATGGTGCGCAGCTGCTCGACAACCTCCCGAACGCGGTCCCGCCGGATCACTCCGTACGGGCGATTCTGGTGAGCCTCGATCCACTGCCGGGTCTTGTCATCATCCTGCCCGAATATCAGGCCGAGCCGCAGCATGAGGAGCGCCCGCACGGCTTCCCGGACCTGCGGCGCCGTATCGGCAATCGCGATCCGCGCTATGCGAAGCGCATCCGGCTGCTCGGCGTCGAACAGAGCGCTGAGCAGCTCTTTCTTGACTTCAAAGACGGTCAGATCCGGCCACAGTGAGGAAATGAATGGGGTCGATTTGCCCGGCGGCAGACCGGCGAGCTGTGCGACCTCGCTGCGCGCCGTACGCCAGTCACCTGCTCGGATCGTGTTGAAGCGGACGAGCCATTCAGCTTTGTCCGGACTGTTAGTCTGGACGCCGCCGGCAGCGAGCATCGGCACTGCCAGCAGCCCCACCAGGGAAACCAGAGCAACCAGGCGTATCATGTTACCTCCGTATACGGCGACTGCGGCGGCACACCCGGTTTCATGATGAAGTAGAACGAGGTTCCCGTTGCGTTGTTCGTTCCCATCATTCCGTAGCTACCGTCAGGCAACTTGTGCGTGGTTTTTAGCGTCAGCACGTTGATTGTCTTGCCCGCCACCTTCATTGATGTCGAGCGCGAGGTCTTCTCGGCATCGACATCGCCCTCTTCCATCTCCTGCCGCTCCGCATCCTCCTTGCGTCCATCCTCGCGTAAGGCGCCGTCCGAAGCGACACGCGTAGGCGATACCTGCCCTTCCGCGAACTGAGACCACGGCAGAGCGCAACGATGCGCTTCCTGGAGTTCCGAACGTCAACATTCGCAGCCTGCATGCGCGCCGTGGTTACGGCCGCGCCGTGTTTCAGTTTCTGACATGGTGCGAAGAGAAAGGCTCCACCTCAAACCGCACAGATAACAACGATTGCATATCGATTACGAGTGCATGGAACCCGTTGAAGTAGGAACGGCCGCTAACCTTAGTATTGCCAATCGCGAAATTGAAGACCGTGCCCTGGAATCGCAGTGCGAACTTCCCTGCGTTTCCAGGTTGCATGTTGTACGGCGCACCAACGGCTTCTGCTATCTGCTCGCTCGTAAGAAATCCAGTGTGGAATTCACGGTGCTGGTCATCACAAAGCAGTGTGATTTCGTCGGCGCTGTGGTCCTTTGTGATCGCGTAGCCTAGAACATGGTGGTAGACGTATAGTGGCCATCCGCATAAGACGCATCCGAATCCGCAACGCTGGCGAATTTGTCGTTTTGTCTCCTCTGGTATCGGTGGCCGTGATTCTCCTGCACTTTCACCTGCCATTTGTGTCCTCACTCGCCAATCGACAGATCGCTCCTCCGGTTAAGTTTGGCACTAACTTCTTGGGCGGTTCCGCATTTCCTCGAACTGCTCTGAGGCATATCGCTTCAGTGTTCGCTTACTTACCTTTCCCCGCGTTTCATCCCAAAGTTTCTGGGCACGCGCTTCACTCAACCCATTGCAATCAACCTTGATCGGAATTCCATGTTGATTGTTCATGTCTGGAACCCAGCATGAGAGTCTGGACTTACACGGCGAATCGGGCGAGTGAACGCTAGCCCAAATTGCCTGGATGTTCCTGACCCAATCTTGCATTTGACTCTTATCAGCTACCCAAAACCAGTCACACAGGGCCAGGCACTCGGCGCTAGTCTTCACTACACCCCAAACGCTCCTCAAGATATTGACCCATGGCCCGTTCCAAGGCCATGGGTCAATATCTGCGGGCTTTGAACACATGCGCATTTACCCGTGCAGTTGGAGGATCAAAACTCCCCTATGCCTTAACTATATGCGAGAAACGGGTATCTTTTCGTACTCATTGTCGGGCGACGCCTGCCCTACGGTGGGAAGGTGCCGCGTAGAACCCACAGTTGCTATCTTTTGTTCATATAACGTGGCTGGGCCAGCCGAAAGCACGAATCGTCTAGCGAGAGCTATTCGCTCAGCTTTCGGAATGTCAATTAGGAACCGGCCAGAGAGCGTCTCCTTGAACAAGAACTGTTCGATGCGACGAGCTGCGCGATCGTATGCGTCTTCAATTAGCCTGCACAACCAGTCGCTGGAGCCCGAGGCATAACCCACCGACTGGCCGGACTCGACTACCAGTACCAGGAATCGAGGTAACGTTAGCACGTTGGAACACTGCGCGATCGCAGATAGGTGATGAAGCGCAATCTGAGCGGATCTGTCCGGTAGTTCATTTGTGGCCGCAGCATCGAATAGTTGGTCGTGAATTTCATAAATGTCCTTCCTAAACCGCGCCATCCGGTATCTCATCCACCACGTGTGCCACATAGGAGCAACCATCAACAGGATTCCAATTGCAAATGGATATAGGTACTGATCTTGCTTCATACCTATACGTCTCCTTCTGACATGCCCTCACCTGGAAAGGGAGGTCTGTTGTAGTCTTCTACGTATTTAATCTCAGTTGGTGCCGTAGGCTGGCGAAGCGGGTCGTACATGGTCTCATAACTATTAGGTTGGTCCAGCAATCTCCTCTCCAACTCATGGTTCCGGTTGACTAGGGCCAGACATTCGTCTTGGAGGTGAATGACCTTTTGTTGAAGAGCGTCAGTAACTTCCCGGAGGCCACGCTGTTCGCTTACGTGGAGCTTGTAGGATGCAAGAATCGGAACCAGTCCTCCAGCCACCGTACCACATACAACTTCCACCGCGATTAGCCAATGTGCATGATGCAACTCAATTTTCGTTACGGCGTCGCAAACGATCCAAAGGCCCGTGAGAAACGTGACTGATTTTATGGCCAGTCGGATCGCGGCGTATTTCTGGCCGATCAATGTAATGTTGTGAGGCTCATTTGCGCCTGGATTCCCAGGTGGACCGGATGTTGTGTTAACCATCGGAACAGCCACTGGGTATACGGTGCTTTATGCTTGATTGTTTATCTGCTTTATACACCGGTTTCTCCCAAATTTACAACCTTAAGCTTACTGGTTTACGGCTTGTCGCGTTATATGAAGCGTCGCGGCGAAGGATAACTTCGCTTTACTCCCTTGTGCTAGAAGGGAATCAATTGGTTTTACCGACTTCCACGACTCAGACATCAGGCGTGCGGGCAATTATTTCGTGACTATGGGATCTCACACATACCTCCGCGAGGAATGTCAAGAGTTCCTAGAATCTGGCTTCTCAAGGCTGAGTTCGACTTGGATTTCAAGTATTGGGCTTAAGGGTGCCGCGGGAGCGCTTAGCATAACACCACTCGCAGCCTCGGCGGGGTTTCAGAGGCTAGCTGATCGACAAAAGCATTCTAACACGATATGTAGCATTTAGTCAATCGGCTTATAGTAGATTGCTCATGCCGCCACGGGCGGGCGTTCAGCCACAGCATTCAACTCCGTGAGCATCATTACCGGACGTACGCTCGACCAACTACCCGACGCCGCCACCCCTCCGGTAGTGAAGGGTCTCGCGCTTTACGTCCGAAGCGTTCCGGGGCATGATCGTCGAGACTGTCGATAAGGCCGGTCTCCGAACCGGTCAGCAAAGTTCGATAAGTCTGTGCCGCCCGCTCCAGATCGCCGAGCGCTCGATAGATGTTTGCAGTGCGAAAAAGGATCTCCGGGTCCCCAGGGAACTCTTTGAGACCCGCCTCGGCACGGCTTCGTGCGGAAGCCATTTCGCCCATGTCGACATAGCAGCCGACCATCTGAGCGTAGATCTTGCGCCTGAGCGATTCCCGCGATGTACATAGCGACAGGCTGCGCTCAAGCGCCGGAAGCGCCTCGGAGAACTCCCTGAGATGGAACCGGGTCATTCCTAGGTTCCACCAGGGAAACGGATGTCGAGGTCTTTCCTCGATATCGAGCAGCAGTAAGGGCATGTCGCGCTCCCGTTTCTTCTGCTGTCCCTCGGTGCTGTAGTCGTATCCAGAGTGGACCACGTACAGGCTGCTTCGGCTTATCATGCCGCCTGTCCTCTGGATCGGCTCCATGATCTGCTGGTGGATCCGGCCCTCGAAGCGGTACTCCGACTTATTGCGAAACAGTTTCACGTGGTCTACGACGGTGAACCCGTGGTCTCCGGGGGCGGGCGGAAAGTGGACCTGCATCATATAACTGCGCATTCCGCTGAACGCGCGCCTTGATTCCGCAGGAAAAAGCGGGTTCATTCCGACAGGATGCGCGCCTCGATTCCGCTCTTGTCTGCGCAGCGAATCCGGCATGAATATGCGCGTGGATTCCGCTGTCAAGAGTGCGTTCGCTTACCCTGGTGTG
>JBBQVV010000317.1:0-8577 GCA_038211235.1 Chthonomonadales bacterium | reverse complement strand
TAATTCCGCGCTGTCGCATCAGGACGAACCTAACGCAATCGACGAGAGTCCAGTATTTGTCCGGTCGGGTTTCGAATAGATTCCACCCTTCCTGGTCTAGAGTCGCATCGACGACGACCACTTCGACCCAGCTAGAGGACTTTATCGTATTGATCGCCTTGACCTGTTCGGCGCGAGGCGACCTGATCCGGTTCACGTAAAGGGCAACGAGTTCGGCAAGGACGTAGTTGGTGGTAATAACTTGCGTCCGCTCACGTCGCCACTTTCGAAGATACTCCGCGGCGGCGGCATGGTGCGGCTCGGTATGGACGAATGCGCTGAGCCAACCGGAAGTATCGACGAAGACCTCAGTCTTCGGCACGGCCGGACTCTTTCAACAGCGCCTCACTGAGGTAATCATCGTGGCGTTGGCCAAGGTCCGCCGTATCCGACTCGAGGCTTCCAAGGAGTTGGAGCAGAGGATCGTCGGCTTCTCGCTCGGCCGTAAGCTTGAGCCAATCCGAGGCGACCTCTTCTAAACGACGGCCTTGCTCGGTCGCGGCGCGAGAGAGCGGCTCGTACACCTCTTCCGGCACCACGATTGTGATTGCGTGTCCCACATGAATTCCTTGCGGACTCGATTTGGCTGGGTCAAATTATACCACCGCCTGATGGGTACCGTTGCCGTGCGTGCCGCGTTGCGGAATCGCGGCCGGCACCGAAGCATGGCGGTCTGCTCCCGGACGGTGAGCCGCGGGAACGCCTTGTGGAATCCAGCTTCTTTGAAGGCGTAAAGCCGATCGCCGAACACTCCGGAGAACCCTACGAAATACTCGCGGATCTTCTCTCCGCGCATGCCTTTGGCCGGATAGCGAAACAGGCGCCTCACCGTGCCGAGTTAACTCACCTTGAGTCTCGTTCTCGATTGCCAGGGCCAAATGCCAGGACCTGTTGCAGCGTCATCGCCTGTCCTTCCTGCCAGGCTGCGGTAAACGCCTCCTCGCCCATCGCCGCTCGCACGTTCGCTACTGAACGCTCCTGGGCCGCACGATCCGTTGGGAGCAGAGGCGACGAACCCATTACCTCGCGCAATGAGGTTGCCGCCGCCCACAGGCGGGCAGCTCTCTCGCCTCTCTCCTTCGCGGCAGCCAGCATGGCAAGCCCATCCAGAGCGAGAACGCTCTGGCTCTTGCTTCCAGACTCTTGCGAAAGTCGCAGGCTTTCAGTATTAGTTTTAGTACTCGAGCGCCAGCGGGATGCCGTCCAATGCATGACAGATCTGCAAGACCACCGCTGAATTCGCCCGGTTCAGATGAAATCTCGGCTGAGCCATCACCGCCCGAACCACAAACAGCCGAATGCCCGGATACTCCAGCAGGCGGTTGATCTCCTTCTCTTCGCTCGCCCGGCCTTCCGGCGGCATCTCCAGTGGCAGCAGCCGATACGGGCGCTCCCCAAAGCTCTTCAGAAGATGGCGGCTGGTCGCCAGGAGATGAACGCCCGGGCAGGCGGGAAGAAGCGAATCCGCAACCACTGCGTAGCTCTGCGCCAGATGCTCGCAGTTGTCGAATATCAGCAGGAGGGACCGACTAGAGAGACGCTCTATGAGCGTCTCCATAGCCGACTTCCCGGCCTGCTCCGGGATACCCAGCGTTGTCGCCACCGTCTGCGCCACCCGCTCCGGCTCCAGGAGCGAAGCAAGTTCCACAAACCAGGCGCCATCTGCAAACCTGGACGCCACCGTCTCCCCACCGCAATCGCCAGACGCGTCTTGCCCAGTCCTCCGGCGCCAAGGATCGTGATCAGGCGTCCCCGCGTAAGCCAGTCCGCGACCTCCTCGATCTGGCGTTCACGACCGACCAGAGCGGTCAAAGGAACGGGCAGTCGGCGCATTACGCCTGGCTGTTGAGAGGCAGGAGGCGTCGACCCCGTAGAACTGGTCCGCGGGCTCGCGCCGAAACGTGACGCCCTTGGCGGAGAGGTCCGCGTAAGTAGCCCTGCAATCATCGCACTGGAACACACCGGCGGCCGGCAGGCTGCCTTCGGCCAACACCTCTCGCAGCAGGGTCGACGTCTTGTCGTTCATCACGTCGCCCGGCTCCACCTTCAATAAAGACAGATTCAAATCCGGCTGCTTCGGCGGCGTCACGGTGAGCCATCGGAATCCCGTTGGCGTCGTCATATCCATGCTCTTGGTACAGCCGAGCTTGTTGACGTAAAAGTCCAGAGCCAGGTCCTGATCCAGGACCAGCAGAGTTGTGTGCGTCAGTCGCGTGATCATTCGATACCTCCACTGGCCAGTATGACCTCGCGGGACGACTCAATGCTTATCGGATGTTGCTCTTGTTGAGGAGCCGGGCTTCGGCCGGCGCGACAAAGCAGTACGGGATAAAGCAGAGCGTACGCTGGAACGAAATGGCGAAGATGCGGCGGAGCTCCGTGGGCGGACAGCCGTATCGGTCTGAAAAGGCGTTGCTGAACGACGCCAGGCTTTCATATCCGACATCGAGGCAGACGTCGGAAACGGACAGCGACGACAGACACAGGAGCCGCTTCGCCTCTTCAAACTGCAGCCGCGAGACGTATTCCCACGGCGTCTCCCCAAACAGCTCCTTGAAGAGGCGGTGATAATGGTATGGCGAATAACCGGCGGCGGACGCGGCGGCGCGCAGGTCCGGCGATTGCCGGAAGTGCTCCGCCAGGTAGCGCCGCGATCGAATCAGCCAGGCGATGGTGTCTTGTGACCGCATCTCCCACGGTTCGCTTCGCACCAAACGAATCCTTGCTCAACGACCCTAAACCGCCCCCGCCGTCTCTCGGTCCGCGGCGCTAGGCGTCACGCGGTCGATCAGCTTGTTCAGCGCGTGCATGTAGGCGCGCGCGCTCGCCACGACGATGTCCGTATTCGCGCCTCGCCCCGTATAGATGTCGTTACCGCGCTGGATTCGAATCGTCACGTCCGCCAGGGCGTCGATGCCCTGCGTTACGGCCTGGATGTTGAATTCGATCAGGCTGTTTTCGACGTTGACGATCCGGTTGATAGCGCGGTATACGGCATCGACCGGTCCCGTTCCGTGGCACGAGTCGATCAGCTCCCGGCCCTGCGCATCCTTGATGCGGACCCTCGCTGTCGGTAAGAGCCGCTCCCCGCAGGAGACCTGGACCTGCAGAAGCTCGTAGGTCTGATGCACCGCGCTCGACTCATCGGCGGCCAGGATTTCGAGGTCTTCATCATAGACCTCCTTCTTCAGGTCCGCGACGTCGAGGAAGCGGGAATAGATCTTGTCGATCATGGCCTCGTCGAACTCGTAGCCCAGCTCTCCGAGCCGATGCTTGAGCGCGGCGCGGCCGGAGCGGGCCGTCAGCACGATCTTGCTCTCCAGGATGCCGACGTCTCTCGGGTCAATAATCTCATATGTTGTGCGCTCTTTGAGAACGCCGTCCTGATGGATTCCGCTGGAGTGTGCAAATGCATTGGCCCCGACGATCGCCTTATTCGGCTGCACCAGGATACCCGTCGCGGCACTGACCATGCGGCTTGTCTTGTATAGCTCCTGCGTCACAACACCGGTCTCGCAGCCGTATACATCGCGGCGCGTCCGCATCGCCATCACGATCTCTTCCAGGCTTGTGTTTCCCGCGCGCTCGCCGATGCCGTTGATCGTGCACTCGACCTGGCGCGCGCCGTTCAGTACGCCCGCAAGTGAGTTCGCGACCGCCATGCCGAGATCGTCGTGGCAATGGACGCTGATGACGGCGCGGTCCGCGTTGGGAACGCGCTCGCGCACATAGTGGATTAGTGCGCCGTACTCCTCAGGTGTCGAATAACCGGTCGTATCCGGGATATTGATAACTGTGGCGCCCGCCTTGATGACCGCTTCCATAACGCGGCAGAGATAGTCCCGATCGGCGCGGCCGGAGTCCTCCAAGAAGTACTCAACGTCCTCCACGAACTTGCGGGCGTGCTTGACGGCGGCGACACCACGCTCCATCGCCTGCTCGCGCGTCAGCTTCAGCTTGTGCTGCAGGTGGCTGTCCGAGACGCCGAGGCCCGTGTGAATTCTCGGTCTCAGTGCCGGCTTGAGCGCCTCCGCCGCGACGTCGATGTCCTTGGGGACGGCGCGCGTCAGGCCGCAGACCGTGCAGTTCTTGATGAGCCGGCTGATGGCCTGCACCGCCTGGAAGTCGCCGGGCGACGAGACGGGAAAGCCGGCTTCGATGATATCCACACCCAGGCGCTCGAGCTGGCGCGCGATCTCGATCTTCTCCTCGACGTTAAGGGAGGCGCCAGGCGACTGCTCTCCATCCCGCAGCGTCGTATCGAAAATCTGGATTCGCGTGGCCATCGACTGTTATCCTTCTAAATCAGGTTCCAGGCTCTCAAGACCTCTCTGATGGACGCCAGGGGATCTCGCCAGAACCAGGCGACATCGATCCAGAGACCCGGCAGGATCGCGCATCCGTAGATGCCCGAGTCATCAGAGAACATCGCGCGGAAGTAGCCGTCTTCTCCTCGAACAAAGAAGTCCGTCTGCTTTCTGATAGGGTCGATGCTCCAGTACTCCCGGACGCCGCCCTGCTCGTATTCTACGAACTTATCGCCGCGGTCCCGACCAATGCTCTCCGGGCTGATGATCTCGATCGCCAGGTCGGCGGGCCCAGCGATGTGGTTGTCCCGGAGCCGGTCCCTGTGTTCGTTCAACAAGACAAAAACGTCGGGAGAGCGTCCCGGCAAGTTGGGTCCCGTCTTCATCTGGAACGGCTCGCTAAGCGTCTGCCCGGCCTGCGCCTCCTCCACCCAGCTGCCAATAAGCTTCAGAATGAAGTGGTGCAGGTTGTTATGGATGAGGCTTACCGTCTTATAGATGATCTCCCCATCGACCCACTCGGCGGCATTGCGCTCATCGCAGCGCGCGAGGAACTCATCGTAGGTGATCTTCTTTTGGGAGACCGCAACCGGCTCCATTACGTCCATGGAAGGCGCTCCAGAACTTTCCTTAACCTCGCCACTCGACGCGCGCGACGCGCTCATTGCTCTCGACCTGGGGCGCGGCTTCGACCGGCTGCTGCGCCTTCTGTTCGACATTGCTCTTGACCCAGCTCATCATTGCTCGCAATTCGCGGCCGACATGCTCGATCTGGTGATTTCGATCGCGCTGATCCAGCGCCCGGAACACAGGCCGGCCGGCCCGATTCTCGAGAATCCATTCCCGCGCAAATTCGCCGCTCTGGATTCGCGCCAATATCTCGCGCATTCGCTCTTTCACGTGATCGTCGATAATCTTTGGTCCGCTCGTCATATCACCATACTGCGCGGTGTCCGAGATAGAGTAACGCATTCCGGCGATGCCCGCCTCGTACATGAGGTCCACGATCAGCTTCAGTTCGTGGAGGCATTCGAAGTAGGCGATCTCCGGCTGATATCCCGCATTTACAAGCGTCTCGAAACCGGCCTTGACCAGGGCGGTCGTTCCGCCGCACAGGACCGCCTGCTCGCCAAAGAGGTCCGTCTCGGTCTCCTCTTGAAACGTTGTCTCCAGCACGCCCGCTCGCGTACCTCCGACGCCCTTCGCGTAAGCAAGAGCGATGTTCTTGGCGTCGCCCGTGTAGTTCTGGTGGACCGCAATCAGGCACGGAACGCCTTTGCCCTCTGAGTAGATTCTCCTCACTAGGTGGCCGGGTCCCTTGGGCGCGCACATAAACACGTCGATATGCGCGGGAGGAACGACCTGTCCGAAGTGGATGTTGAACCCGTGCCCGAACGCGATAGCGTTGCCGGGTTCAAGATTTGGCGCGATACTCTCAGAGTACAGCGCCGCCTGGTATTCGTCGTTTACCAGGATCATGATGATGTCGGCGCGTTTGGTGGCTTCAGCCACGGTCAACACCTCGTGACCGTCGCTGACAGCGGCATCCCAGGATTTTCCCAGGCGCAAACCGACGATAACGTCGACGCCCGACTCTTTCAAGTTGAGCGCGTGTGCGTGACCCTGACTCCCGTAGCCGATGACGGCGATCGTCTTACCGCGCAGTATCGCGAGGTCGGCATCGCTATCGTAATAGACCTTGGCTGGCATAACCTCGATGTGTCCCTTCTTCTACCTAGATGGCTGGTGGATCCGATGTGCGAGCGAGCAGACATGTGAAGCTGGACTTGCCACGGGCCACCCGGCCACAATCATTACTGCTGCTGACTGTCCGCCTGGATACTGAAATCCGTAACCTTTCCGGAGATCTTCATCTTCGATAGATCGCCAGTCTTGGCGCCGCTAGCATCAAAGAGAAACTTAAAGGTTGCGGTTGCCGATCCCTTTTGATACGTGACCGGGTACGAGTAGATGTACTCAACCATCGAGATCTGCCCGGTCGTGTCGCCCGGCGCACTGACCTTCCTCTGTTCCGTGCTGGAAAACGCCGTTCCATAACTCTGCATCTTGCCGAGCTTCTTTTCGACCGACTCTTCCATGGATCGGATCTTGCTCTCGGTCAGCCGGCCCTGGGCGGAAGGATCGATGAGACTCGCGGCGCTCTTGTAGTCGTGGCTCTTCAGGTCCGCGAGAAATGCCGGCATGGTCTGTGTCATCTTAACCATTCCACCAGCAAGTCCCTTTACCGTAGGTGCTATGACGACTGCCATTATGACTACGCCGATCACGATCAGCAGCACGCACCCGCCGCAGACGCCAAGTACGATGAGAAGCGGGTTTTTTCCGCGCGGCGGTGCTGGCGCGCCGTAAGCAGCGAATAGCATGACGTTCCTCCAGGGGCCTGCAAGCGCTTCACTGTGCGCTGTGCGGTAAGGGTGGTCTTACTCTGCTTCGTCGGTCGGACGAGGGCCTTCACTCATTGCGTCGACCGAGCGCAATGCGACTCCGGTTCCGACGCCTATCACGGCGCCGACGACGAGAAACAACACGAGATTGATCGCGAGGTTACGGACGGTGTCCAGGCCGATCGAATCGGTGATCGCGTTGTAGACCCGCCAGAGTGCACAATTCAGCGGTCCCAGGAGGCCGGACATCAGTCCGAGGATCGCCCCTCTACGGTGCGCCCCACGCCGGCCCCCGTACCACCAGCCAACCAACAGTCCAATCGGTGGCAGGACGAGCGCAAGAACGTTAAATGCTCTGCTGACCTGTTCGGCATCGATGAGTTCCCTCATGTCGCTGCCCATTCGGTTAGTCTCCGCCATCCCGGGCGGCGCGAGTGGCGGTCTTGGCGCCGCGCGCCATCGCAATGATACCAGTGCGAACCATCTCTCGGATGCCGTAGGCCTCGAGCAGCGCTACGATCTTGTCCATCTTTTCGCTGCTGCCGGTTACCTCCACGATAAACGTCTTTTCGCTCATGTCGATGATTCGGCCGCGAAAAATCTCAACGATCTGCATGATCTCGCCGCGATCCTTCGACTCCGCGTTGACTTTGATGAGTGCTAACTCTCGTTCGACGGCTGCGGTCTCCGTATAGTCCACGACTTTGATCACTTCCACCAGCTTATTCAGTTGTTTCGTAATCTGTTCGAGTACGCGATGGTCGCCACCGACTACGATCGTCATCCGAGAGATTTCCGGCTTGTCCGTAACGGAAACCGCCAGGGACTCAATGTTATATCCACGTCGGGCGAACAGGCCCGCGACGCGCGCGAGGACTCCCGGGTGGTTTTCCACGAGCGCCGTGATGGTATGGTGCTGTTGCAGCTGAGCCAGTATGCTATTGCTCATAAGGTTCGTATCCAGTTCCAGGACTTCTCATCCGAGTTACGGCGCTATCGGTGGCCCGGTTTCGCCGGGTACCAGCACTCCAATTCAAGCGTTACAGATCGAACGGCGGAGTGCCTCCGCCATCGTCGTCATCGTTGATTTCGTCCGGGTCGTCATCGCCGAACTCGTCAGGAAACGGCTCGTCCTGCGTGCTGATAACGGCATCGGCCGCGATGAAAACACCTCCGGTCCCGACGGGGCCGGGCCAACGCATAACCGGGCCGGAGTCCCTGCGTCCATGCGATCCCCCAATCTCCTCCGCGTATCCCAGGCAAATTGCGTAGTCCAGGTGCAGTAGATCGCGAAGCGTAAGTGGACATGCCTCCATCTGGTCGCTGAACCCGGGCGGAAGGTCGTCATCATTGTGGTTGGCGCGAGCATATACCACCAGGATCGGTAGTGCGCGCTGGAAGTAGACGTGCGAAAGGGCCGGCCGGACAAGCTGCCTGAAATAGAGCCCGCTTCGAATCATACAGTGATAGCCTCTCTGGTAACAGCGCCAGAGAGTCTCGTTGTCAAGCTCCTCTATGTTCACCCTTCCGTGGCTTCTTGCGTAACGGCATTCACAACTTCGACGTAGTGCGCAAGCACACGCTCTTGATCCGAGAACGACCATTCGGACCCGTCCTTGTGGACGTCCACTTTTAGCTCTTCGAGATCGTGTTTGACCATCATCTCCTCGATCGACTGGCCCGAAGGAATCATCGGATAGACGTTTTCCGATGTCGGAATGACGCAATCGATCACCACGGGCCGATCCGAAACGGCCTTCGCTCGGATCAGCGCATCCGTAAGCTCGGCAGGCGTATTGGCCCGCATTCCGACCCCTCCATACGCC
>JBBQVV010000316.1:0-8578 GCA_038211235.1 Chthonomonadales bacterium | reverse complement strand
CTCGCCCGCAGCAATTTCGTTTCCTTACTGTTGTTTCTGTGCCCAATAGTTATGATCAGCCATAACCGCCGGGCCCGGCTGGACGACAGAGGAAATCACCTGGACCTACAGATCAACCTGCTGGCGGAGCAGGAGAACAGTAAAGCGCTCGTGATGCTGGACAGCAATACGAGCATCTCATGATCGGCCTATCGTGACCCGGACGTAGCGATCCATGACGACATAGCGCGAAACTAAGACGCGCTATGTCGACGAACCGTTATGCAGCATTGTCGTAGGCAACGGATGGTTGAGATGTCGGAACATTTTCTGTGGCTGCTATGTCTGGCCTACAACTCGGTCGACCGCAACGTTGTGAAGCAGCGGCATGCGGATTGCTCGGGCCGGGCTTCTCCTTTTACAGGTCACGTTCTGATGAACTAGCGCCCGGAATGTCCGAATCACCCTGTGTGCTTGAGACTTGGAGGTCGATTGTGGCGAACTTAGTCTGGACCGCGATAGTGGTTCTGTTTATTTTCTGGTTGGTTGGATTGGTGCTGCACATCGGCGGCGGATTGATCCATCTCGCTCTCGTCGTTGCTGTTGTGCTTGTGGTCGTCAACCTCGTGACGAAAGGCAGAGCGACCGTCTAATCTGCAGCATTCTTGAGGCGGGCTCACGGTTGGTCGCGAACCATTGCGAGCCGTGGGCCCGCTTTACAACGTCGGGACCCACGTGGTGCGAAGAAGGCCCTGCTCCAATACACTGGACGCCTAGAAATCGGCGGCCTCAAATTGAAACCAATCGGTAAATTCGGCCGGATATCATCCGTGTCGTCTGAGCGAGAACGGCTTTCACGGCAAAGGAAACGACGAGTGATCCGCACTGTCGATGGGCTGCTCGCTTCTCAATCCGCACCTAATTTCCATGAGCGATAGCCGACGTCATATGATGTGGAATTCTGGTGATGGTGTCGGGACCCAGACGTCGCGCACTGAACAGGTGATGCGTTCCATCTTTCCCCACGGATGCTAGCGTGCTGAGAACGAGCGCGAACGCTTCTTGATATGTTCCATTCTCCCCACGCTGCTATCCTGTGGCGATTCATTTGCCAACCGAATTCCAGCTCTGCTCGTTTCGGAGCTTGTCAGTAATGCCGTTAAGCATGGGCACGGGGATATCGGGCTGACCCTGAGCGACAAAGGCGATACCGCGCAGCTGGAGGTCTGCGACGACGGTCCGGGTTTCCCCGCGGATTTCAACTGGGAGGTCGCTGCAAACACCGGCATGAGCCTGATCGATATCACAGGGCGGTATGAGTTAGGCGGTACGATCTCCTATGAGAATCGCGATGAAGGAGGCGCGCGGGTGGTCGTCCGCTTTCCGATCTCCGCCTTGCCCGACCTCGCAGGCGTAGAACAAGCCTGAGGGTGAGCCGCCACCCCGTGCACCTCAAGACGCCTCCATTCTACGCCTCACGACGTTTGCCGATAAACACGAGATCGCACTGGCGCTCAGCTTCGGGGCAAAAGGTCGGCTTCTCAAGGATGTTCCACGTATCCAGTTACTGGCAGGCATACGTGCGGCTGCCGGTGAGAATGAGAGCTGAGACAGTGTACCTTGAGGGTTCGCAACTACCCTCGGCACGCGAAGCGTTAGACGAGCGGGTCCAGGAGGACGCACGGCAAAGCGCTCCTCGTTGAGCGTATTCGGTACACGGAAGTGGTCGGATGCTATAGCGCGTGCGCGCATATAGAGAGATCGAGCCGCGCCGGTCGGACGGGAATACCGATACCGGACGGCAGTTCGCGACAACCATCAAGAACTCGTTTTCCGAAAGCAATATTTCGGGAACTGCCTGGGGTTGTACTCCGTCTGTTGGCTGCTTCACAAGCTGGCAAGATCGCCGGCCGCGGACTAGTTGTGAAGCAGGCAAAGAAGCGTTTCAGAGACACATAACACCTTCTTTCCGCCCGTTCACTCTAGTGTAAATCGATACTCGTCGCACTGTTCGCCGTTCTGCTGAAGCGCAGCGTCGAATTGGAGCGGAGAAAGTCCATGTCATGCCTGACAAGCCAGCGCCAAACGTAAAAATCTATGATCGACCTGAGCGCAAATCACCGCCGCCTCTGGCGATCGTGGTCGTCTTGCTGGTCGTGTGCATTGTCGGCTTCCTGCTCTACAGGGCCTGGCGCAGTTCCGCGACGCCCACGAATAGTCGGCCGGGCACCATCACATTACAGCCGACCTCTATGACAGACGTCGAAGACGGCCATGCCTACTCACCTGTCGGGCCATCAAGAGGTGGCCCCACTTCGCCTGATGCACAGCCAGCAGGCATCCCACGAAGGAGAGACCTTTGAAAACAGTAGTTGGTTTGTTCGATGATATGCTACAGGCGAAGAGTGCAGCGCTCGACCTCGAGCGCGCGGGAATACCGCAGGACGACATTAGCCTGGTCGCAAATAACGAAGGTGAAAAACATACGGCGAACGTTGCCCCGTCTGGAACCACAGCCACCGAGCATGCGATCGGACGCGATGCGGTCGTCGGCGCGGAGATCGGCGGTGTGGCGGGCCTCATTCTGGGTCTGACCGCATTCGCGATTCCGGGTCTGGGATGGATAGCGGGCGCCGGCTGGCTGATGGGAATGATCTATGGCGCAGGCGTTGGGGCGGTTGCGGGCGGACTGATTGGAGCACTGACCCATGTCGGCGTGCCGGCGGAGGATGCGGCGCACTACTATGAAGGCGTGCGCCGCGGCGGAACGCTTCTCGCGATTAAGTCACAGGACGACATGGCAAACCGTGCGGCGGATCTGCTCAGCAGAGCCGGCGCTGTAAACATCGATGAGAGAGCTGCCCAATACGAGCAGCCCGTCTCGCTACCGGCGCCCTCGCCCTACAGTCAGCCGGCAAGCGTGCGAATGTATGACCACGCTCACCAGAGTTTGCCGGGGATTCAAACCGGTGGCCGTGACATCGACGGATCGCCGGACACGCGCGGTATAAGCGAGAAGACCGCCGACGCCGTCACCGGTGACAGGATAGATGACAAGACGGGCAAGGCCGTGCTGTAGTGGCGCCAACGGTGCCATGCGCTCCCGGTCGGGCGATGTCACACGTTCTCGCTGATTTGTGATATCGCCCGTTCACGACCTTTCAATGGTTCACTTAGCGAGCTTAAGTCGCACGCTGGATGGCGAACCGACAAGACTCAGAAGGAACACAACAGATGAAATTGGAAACTTTGAAAGACCTTTACTTCGAGGAGTTGAAGGATCTCTACAGCGCGGAAAATCAGATCCTGAAAGCGCTGCCTAGGATGGTGAAAGCGGCGGCTTCCCCCGCACTCAAAGCGGGATTCGAGGAGCATCTTAGTCAGACGCGCGAGCATGTGTCCCGACTGGAGAAGATCTTCGATACGGTTGGGAAGTCCCCGAAAGGCAAACACTGCAAAGGGATGGAGGGCGTGCTTGCCGAGGGCTCTGAATTGCTCAAGGAAGACGCCGATCCGGAGGTTCTGGACGCAGGACTCATCGCGGCGGCCCAACATGTGGAGCATTACGAAATAGCCGGCTATGGGGTCGTTCGCACTTATGCGAAACTATTGGGCGAATCTGCAGCCCAGAAACTGCTGCAGAAGACCCTTGATGAAGAGGAGCAGACGGACCAAAAGCTAACGCAACTGGCGGAGAGCGGTATCAATATCGCTGCTGTCTAGCGGTTCATCGCTTCCGATCAACTGTTTGAATTTCTGTCGTGCCGCGGTGAGGAAGTCAATCAATCCAGGGCGGAGGCCCATCCGGGTTTCCGCCCTTTGATTCTGTCGAATCGGGGACAATCGAGCTATGGTCGAGCGTTCGGCGGCACGGGCGCCTTCTCCTCCAGAGCGACACGGTTAGGTGGTCATCGTGCGCGACTGCAGTCTCTATGAACACCTACGCCCCACTTCCGCATCCTCGACAAACGCGAAATCCACTGGCACGGCTGCGTAAACGAACGATCTGAGTGCACATTGAACGCCGAAACGCCAGGCGAGACGGTTTTCGGGGAACGGGACGACGGGGAAGTGCGACCCGGTATAATGCCATGGTAGGGCCACTCCACAAGACATGACCACGCTCGTTGGGGTCGATCTCTTCCCAACTCAATTCCCACGAAGGAGACCTCATCATGAGCACGATCACCACAGCGGACGGAACGCAACTCTACTTCAAGAATTGGGCTCGCGACATGCCGTGGTTTTCACTCACGGCTGGCCATTAAGCTCCGACGCGTTCGAAGATCAGATGTTCTTCCTCGCGTCGCGTGGCTATCGGCGTTCGGCTGCTGATCCCCAATCGGGCGATTGACCCAGAGATTGGTAACGGCAATTGTGCGTCGGTTCGCGCCAGGCTGAAGCCGCACGACGTCGCACGGAGATTGGGACCTCGTCGGCCCCACTCAGTCCGCGAGCTTCGTCAGCAGCTTGTTGGCGCCAAGCCACTCCTGCAGCCGGTCCAGGTAGTGGTCTGCCCCGCCGCCCTTATTCACAAAGCCGTGCGCTCCCATCTGGAAGATGTGCAGTTCGGCATGCCCCCGGGCTTTGCGGTAGGACACGAACAGCTCCACGGTCCGATCGATCGCGAGTGCATCGTCCGAGGCGACCGCGAGGAAAAGGGCCGGCGCCGGACTTGGCGCCTCGTGAATCTCCCCGACTCCATAGATGATCGCCGCGAAGTCCGGCCGCGTCGCCGCCGGGCCGAAGAGCGACTCCGAGGTGACCGCACCGCCCGCCGAGAACCCTATCATCCCGATCCGGTTGGGCCGGACGCCGAATTCTGCTGCCCGGTCGCGCACCAGCCTGACAGCCTGTCGCCCATCGGCGGCTGCCAACGCGGTCAAGTCCTGCCCCGACTGAGCCTTGTAATCTCCGGTCACCGAATACTTTCGGGGGCGTTCCCCGGCACGGGAAGGCTCCGCCCGCTCCGGCGGCGCGCCCGGGCCGGTGTAGAGGAGCCGGTACTTCAAGACGAAGGCGTCGATCCCCATGGAGTTGAGCTTCCTTGCAACATCCACCCCCTCATAGCTCATCATCAAGGTGCGGAAGCCACCCCCCGGCGCAACGATCATGGCAGTGCCGACCGCTCTGCCGCGGTCGGCCGGGTAGTGCAGAAGAACGGGCTTCACTACAACCAGCGCCATCGGCATGCCGTTCGGTGTGGTGACGTCCCGCTCTGACCAGTCCCACGCCTCCGAGCCCGGAGCCGCGCCGGGCCAGACGGGAATGACGGCCTCCTGCGCGCCCACGGGTATTGCGAGGCTCAATAGGGCTGCCGCAGCCGCGGCGCCGGCGACGCGACTCGCAAATGTCTCATTCTTCAAGTGAGCTCTTCCTTTCCGCGGCACAAGATCAGGAGCCGACGGGACGTCGGCTCGCGTACGATGCTCATTGTACGACAGTTACGACGGATGCCGAGCCTAACGAACTGCGAGTCGCAAGGTCACCTCGTCGTCTTCCTCAAGGTGTTCCGCTTTTCGGACACTTGCTTTGATGGGCACAACGTAGCTGCCATCTTTGTGAAACAAGGAGGTCTCCCACTCGGTTTCGCCGATCCGGACCGTTGCCGGGATCATTCCCCATCCATAAGTCACGAGTTCCGACATGGCTTTCAGGGCGGAGTATTGCTCCGCCGGAACGGTTACGAAGTACCATGGGGCTGGACCATGCCAGTACCAGATTATTCCGTTGAATTCGATGATCATTGGTGTACTGTCACAGTGGGACCTCAATGCGATGTCGACTCCCGGACGGCGAAAAACGCCGGCTTGGGCCTGCCCTCACGGTCGAATAGGAGCGGATAATCCGTGCGTCCTCGTACCGGAAAGTTGTTGAGCCAGGATTCGCCGTCATGTGTGCCCCACACCGTGACACGACCAATGACATCCGTGTGCCGCAGGAACATCTCGAGCGCCTGCCGGTAACGTTCGGCGTGCTTCCGGGCCACATCTTCGGGCAGTCCATGGGTGTAAGGGTTCATGACTGCCTGTTGTTCCGCCGTCATGGTCTCCGTCGTCGAGATATCAGCGCCCTGATACCTCGTTGGCAGTACGCCGATGTCCAGTTCGGTAATCATGACCCTGAGACCCAGCGCGCCAAATTGCTGGATGGCTTTTTCGACTTCAGCGAAATCGGGAAAGTCCAGCCGCCAGTGGCACTGAATGCCTACCGCATGAATGGGCACTTTCTGATCCAGCAGCGACTTCAGCAGCTGCAGCGCCTTCGGCCGTTTATAGGGCAGCTCGATGTTGTAGTCGTTATAGATAAGGATTGCGTCAGGATCCGCATTATGGGCGGCGCGGAACGCCTCGGCAATGTAATCCTCGCCGATCGCCTTCAGCCAGGGAGTCTGGCGCAGCAGCTCACCCGGGGAATCGCTCAGGGCCTCATTTACGACGTCCCACTGCTTGACTCGACCCTTAAAGTGGTCCACCACGGTAGCGATGTGCCGGCGCAGGCGCGCGAGCGCCAGTGTACGGCTCACCGGCTGACCCTCGGGCCCGTGGAAAAACCAGGCCGGCGTCTGCTCGTGCCAGACCAGCACGTGACCAATTGGAGTCGCGCCGCATTTCTCACCGATTTCAACGAGGCGATCCCCATCCGCAAAGGTAAACTGGCCTTCGGTCCGCTGAAGCGCATCCGGCTTCATGCTGTTTGCCGGCGTGATGGCATTGAAGTGCCTGGTGGCGATGGCCACCTCCATGGGCGCCCTGCCCTGCAGGGCCGGATAGTTCAGCGCGGCGCCAATGAGGAACTTGCCTTTGAACGCACCCTTAAGTGGCGGCACGTTCCATGGCGCGCTCTTCCTCTCCGAAGCGCCCGAGGGAACCTGCATCGCAATCCCTTGTGCGCCGGCTAAAGGCTCAGGCGCCGCGAACCAGGCCGCCACGGCTCCCAGCGCCGCCGTAACGACCCTGAAGGCGTGGAGCTTTTGGCATTTGCCAATGTTTGCAGCACCGGAGTTACAAGCCACTTGGTTGAGTTTCGCCCTCAGTGCTGTGTAGTTTGCGGCCCCTTTGGGCAAGAGTGCGCGTGAGTCGTTCACCATATCCGATTATATCCGGTTCCCTGGCGACCCTGCACGGTTACTGGAAAGTCTGTAGGATCGGCCAGTGATAGTCGAGCATTATTGTATCACCTTGCCGTCTCTCAGGCGTAGAATAGGATAGAAGGGCGAGGAGCGCGCCTGACCCCGTTGATCACCGAGGGGTAACAGCCAGCGCGCGCGACAATATCGAACACCGCGAGGAAGGTTATTATGGCTCATTTAGCAACGCCGGTCGGGTCGGACGACCATTTCATTGGACCAAGGAATGCGGAGATCACCCTGGTAGAGTATGGCAGCTATGACTGCCCGCACTGCCGTCAGGCGCTTGCCATCATGTTGGCGCTGCTCAAGGAGCAACACGAGAATAGGCCGACGCTGCGCCTGGTCTACCGCCACTTTCCACATACAAACGGACATTCTCCAGCGCAGCGCGCCGCAGAGGCGGCAGAGGCGGCGGGAGCGCAGGGGCACTTCTGGGAGATGCACGAGCATCTGCTGAGTAATCAACGGAAGCTCGATGACGCCAATCTGCTTGCCTCCTCAGCGTTGCTGGGGCTGGATACCCGAAAGGTCGCTGCCGCTCTCGAGCACGGCGCCTATCGCGAGAAGGTGAGGCAGAGTGTGCACGATGGGGTTGTGAGCGGTGTCCGCGGCACACCCACGTTTTTCATCAACGGCGTGCGACACGATGGGGATTGGGACCTGGACAGCCTGCGCGCCGCCATCCGTGCGGCGGCAAGTCCAGAGATGGAAGGAGTTGCGCAGCTTTTGCGGCGTGAATGAACCGACCGCCGGATCGACTTACCACGAGAGGCGACGCGAGCACAACGGAGCTTCGTAGATGAGTAGGGTCTTACTATGTGGGGCCAGCGTGGATGTCGCAGGTGACGGAAGGAGAGATGGACCGAATGGAGTACGCCAAGCTGGGCAACACCGGAATGGATGTGTCTCGAATCTGCCTCGGCTGCATGGGATTCGGGGACGCGGAGCGTTGGGTTCATAAGTGGGTGCTCAATGAGGAAGACAGCCGGCCGATCATCCAGAAAGCCCTGGAGCTCGGGATCAACTTCTTCGATACGGCCAACGTCTATTCCATCGGAAAGAGCGAGGATATTCTCGGGCGCGCTTTGAAGGAGTTCGCGAATCGGGATGAGGTCGTCATCGCCACCAAGGCCCACGGCAGAATGCACGACGGACCGAATGGCGCTGGCCTGTCCCGCAAGGCGATCCTGAGCGAGATCGACAAGAGTTTGAAGCGGCTTGAGACGGACTATGTAGATCTCTACCAGATCCACCGCTGGGACTACCAGACCCCCATCGAGGAGACGATGGAAGCGCTGCACGATGCCGTGAGGGCAGGCAAGGTCCGCTACATCGGGGCCTCCGCCATGTTCGCGTGGCAGTTCCAGAAGGCGCTGCACGTCGCCGAGAAGCATGGGTGGACCCGCTTCGTCTCGATGCAGGATCACTTGAACCTGATCTACCGTGAAGAGGAGCGCGAGATGCTGC
>JBBQVV010000315.1:0-8580 GCA_038211235.1 Chthonomonadales bacterium | reverse complement strand
CCAGTGCCGGGCCATTATGCCGCGGGTCCGGGGACGTCCTTGCGGAAACCCCGTATCGGGATGTTGGCAATCAGTGCGACAGCATCGTCGGCGCGCTCCACACTTACGTCCAGGGATGCCTCATCGATATCAATGTACTTTGCGAGCACCTGAAGTATCTCTTTGCGAATCAGCTCCATGGTTGCTGCGGGCAGCGCGGCGCGGTCCTGCATCAATACCAGTTTCAATCGATCCCGCGCGACACCGCGCGTATTTTTTTCAGGGCGCCCCAGCAGACGATCGATCATTTCTCTCAAGAGCATTGAGTGTCTCCCCCGGTTTAGCGCTTGGCACCGAATAGCTGCATGATACGGTCGAAAAAGCCCGTCTTCTCTTCTAGATCGAGGAACGGAACGTCCTCGCCCTTTAGGCGCCGAGCGATATCGCGGAATGCCTGGCCCGATAAGCTTCCGTCGGCAAGGGCAACCGGCTCGCCCCGGTTTGTGGAAGTGATGATCGCCTCGTCCTCTGGCACGATCCCGACCAGTCTCACGGAGTGTCCCAGTACCTCCTGAACGTCCTCGACGCTCAGCGCTTCCTGGTTTTTGACCATTTTCGTTCGAAGACGGTTGACGATCAGCATGGGGTTGCGCAGCTCTTGCGCCTCAAGCAGCCCGATGATGCGATCGGCGTCGCGCACGGCTGCCATTTCCGGATTCGTAATCACGATGGCCTCGGTCGCTCCGGCGGTAGCGTTCTTAAAACCCTGTTCGATGCCGGCCGGGCAATCGATAAGTATGAATGTGAAACCCTCCGCTTTGACCTCATCGACTACCTGCTGCATCTGCCGAATGTTCACAGCGCTCTTATCGCGAGTCTGTGCGGCAGGAAGAAGCGCCAGGTTTGGGTTGCGCTTGTCCTTTATAAGCGCCTGCCTCAACTTTGCTCTACCTTCGACTACGTCCACGATATCGTAGACAATGCGATTCTCAAGGCCGAGAGCTAGGTCGAGATTGCGCAGGCCGATGTCCGTGTCCAGAAGCGCAACTTTCTCGTCCAGATTCGCGAGCGCGGCGCCAATATTGGCGGTGGTAGTCGTCTTTCCGACTCCCCCCTTTCCAGATGTGATAACGATCACCCTGCATGCTTGGCTCATGTATTCTGTTAATCTCCCTGCTACCTGATGGGCTGATTTGGACGAGCTTATGTCGCGATGAAAGCGCTTCCGGGGCCTGGAGTGCCGAACCTGCGCGCTTGGTATTCGCAACCTCGGCCTTCCGCCGAACGCGGCCCGGCGCGTGCCATATGAAGCGGCTTGGACAAGATAGTTCTAGGGTGAGGGCCGAAAGCGGGGCTAGACTAGGAACACCTGAATGGCGCCGCCTTCTATTCTGGCCACTTCCGGTCGGCGCTGCGCGGCGGACGATTTGGCCGCCTCTTCGGGCGACCGTGCAATCTCGGAAGCGATTCGGAGCTGATGTGGCCGCATGCAGCCCGCGATGATTCGTGCCGTCTCGTCGCCACCGCACCCGGCATGCGCAAGGCCACGAAGCGTCCCGGCGATGATAATATCACCCGCCGCGATCACTTCGGCGCCCGCATTCACGTCGCCGCCGATAATCAGGTGACTGTCGTGGACGATCCGCTGTCCGGATCGGATGGTCTGCGGAAGGTATAGCGCATTGTTCTTTGCGCCTGTGTCTGCCTCGGACTTATCTCCACCCGGAAGCATCAGATAGGCATTGAGCCCTAGGTGCTTCGCGGCGTCCCGGGTAACGGTCTCCGTAGCGACGATCGCAACGGTATGAAGACTAAACTGCGTCCGAATACGGTCGACAAGCCACTCTAGATCGCTCAACGGAACGGGACGCATACCGAGATCGATGGTTAGCTGTGCGCCCGCTAGCGACGCGGAGATCTTCGCCTCTTCGAGAAGTGTTTCAACGCGCGACCACGCCTCGTTCCACTCGCCGGCGGAGGGAATGGCCACCAGGATCTCTTGCAGCAGGCCGTTCCGCCAGGGCTTCAGTTCAACCATCTGCATAACTCTTGAAAGTTCTCCGCGGTCGCACCCAGATCCACGCGCTCTTGAGGTAACCGCCGGATCAATTTGGGTTACGGTCAGGGGAGCATTCGGCCTGCAATATCCGATGTCCTTCCGGCAACCCACCGTTTCCGGCGTGCAAACGTTCCCAGTGTCCGTTCGTATACTGGCCTAAGTATAACCGGTAATCACTCGAAAGTTCAAGTACCCGCGGGCCGGCCGACGGTCGGAGGAGAAGATGGAACAAACGGCGGGCGGCGATAGCGCGACGGAGACTGCAGCCGAGCCATTCATTCAAGGTGAGGATCCGGCAGCCATCTCGGATGCTTTGCTGGAACTGCAGGAGATTCACAAGCGAATCGACGTACTGGCCGCCCGGCTCATGGGCCGGCCAAGCCTCGTGCCGGAACGCACGAGCAGGCCAGGTATCGAGCCCGAACTGGATATCTATGAGAACGACCGCGAGTTTCTCATCCACGCCGCGGTTCCTGGGGCGGAACCCGACAAAGTCCGCATTGATGCGACTCCTCACACGGTTACGCTTACTGCCGACTTGCCCACACCACGGCAGCGCTCAGATACGGGTATTGCGGATTCCGCAATTAGGCAGCACCGGCGGAGCCGGCTCTCTGCCCATGAACACTACCACTTCATTTATACACTGCATGTCGCGATCTCTCCGGAATCTGCGCGCGCGCATTTCAGCAACGGAATCGTCGAGATTCATCTGCCGAAGGCCACGGATATGCCTGCCGCGCACCGAATACCTCTCGCTCACATTGGACCTGCTGTCGGCGCCCCCGCTGAACGAGTCGGCGATGGCGCCGTGTCACAGGGCCGTGGCGTCATAGTTAACTCGCGAGAAGGAAGCCCTGGACAGAAGCTCGGGGCGGCGTATTTCCCGAACGCCGGCGAGGATCACCTCTCCAAGTCTCGCTCGATAGGCGAATAGCTCTGCATCGTCGCCTCTCGAGAACCGTACCGCCCCGACTATTCACGAAGCGAACAATTGCACCAGAAGGGTGGGATCCCCGTCTCCCGCCGAGCCGATGGACGAATAATACAAGGATCGGCCTGCCGTGCCCGGGTTGTGTCCAGGCGCCGGTTAGCGCCTCCGTGCCAACCCATCGTTTGATTTCGTATATCGCATGCATCGATAAACCTGGTAGTCTAGCCGGGGCGCCCGGTATGTCATAATACTTCCTACAGGCTGGCGGCCGCCAATCTGAGGACAAACAGAAGAACAGCGTGTCGGCTGGGTGTGATACCCACTAACGATTGACGCGAGCTATGGCGAAGGAGCGACGAAGTGGGATTAAGCATCGACGACGTGATAGCCCGTGAAATACTCGATTCTCGTGGTAATCCGACCATCGAGGTGGACGTTATCCTCGAAGACGGAAGCCAGGGCCGCGCATCCGTCCCATCGGGCGCTTCTACCGGAGCACACGAGGCCATGGAGCTGCGCGACGGCGACAAGGGAAGATATGGGGGCAAGGGAGTCCTCACGGCTATCGACAACGTCAACGACAAGATAAGTCCCGAGATCATCGATCTGGACGCGACGGACCAGCGTTCGATCGATCTGAGAATGATCGATATGGACGGGACGGATAATAAGAACAACCTCGGCGCCAACGCAATACTGGCGGTGTCGCTCGCGGTAGCCAAGGCGGCCTCGACCTCGCTCGGCCTTCCACTCTACCAGTATATTGGCGGAGTCAACGCGCATATGCTGCCCGTCCCAATGTTGAACATCCTGAATGGCGGCAAGCATGCCGATAGCAACGTGGACCTTCAGGAGTTCATGGTGATGCCGGTCGGCGCCGAAACCTTCTCAGAAGCTTTGCGAATGGGTTCCGAGATATTTCACGCGCTGCGAAAAGTACTGAAGGGTCGTGATCTTGCGACCGCCTATGGCGACGAAGGAGGCTTCGCGCCCAATCTCTCCAGCAATGAGGAGGCGATCGAGGTCATTGTCGAGGCGATCGCCCAGGCGGGCTTTCAAGCGGGCGAAGACGTCTATCTTGCGATCGACTGCGCTGCTACGGAGCTTTTCGAGGATGGAAAGTACAATCTGCGAGGCGAGGGAAGAGTATTGACGGGACCCGAGATCGTCGATTATTATGCGCGTTGGGTCGACAAATATCCTATCCTGTCAATCGAGGACGGCTGTGCCGAGGACGATTGGGACACCTGGAAGTTGCTGACAGATCGCATTGGCGGACACGTGCAGCTTGTCGGGGACGACCTGTTCGTTACGAATACAGTGCGGCTTGAGCGCGGCATTCAAGCCGGAACGACAAATTCGATCCTGATCAAGGTAAACCAGATCGGGACGCTAACCGAAACCCTGAACGCAATAGAGATGGCCAAGCGCGCGGGATATACGGCCGTCATCTCGCATCGATCGGGCGAGACCGAGGATTCGACCATCGCCGATATCGTTGTCGCAACTAACGCCGGACAGATCAAGACCGGCGCGCCGAACCGGACAGACCGCGTCGCCAAGTATAATCAACTGCTGCGAATTGAAGAGGAGCTTGGAGATGGCGCGGCATACGCCGGACGCCGCGCCTTCTACAATCTGAAGTAGGTGGCCCGAAAAGCAGAGGTAAAAAGTGAAATCTATCGAATCTCGCCCCTCGGCGTCGAAACCGCGCAATCAGGCAGGCATCCCGTCCGCCATGATGTTCTGCGGACTGGCGATCTGCATGGCCTGCGGTTGGCTCGGACTTCAAGTCGCCGGGCCGCTGGAGCAGGCATCTCGCCTGCACGGCGAAAACGACGCGCTAGAGCGCACGCTTCGCCGCGCCGAGCTGCGGAACCAGGAGGCACGCAAGGAGGTCAAGGCGATCGGGACGGATCAGGGAGCCATTCTGGCGGCGCGAACGAGAGGGTACATGTTCGCTCACGAGCACCCGCTTCATATTCAGAGCGAAGGGTCCGCTAAGCCGGCTGCATCGGGCGATTCGCCTGTAGACTCCTCGAACGGGAACGACACGCGCCTTCCCAACTCCGCGGATCGGTAGCACGCGAGGCACATCTCCACCGAAACCCGGCCGTCCTCGGCAGTGCACATCGGCGTCCCACTCTTGAATGCGTCGACAAAGGGGCGCGCAACTCCCGCGATCCGTTCGCCGTGTGACCGCGGGATGGGAATTCCGAGATCCCGCCATCCCTCAGACGCGCTGGAAGTCTGATAGATCTTCACGCCGATTGCATGTGGTGGAACGATGCTGCACGATGGAGAGTCGCCGTGATTCTGTATGATCACGCCACGATCCCCGTAGATCTCCGTAGTGTTCTCCCCCGCCAGCGTTACGCTCGTGTTCATGACCTCGGCAAACATTCCGTCATCGAACCGGAAGACGGCGATTCCGGTGTCATCCGGAGCAACGTCCGTCAGGACGTTGTCGATTTCCGCAATTACCGACACCGGCCTACGCCCGGTGGTCCAATAGAGCCAGTCGAGCGCGTGAGTCGCGTCGTCGAAGAACATACCCTTATTGGCCTCGGCGCTGATGTGCCACTTGCTGGGTCCCTCAACAAACGCCTTGTTAAATAGCACGGGGATGCAATGCCGGCGCCGGATCATGCCGACGCGTCCAATGGCGCCTTCGCGCAACAGCCTTCGCATCGCGATATTCTGCGGGTCGCATCGCATCTGGAACGCAAGGCTGAACCACACGCCGGTTCGCTGTACAGCTGCGATTATCCGGTCGCAGTCGGCAAGCGAAATGGCCATCGGCTTCTGAAGAAGAACTCCCTTTCCTGCTTCCATGGCCGCTATCGACAGGTCCGTATGCTTGTTGGTCTCGCTGGCGATCATGACGCAATCGATCTCTTTGCGCGCGAGAATGGTGGCGAGACCGGGTTCGAACGGGATGCCATAGTTTCCGGCGTTTTTCTGTCCTCGCACCGCGTCGTCGTCCCAGCAGGCGATCAAACGCGCGTCTTCGCAGCTTCTGATCTCATTTGCATACGAATTGACGTGTCCATGCGCGAACGAGAGAATCCCAATGCCCAGCGAGCGTGACAAGGTCCCGTGCTCCTTCTAAAACCCATTCCGATCACTCGATGCGCCTGCAGCCGCAATATGGCCGGCACCCGTTCGACGTGCTCAGGCCGACAATCAAGCCTCCAGCATCGCCAATCAGGTTTATGGTCAGAGGATCCGTTTCTGCCGGATCCTCAGCATCAGGCCGTCCGCCCACATGTTGGCGATCTCATAGCAGATCCACAGCAGGAACGCGAAGATCACGATTGTCTTCATGAGAAGAGCGCTGGAAGCGGCATGTACGATCATGTGCCATACCTCCGCCGGTCGGGTGACAATCTCCCATGAGTTCAAGCGGACGATCAAGCCAAGGTAGACACCCAGGGAAGTGAGTAGGAACAGAGGTACCATCCAGAGCGCCTTTTGCACGTGGAGCTTCTTCAGCAGCTCTTCGGCCGGTCGGATTGCGAATACCAAAGTCAGCACGCCAAATCCGCTGTAGCACATGAAGAAGAAGCCCTGTTTCGCGACTCGGAGCCAGCTATGATCGGTTGAAACCGAGTCTCGCGCGGCAATGAAGTGCTCGCCAAACAGGAAATGGCGCCATTCCGTCAAAAGATAGCATGTGTTCGGAAGGAAAGCGATCCACATTATCACAATGGGAAGGAACGCGACCCAGTGAACACCTCTCCGTTTGAGCGAATATCTGCGGACGCAATAGGTCCAAAGATAGGCAAGCCCAACGGGAATGGACGACAGGAACAGGTTCCACATGATCCAGCTTGGGGACTGCACCTCTACCTCCCGGGTATAACATCATAGCTCGGTTGCCGAAGCCTTCCGGCAAATCCTCACTGTCTTCCTATTCTGTACGGCTCAGTTGGCGGAGTTCGTTTCTGCAGATTACGCGCCGCGTATCGCGCGGACGAAATCCTTGGCAAGCGCTCGCTTCGGGCTTGTCAGTCGGGAACCTCGCTACCAGGTAGATACGATGCGTTTGCGTTATCGGCTTCGGTTCGTACATACTAGCGCCATGACGAAGCACAGACCGGCCCACTTAGAGAGCGAGCGCCCCTTACCCTCACAGCATGTAACTCCTCGCGCGCTCCTCGAGGTCAAGAGGCTCAGCGATCCTCAGATCCATCCCGATGGCCAGCGCGTTGCTTTCACAGTCGCCGAAGCGGACTTCGAGGAGAGCCGGTGGATATCGCACGTCTGGATCACCGAATGGCTGCCACCCGAAAACGAGATCGCGTCGCGGCGAGACGAAGATGCGGAGCGCATCACGGCCGGCCATCACGCCGCGCGCGCTGAGGAAGACCAGACTCTGACTCCCGAGGAGCTGACGCGGCAGTTGACGGTTTCCGCCGAGGGCGAAAGCGATCCGCTATGGTCGCCCGACGGGCGCTTTCTAGCCTTTCTGTCCGTTCGCCCTGACATGAGCGTGGTCGCGGAACCCGAGGACGACGAGATCGAGCCGGTAGCGCAGATCTGGGTGCTGCCGCTGGACGGCGGCGAGGCGCGCAGGGTCACCAACGTGAAGGAGGAGATTCTGGACTTTGCCTGGACTCCCGACGCGTGCGCGTTGATCTATTTGACTCCGGCCGCTCGATCGCGCGCTGCAGAAGGCGCTCACAGAGAGCTCATTCGTCACAGGGCCGATCCGATTGTTGAGCACGACGACCCCAGGCCGCGCCAGTTCTGGATCGTGGATGTCGAAGAGCGCAAGCCCCGGTTGCTGTTCGCAGCCGACTATGGCGTCCAGGCGTTTGCAGTTGCGCCGGACGGTGAGCGCCTTGCGTACCTGACGAACTACACCGGCGAAGACAACGACTACCATATCGCCGACCTCTATATGTGCGGGCTGGAAGGCGGCCCCCCGGTGAAGATCATCCGGCGCGATGGTGGAAAGTATCGGCTGCGCTGGTCTCCATCGGGGACGCACATAGCGTTCATGTCGTGGCATGATCCGCAGGTCTCCTTTTCGCGCGAGTCGTTGTACGTTGCCGAGGCGCCAACCGTCGCGGAACTGGCAGCGCAGCCAGACGCCTGCGCCGAACCTGAACGTGAGACCAAGGCGCCGAGGTCGGGCAGCCCGCTGCACTACGATATCCGGTACGCCAGGCAAAGGATCGAAGCGCCAGGGATGACCGAATGCAAACAGGTGTCCGGCCTCGACCGGGATGTCACCTCATTCGAGTGGATGGACGACTCTCCGGAAATCTTCGCACTGGTCGCGGTCGGTACACAAACTCACCTATACGCACTCTTAGGAGAGAGCGTGAGGGCCGGCGGATACAGCTCGCGGAGAGGCGGCGGTAGTTCCGCCGGGCAGCTTACGTCGGCTTCAGCCGATCGCCGGGATCTGTCTGTCCACCGTGAATCCGGTCGATCTGTTTGGGTTCAAGAGAGCGCGGAGTCGCCTCCGGAGATCGTGCTGAGGGATTCCGACGGACAGGAGCATGCACTGACTCGACTTAACGCCCCGTTCAGGGAGGCGTATCGTCTGCCGCGCCAGGACCTGGTTCAAGGGCCGAGCAGCGACGGGGAGACGATC
>JBBQVV010000314.1:0-8632 GCA_038211235.1 Chthonomonadales bacterium | reverse complement strand
GCCGAGGTCATCCGCGATATTGTCGTAATTTTCGGCCTTTGCGACCGTATAGACGGGGGCCGCCAGGATGGATTTGATCGGGATGGGGTCGCGCTTGCGGAGGGTATGCACGCGCTGCAGGCCCTGGAACAGCTTGCCGATATGCAGCAGGCAAGCGCCATCTCATTTAATCAATTTCATGAGGCGATACACGACTTGTGGGAGAACTCCGGGGCCGTGCCGGCAAGCGAAGGAGAGCGGAGGGTCCGCCTCGTCGGGCCCGAGGCTTCGCACGGACCTCCGACTCGAGTGTGTGCCGTCATGGGACTCACGGAGCGGCAGTTTCCGCGGCGCGTTGCCGAGGATCCATTTGTTCGAGATGATGAGCGGCGAATGCTGCGGGAATGGAGCGGGATCGAACTCGAGGAGATGAGACTGCAGACCGACGATGAACGCCTACTGTTCTACCTCGCCGTGACGGCTCCGCGTGACTATCTGTTGCTATCATATCCACGCGCCGCTCATGAGAAGGATACGCTGCCGTCCTTCTTTCTCGACGAGCTGCGCGCCGTGTTCGACTCGGAGACATCCGCGATGGAAACGGTGAGCGGGCAGGGAACTGGTCCCAATAAATCTCATCCGGGCCGGCGTGCGGCGGAGGTGGATGTTATCGTCCAGACGCTGGCAGATGTGGCGCCGCGACCGGGTGATTCGTCTACGGCTGAAGAGTCACTGCTATCCGCTTGCGCGGATCTGTTCGACGTTCACCGTCATGCGGAGCAAGGCGGAGACAGGGTCCTGCGAGCCGCCCGATCTCTGCAGCGTCTCGTTGGCGACCCGACGACCGGTGGCCAGGCGCGGTCCGTACTCGAATCTCGCAGTCTGCCCCGCCTGCCGGACCTGAGTGATCCCCTCCTGCGCGCCAAATTCGTTGGCAGTAGGAAGGTCCACACCGCGCAGGAGCTTGAGACGTACGCAAGTTGCCCCTTTCGATACCTGATACGGCATACGCTGAACCTGTCAGCGGACAACGATGGGCTGGACCCCAACAGGCTATCCGCGCTGCTTCATACAATTCTGCGGCGTTACTTTCGCGAGCGTCAGCGAACGCGCAGCGGCACGAGCAGATCGCAAACAGTGGACGAGATCCACGGTGATCTGCGGCAGCGCCTGGCTTCTTGCCTACAGGACAGCCGGCTCGACCTGGAGGCTCACGACCTCAATATCCTCCGGAGACGCCTGAACGACGATCTACTGGGATTCGCCGAGCGGGAAACCCGATACGCTGAGCAGTTCGGCGTGGTGCCGACGCATTTTCACGTCACTTACGGGCGGACGGCGGTCTCGGTCGCTCCCGATCCGCTCTCATGCGTCGAGCCGCTTGTTGTTACCGGAGACGGCAGCGAGGAGTCGGTATCGATATGCGGGTCGATAGACCGCGTGGATCTCGTCAATACAAAGCTCAGAGGGTTGATCGTAGAGTATGAGGCCGGCCGGCCGCCGGAGGTTGCGGCCATTCTGCGGGGCGAAAGCCTGCAGATTCCGCTTGGACTCCTGGCACTGGAGCGCCTGTTCGGCATTGCCGCCGCCGGCGCATGCTACGACTCGATGCGGGAGCGCGGCCGGCGCCGAATATACCGTGCGGAGCACGTGAATGTACGCCAATTCGCTCCGCTCATGCCGTTCGACGATCCCAGCAACGTTAAACCGCTGAGTAGGGAGCAGTTTGCCGAGATGCTGAACGCCGCTGCCAATTCCGCCATCAAGGTTGCGACGGATATGCGCCGTGGCAGCGTCGCAGCCACGCCCGGCGTTCACTGTCGCGGCTGCGACTTTCGCGACGTCTGCCGCACGTCAGTCATCGACGGACATGACGGCCAGCGGGCGCCCGTTACCGGCAATCAATCCTGACCCGCGTCTAACGGCGCGCGCATATGTACATTCGTTCGTAAAGGGGCTCGCTCAGTTGACTAATGGCGACGGCATGAGAGTTGGAAGACGCATGGATAAAGTAGTTGCTTCCGAGGTATAGCCCCGTGTGCGTGATGTTACGCGTCGATGAATTGCCGAAGTAGAGCCTGTCGCCTGGCTGCAGCTGATCCCTTGAAACCGCAAGTCCATACGCAGTCTGGTCGGAGCTGTGGCGGGGCAGGGGATACCCGCAAGCCTGGAAGACGTTCATGACAAACGCGGAACAATCGATGCCGGATGCGCCGTTTCCCCCGAAGTGGTAGGGTATTCCGAGGTAGCGGTATGCTTCGCGGAACAGGGACTGAGGGTCGCCGCGGAAATAGATCGCTTTGCCGGAAGGCAATCCGTCCGAGTAATCGCCGACAGCTGCGCCGGATTGGGGTGCCTGCGTAAAGCCGTTGGAGACAACCTGATAATCTAGAAGATGAATGCTGTGCCGCTGTATCCAGCCCAGGGACCCATCGGACATAAGAATGCCATACCAGTTGCCCGCCTCGGATTGGATTGCGAGATAGGTGCCGGTGGGGACCGTGCTCAGTCGCGCGGACCGGGAGCTCTGGCTGCGGTGAATAGCGGACGGATGCTCAATCTGTCCCAGGCGGCCAACTACGCGCTCGTTGTCGCTCGTCTGGCCTCGAGACGCATAGCTTGTCCGTGACATGGGGCTGGAGGCGGAGAAGCGCTGCTGGTGGCTGCTGCGATCCGTCTGCTTCGGCGCCTCGCGCACACGGTCCGCGGCCCGCCTGGCCTGCTCCGCGGCACGTTGGGCAACAGCCTCCGCGGATGGTGGCAGCTCGAAGGAAAGAGTGTCATCGGCGCGCGCTCCGCTGACAGTGAACGCGAAAGCGCAGCAGGCAGCTGCGATTATCTGCCTCAATGGGCTGACAGCTCGACATGTGCGGGGATAACGGTTCGTCGCGGCGCCGACCGTTTGGCAACCGTAAGGCGTGGACAGAGCAAGCAAGCGCGATTCCTCCTCGGTCACTATGATCTTACGTAACGGCAGGAAGGGATTAAATGGGTCGGACGGAATGGGCCAGGTAGGGTTGGCAGGCGTCACCCTTATCATTGTCGGCGAATATCAGACGATTGGACAGTCCACCAGGTATCTCCGTTTCGCGGCCGGGGCCGATCAGGGGGCGCAGGCGCACTCGCATCACTATCCACGCCGACCACGAACGAGGCGTTGCCGCAGCCACTCCCGCGAACAATTCCGGCTGCACTCCGGCTTACCGCTTGCTGAACTGGAAGCCGCGGCGCGCTTTCTTGCGGCCGTACTTTTTTCGCTCCTTGACCCGTGGATCTCGTGTGAGGAGTCCTGTTCGGCGCAAACGGGGCCGCAGCTCAGGGTCCACTTCGAGCAGCGCTTTTGATATTCCGTGCCGAATGGCGCCTGCCTGTCCGGTAAGTCCGCCGCCCTTGCAAAGCGCGATGACATCGAAGCGGCCGACGGTATCCGTGATGTCGAATGGCTGCTGTACCATCTTGGATAGTACAGCGCGTCCTAGATATTTGTCGCCTGGCCGGCTATTTATCAGTACGACGCCGCTCCCGGGCGCGATCCAGACCCGTGCAACGGCATTTTTGCGATGTCCCGTGCCGTAGTAACGGTTGCGTGCAAGGTCGCTCACTATTTCTTCACTCCTCTGCTCTGTACGCCGCCTGTGAATTCGATCGGCCGTTGCGCGACGTGGGGATGAACCGCGCCCCGATAGACCTTTAGCTTCTTGATGATCGCGTCACCCAGCTTATTGTGCGGGATCATTCCCCTGACGACACGGCGGATCGCCTCCTCGGGCCGCTTGGCAAGTTCATGTTCGCGCTGGACACTCTTGAGGGCGCCCGGCCACCCGCTATGACGGTACACCTTCTCGCTGCCTTTCGTACCGCCGGTCATGACAACCTTCTCAGCATTGATAATAATGACGTGGTCACCGGTGTCCACATGAGGTGTGAAAATCGGCTTGTGCTTCCCACGCAGAATCTTGGCGGCATCCACCGCCAGGCGGCCAAGCGGCTTGTCGGACGCGTCCATAACGTACCAGATACGCGACTCCTCCATATCTTCCGGACGTGCCGAGATGGTCGTCTTCATCATTTTCCTTCAGTAGTCTCCCTGCGAGCGTAGTTCTTCCGCTCACCATATCGCACTTTTAATAGACAGAGTCCCTGTGGAGGCGCCGACGGTCCCGCCATCTGGCGGTTACGCGATGCCTGGATCACGCGGATCTGGTCCGGAGCGTACGCTCCCGCGCCGATCTGCATCAAGGTTCCAACAATGTTCCGTACCATTCCGCGCAGGAACGCGTTCGCCTCGATACGGACGAGGATCAGTCCGCTCCACGCGGAAACATGGCACTCAATCACATCTCGAAATGTCGGCTCATGCGGCTCCAGTGCGTTCGTGAACGCTGCAAAGTCCTGTTCGCCGACTAAGAGCGCGGCAGCCTGCCGCATCGCGGAGATGTCCAGTGGCCTCGTCGCAAAGCCCGAATATCTGCGCCAGATCGCCGATGGAGTCCGCCGGTTGAGGATCAGATACGCATATCGGCGGGACGATGCCTTGAAGCGAGCGTTGAACTCCGGGCACGCATCCTGCACGCATCGCACGGATACGTCCATCGGGAGTGCGCTGTTCAACGCGAGCGCCATCTTTTCAGCCGGTATCTGCGTATCCGCGACGAAGCTTATAACCTGTCCGAGAGCATGTACGCCGGCATCGGTCCTTCCCGCGGCAGTGACTCTCGATTGCGTCCCCGTACGCAGCACGATCGCCTGTTCCAGGACGATCTGAACCGTACGCAACTCGTGCTGCCATTGGAAGCCCCGGAAATCTGTGCCGTCATATTCTATGACAGCTTTGAAATTGCGCATGATACGTCTTTATCGGTGGCGCTACTTCCGGGCGCGCCCAAGCCCGAACAGGCCCCTCCGGCTAGCCGCCGGCGCGACTTCCGGCTCAGGAGTAGCTTCAGCCACATTGCCTTCGACGAACTCCAGAAGAACCATGGGCGCACCGTCGCCCCGCCGAAACCCGACCTTGGTGATGCGCGTGTAGCCGCCGCTGCGCCCGACATACCGTGGCGCGATCACTTCAAACAGTCGCGGTACTACGTAGTAGGGGTTGCGAGCTATCTTCTTGCTCTTGCCCTCGCCCTGGACCCGCACGAATTCATCGATGTTGCTGTCCACATAGCGCCTGACCATTCGACGCGTGTGCAGCCGCATGGCGACGGGAGCGTCCGTGCCGCCTTTGCGAGCCATCGTGACCAGCTTTTCCACTATTGGCCGGACTTCCTTCGCTCGGATCTCCGTTGTCACGATGCGGTCATTTAGCAAGATGCTGCGAGTCAAGCCCTTGAGCAGCGCCCGTCTCTGGTCGCTTGGCAGTCCAAATTTCCGTAGCGCCCTTCGATGACGCATAGTGTTATCCTCCAGGAGTGCCAGGCAGTTCACAATCGAGCCTGGCAAATGCATATTGTCGCGGCATGGTAATCGCGATCCGTGCGCTCTGCCGACTGAGAACCGCGGGCATCGGGATTGCCTTTTGCAGCCGGCTCCCTGCCGTGAATCCCTCTCTATTCGCTGTCTAGATCCGCTTCAGCCTCAGGCTCGTCTTCGTCCACATTAATGGTCGTGCCGCCTTTGAGCGACTGGCCCAGCGCCGAGAGCTTTTCCCGTACTTCCGTTAGCGATTTGCGTCCGAAATTCCGGATCTGCATCAGATCGCTTTCGGTGTACTGGACCAGATCGGGTATCGTCAGGATGTTTGCTTTTTTCAGACAGTTGTAGGTTCGAACAGAGAAATCCAGCTCTTCGATTCGGATGAACGGAGCGGGTTCGCCCTGCGGCTCAAGGTCCGGCTCACCCCCGGAAAGTGCAGGAATCAGCTCGCGCTCGAACGTAGAGAACAGGTCGAAATAGGCTTTTAGGATCTTTGCCGCTTCGCTAATGGCGTTGGCCGGCAGAATCGTTCCATTGGTCCACACTTCTAGCACGAGACGTTCGAAGTTCGTGTTAGATTGGACGCGGGTCGCCTCCACGGTATAGTTCACCTTGCGAACGGGCGTGAAGGCGGCGCCCATCGGGATAGTGCCGATGGTCATTTGACTGCGCCTCTCCTGGCGGTCGGGCAAGACGTAGCCCTTGTTGATCTCGATCGTCATCTCCATCGACAAACTCGCATCCTCGTCTGAGATGGTGGCGATATAGGCTTCAGGGTTCACGATCTCGACGTCATCCGGGCAGACAACGTCCGCGCCGGTAACACGGCCCTCGCCCTTCACGTCGATCCGGATCGTCTTCGGGTCGGGCTTTGGTTCCGTACCGTTGCGAAAGATTTTAACGTGGAGATCTTTCAAGTTCAGCAGCAGTTCCGTCGTGTCTTCCTTTACGCCGGGAATCGTCGAGAACTCATGTAGTACCTTGTCGATCTTAACAGACGTAATGGCGGCGCCCGGAATGGACGACAACAGCACTCGCCGCAGTGAATTCCCAAGCGTCACGCCATATCCACGCTCCAGCGGCTCGATGACGAACTTGCCATAGCTCTGGTTACTTTCGAGCGTCTGGATATTCAGTTCCATGTTCACACTCTCCTTGGCCCTCGGTCGGCGGGCACTCCGCAAGGCGCGAGCACTTAGCGCGAGTAGAATTCGATAATGAGCTGTTCGCGAACCTGTGTATCGATCTGATCGCGATTCGGCAGTGCTACTACGCGGCCTTCGAGCGTGTTGACATTGAAGTCGAGCCAGACCGGCAGACCGCGTTTGTGAACGCGATCGCGCGCTTCGCGAATTGCGCCGCTCTTATTCATGGTTTCATGTACGCCGATGACGTCGCCAGGCTTGAGCAGATACGAAGGAATGTTCACACGGTGGGCGTTAACGGTAAAGTGCCGGTGGGTGACGAGCTGGCGAGCCTGCGCGCGAGATGCAGCCATGCCGAACCGGTAGATTACGTTGTCCAGCCGGGTCTCCAGCAGTTGAAGCAGGTTCTCGCCCGCAACGCCTGGCCTGTTCTGGGCCTCCCGAAGGTAGTTTCGAAAGGGAGTTTCGAGGACGCGATAGATCCGGCGGAGCTTCTGCTTTTCGCGGAGCTGCACACCATATTCGGTCATCTTCTTTTGAAACGTGGGAGCCGCATGCATGCCGGGCGGCTTGTCGCGCCACTTGGTCTTGCCGTCGCGACTCGTCTTATCCATCGTACATCGGGTGTAGCACTTGTCGCCTTTGAGGTAAAGCTTTACGCCCTCCCGGCGGCATTGGCGACACCTGGGATCGTGATTGTCAGCCATTCTTAGATGATGCTCCTTGTGGTACGTCGTTACCGTTGCCACGAAGTAACGGGCCAGCACAGACGCTCGGCGCGGCGACTAACCCGGGTGTTTACACGCGACACACGCCGCGCTTCCTCCACCATTGCTTTGAACTGGTTGCAGGCTGTGCTAGACCCGCCTTCGCTTCGGTGCCCGACATCCGTTGTGCGGTATAGGTGTCACGTCTTTAATGAGCGTGACCTCTAGACCGACGCCTTGCAGCGCGCGTATAGCGGTTTCCCGACCGGCGCCCGGCCCCTTCACAAAGACCTCGACGCGCCTGAGGCCATGATCCATAGCTCGACGCGCGGCCTGTTCGGAGGCGATCTGCGCGGCGAACGGGGTGCCTTTGCGCGTACCCTTGAACATTCCAACGCTGCCGGAACTTGCCCAGGAGATCACGGCGCCCTGCATGTCCGATATCGTGACGATCGTATTGTTGAATGTGGACTGGACATGCACGATGCCCTGGACAACGTTCTTCTTCTCTTTGGACTTTGGCTTGCCGGCCGAAGCCTTGGTGGTCTGTTTGTTTGCCATATGGTTGCTCCTACTTCTTCGCCTTCTTCTTTCCGGCAACGGTCCGCTTGGGACCCTTTCGGATGCGCGCATTCGTTTTCGTGCGCTGCCCACGTACAGGCAGGCCGCGACGATGGCGGATTCCGCGGTAGCAGCCAATCTCTTGTAACCGGCGAATGCTTAGTCCGACTTCTCGGCGGAGGTCGCCTTCGACAGTGTATTCGCGTTCGAGGACTTCTCGGACTCTCGCGGTCTCCACGTCGGTCATCTCCCGCACGCGAGTTGTGGGGTTGATGCCCGCCGCCGCAACGATCTTCTGAGCGCTGGGCAATCCCACGCCGAAGATATAGGTGAGCGCGTATTCAATTCTCTTATCGCGTGGAAGATCCACGCCCGCTACACGTGCCAAACCGTTCCTCCCCTGACCTCTGCCGATTGACGATGTTCGAACACGGACGGTGCGCTCTCTCGCGCATGCTTCCCGGTCCGAATATCGCGGATTGGGTTGCCTAACCCTGCCGTTGCTTATGTTTGGGGTTCACACAGATTACGCGGACGACCCCTTCTCGTTTGATGACTTTGCACTTGTCGCACATCTTTTTAACCGATGCTCGGACTTTCACGTCAAGTCCCTCCCTTCGTGCAGCCATCCCGCTGCAAATCCTGGTCTCACCTTACGGGAGACACGAAAACGCGGGCAGCGGCGGAAAGGGCTGCTTTCCCTCGCTTCCCGAATATACCGCAGCTTCCGCGGCAAGGTCTCCGCTACTCGTCCGGTGTGATCTGGCCGGGTATCGAGGCGCCTCAGCGCCAATCGTTTACGACTTGTAACGGTACCGAATCCGT
>JBBQVV010000313.1:0-8657 GCA_038211235.1 Chthonomonadales bacterium | reverse complement strand
TCTGCCTGGTCCATGATGCCATCACGGTGGCGCTCGTAGACTTCCTCTGAGTTCTCCTCGCCGCAGTGCGCGGGCAGGCAGTGGAGTACGATTGCATCCGGATTTGCCCTTGCCATCAGGACAGAGTTGACCTGGTAGGGCGCGAACACGGCAAGCCTCGCCACCTGTTCGTCCTCCTGGCCCATGCTGGTCCAGACGTCCGTATAGACGCAGTCCGCGTCCGCCGCCGCTACGGGCGGATCCGTGCCGATATCGATTCGGGAGCCAGTCAGCCTGGCGGACTCCGATGCGAGATCAATGTAATTCTGGTCCGGCAGGTAGCCCTCGGGGCAGGCGGCGGATAGATGTACTCCAAGCTTCGCACAGGCGAGCAGCAGGGCATGGAGGACGTTGTTTCCGTCTCCGATATACGCGATCTTGACGCCCTTGCCAAGCGGGCCTTTGCGCTCCTCCAGCGTCAGCAGGTCGGCGAACGCCTGGACCGGATGCTCCCGGTCGCTCAATGCGTTGATCACGGGGACCGTAGCATGCGCAGCGAGTTCGACGACGGTCTCATGCTTGAAGACGCGGGCGGAGATGACGTCAACCCATCGTGAGAGCGCGAGTGCAACATCCGATGCAGATTCGCGGCTGCCCATGCCAATATCGTTGGGCCCGAGATGGATTGCATGCCCGCCGAGGTGAGCCATGGCCGCCTCGAAGCTGACTCGCGTGCGCAGCGAGGGCTTTTCGAAGATCATGGCGAGCGTGCGCGGATAATTCCACGTGACGCCCGGAGTTCGATTGTGATCGAGCGCCTTGAATAGTCGCGCGGCGTCCAGCACGCTTCTGATCTGGTCGATTGAGACATCCGCGAGGCTTACCAGCGACCGTCCGTTCCAGTTCGAGTCTTCGTTCAGCCGGCGGACCACTTCCGCCGCGCGTTGGTCGTCTGGACGCGATTCGCCTGCCGCGGCGCTCCGTGACGGCGATGTATCGTTATCCTGGAGTGCCTGGACGTGGGCGCGGAGCTGCTCGATGCCGACTCCAAACGTCGTGAGGACGCGGCCCGCAAGTCCTTCTCGCTCACGGACCAGGCCCATAAGCAGATGCTCCGTGCCGATGTAGTCATTCCGCAGGAGTCTGGCCTCGTCGAACGCGAGATCGACGACGCGCTTGGCGCGCGGAGTCAACTGCATATCGGCTCCCAGGCGACCATCCGCGAGTTCGACTTTTTTCTCGATTTCCGCTCGGACACGGTCCGGGCTAACTCCGAGGCGGTCCAGAATACGACTCGCGAGGGTGTCGTGCTCGCGAATCACGCCGAGGAGCAGATGCTCGGTGTGTACGTAGTTGGTGCCCAGCCGCCCGGCCTCTTCCTGCGCAAAGAACACTGCCCGCCGCGACCGCTCGGTAAATCGCTGCCACATCGGTCGGAACCTCCTGCTATCGCGTCTCCCGGTCTGTCGCTGCCGGGCACGGAGGCCCGGAGCTCCAAAGTCTAACCCGAATCGATGGTAAATGGTTCGCTTATATTGAGAGCGCGGTCTTGAGCGCCGCGACCACTTTCCGGCAGTCCGAATCGGTGACGACCAGCGGTGGTACGAAGCGGAGCGTATGCTCGCCGATCGCATTTCCGATGATTGCTTGATCGAACAGCGAGCGATTGACGGCTTTTGCGTCTGGCTTCACGAGATCGACTCCAATCATCAGTCCGCGTCCGCGCACCTGAGCTATCGTTCCAGGAAGCTCTTCGGCTAACTCACGAATTGACCTCATGAAATTCGAGCCAACGCGGGCGGCATTGTCCATCAGGCGCTCACTCTCAAGCACATCCAGCGTCGCCAACGACGCCGCACATGCAAGCGGCTGTCCGGCGAAGGTAGATCCGTGGTCGCCGGGTACGAGCGTTTGCGCCGCGGCGCCGCGGGCCAGTGTGCAGCCCATCGGAAATCCGTCCGCGATTCCCTTTGCCAGCGTGACGATATCCCCCTGAACGCCCGCCGACTGACTGGCCAGGAACGTGCCGGTCCGTCCGAGGCCACACTGGATCTCGTCGAAGATCAGCAGCACTTCGGCTTCGTCGCACAGCGCGCGCACGCCCGCCAGGAACGCGGGATCCACGACGTGAACTCCCGTCTCACCCTGGATCGGCTCGATAATGACGGCGCACGTCTGGTCGGTAATCAGCTCATCCAGCGCCGCGAGATCGTTTAGTGGCGCGTGGTCGAATCCGGGCACAAGCGGCGCAAACGCCGCCTGGTATTTCGGCTGTGCCGTCGCCGACAGTGCGCCCATTGTGCGGCCGTGGAACGATCCGCCGAAGCTTATGATCTCGAAGCAATCGTCTCCGCGCTTCTGCTTGCCCCATTTGCGCGCTATCTTGATAGCGGTCTCGACCGACTCAGCGCCGGAGTTGCAGAAGAACGCCCGCTCCATTCCTGCCAGGCGACACAGTCGCTGCGCAAGACGCGCCTGCAGCGGGTTGTGAAACAGGTTGCTCACGTGCATCAGCGTGCCCGCCTGATTGGCGATAGCCTCCGCGACCCGGGGATGGCAGTGCCCGACCCCGACGACGGCAATACCGGCGAGGAAGTCGAGATACTCGCGGCCACTGCTGTCCCAAAGTCGGGCGCCTTCGCCACGAACGAATACCACGGACTGACGCGCGTAGGTGCTCATCACGTAGTCACGATCCAGCGTCCGGATCTCCTCCGCGGTGAGAGGTACGTTGGCATCATCAACCGGCCGTTCGATCAGCTCAGTGGTCATGTTCAGGTCGCTCCGTGATTCATTTCGTGGTTCAGCGTTCAGGGCGGATTTCAGTAAGTCAGTCGGGTCGGACGTGTCGGACGGGTTTGGCGAATCGCATTAATTTTCAGTGCTCGATATAGTCTTTGCTCAGGCCCATCTCTTCGGGCGCGTGTAGGCGGAGCATTTTCAGGCTGGTATTGTTCGGGAGATGATCCCGCGTCAGCCCGGATACAACGACCATGACGCCAAGCGCGAGAGGGACGCCCCAGATGGCCGGCTGCTCCATTAGCGTGCGAACTACCGGCGGTACATCCAGCTGCAGGACCTTCTTGTCGATCAGCATTGAGCAGACGATGGCCGTTAGCGACAGGAAACCGCCGCTCAGCATTCCGAGCGCCGCTCCGTATTTCGTAAGCCCGCGCCACCATGCGCCCATCAGCAGAAGTGGAAAATAGGATGCCGCTGCGATTGCAAATGCCCAGCCCACCATCATATTGATGTCGAATGACTCGACCAGACAGCCGAGCAGCATCGCGATTGCACCGAACACGACGGCGGCGACCTTAAATGCATTCATGCGCTCTTGCGGACTAGAGTTCGGTCGGATCATCTTGCCGTAGATGTCGTGGGCCATCGCACCGGACATGCTAACTAGCAGGCCGGAAAACGTGGACATGAACGCCGCGAATGCGCCCGCGCTTGTGATGCCGCTCAAGACGAGTCCGAGCGTCTTGTTCGCGAGCAGCGTCGGCAGCTTGATCACAACGCTATCGTGTGCGCTGTTGGCATACAAGATCGGCATGAGACTGCGGCCCAGCACGCCCCAGATCGGCGGGAACACGTAGAAACACCCGAGCATGATCATCACGAGCATCGTAGTGCGCTTGGCGGATCGGCCGTCCGGGTTCGTGTAGAAGCGCACAAGGATGTGAGGCAGACCGGCGGTTCCGCAGACCAGCGCGATGATCAGCGAGTAGGTATAGAGAAGTGGCGTGTTGTACTTGCCGGTCAGCGTTCCGAACGGCTCGATCCACTTCTTATTGCTTGGCGCATTCGGTACAATGGAGCCGGCCGCGATCGTGGCGACGATAGGCGTCCCCGGCTTTAGCGACTCCTTGAGCTCGATCTTCGCGGTGGTCCGTACCCGAACCCCATCCTTGGTGACCGGAGCTCCATTGCGGGTGACGGTGACCGGCGCGATGACGAGGGTCGTGCCGGGGGCCACCCTGTAAGGATCGCCGGGCGCCAGACCACGCACGGCGGTACCGGGAGGTGCCGGATCTTCGCCTGGTTCGCTCTTGCGAGCGAGCGAGATCTTCTCAATGACCACGCCATCTGGGAACGTGATCGTCGTGGGGCCTGCGGTGGAACCGGTAATAACGTTTGCGGGTGCATCCTTAAGGCCCTTGAACTTGATGGTGGAGGCGGAGCGTAGCTGAGGCACGCTGCCGGCATGCTCGCTCGCAGCCTCAAGATGAGAGTTGTAGCCGCCGTAGAGCGCCATGATGACGAAAGCGGGCGCGGAGATCGCGAAGAGCTTCATCCAGTACTGCATTGCCTGGACGATCGTGATCGCCTTCATTCCTCCAGAGGCGACGTTGACAACGATTACGGAGCCAACGACGAGAATACCGGCCCAATACGGCCAGTTCAGTATCGATACCATGGTGACGCCGGCACCCTTCATCTGGGGCATCGTATAGAAGAAGCCGATGAAGAGGACGAACGTAACGGCGATTTTGCGAAACAGTGGACTGTCGAAGCGGCCTTCTGCGAAGTCCGGGATCGTATAGGCTCCGAAGCGGCGGAGCGGCCCGGCGATGAACAGCAGCAGGAACAGATAGCCCGTTGCGTACCCGACAGGATACCAGAGGGCATCGTAACCGTTCTTCATAAGCATTCCGGCGATGCCCATGAAGGACGCGGCCGAAAGGTATTCCCCGGAAATGGCCGAGGCGTTCCAGAACGCGCTCACGGACCGGCCTGCCACGAAGAAGTCGGAGGCGGTCTTCGACTTTCTGGTCGCGACGATCCCCAATCCAATGGTCGCCATCGTGATCAGCATCACGAAGACGAAGGGTATCAGATCGATGTTCAACGGGAGTCTCCCTTGAGATCGTCTTCGATGAATGCCGGCCGGATCTCTCCAACCCCTTTCGGCTCGAGCGGCTCTCCGTAGGCGTCTCCAAGCAGCGCCCGCCAATCCGAACACTCGCTTTCGATTCGGTTCGACTCGCGAATGAAGTAGGATGACAACAGCCAGGTGATCGGAAAGAAGAGGAGGCCCAGGAACAGCCATGTCGCCGTGAAGCCCATCAACGGAGTGTTTGCAGCGCCGGGAAAGTAGTAGTTCACCAAGGGCAGGCCGAACACGAGAATTACGAAGACGGCAGCGACCCGGAGACTTAATCCTGCCTGTCGCTTCATAACTGCACGCGCCAGACTCGCATGGTGCTCTTCCGAAAGTCCATGAATGTTTCGCTGCCCGGTCTCCATCTGCGCGTTCTCCTTCAGGCTCGTACCATCGTTCCGATACCGGTGTCCGTAAAGATCTCGATGAGCAGCGAGTGGGGCAGACGTCCATCGATTAGATGGGCGCGCGGAACGCCGCCCTCTACCGCCGTGATGCAGGCCTCGAGCTTTGGGATCATCCCTCGGTCCGCGACGCCGCTTGCCAATAGCTTCTCTGCCTGCGCTACGTCCATCTCCTGCATGAGAGACGTCTTATCGGGATAGTTTGAATAGATTCCCTCGACGTCCGTAAGCATCACGAGCTTCGACGCCTTTAGCGCCGCGGCGATGTGGCCCGCGACATGGTCGGCATTCACGTTGTAACTTTCGCCGTCCGGCCCGATAGCTACCGATGAGACAACTGGAATGTAGCCCTGAGCGCTCAAGAGAGTCAGGATGTCGCTGTTCACCTGGGCTACTTCGCCTACGAAGCCCAGATCTCCCGACGGCGACTCCATTTTATACGCCATGATTAGATTCGCGTCCTTGCCGCTCAGGCCTACCGCCTTGGCGCCCTGCTTGTTCAGGAGTGAGACGATGCCCTTGTTGGTCTTTCCGGCAAGCACCATCTCGACGATCTCCATCGTCGCCGCGTCCGTCACTCGCAGACCGCCGACAAACTCGGGCTCGTGGCCCATCTGCTTCATGAGCGCGTTGATCTCCGGGCCGCCACCGTGGACCAGTACCGGGCGGATGCCGACGTAGTGCAGCAGCGCAATATCCTGCATGACCTGCGATTTAAGGCCTTCGTCTACCATGGCGTTGCCGCCGTATTTGACGACGATGGTCTTGCCGTAGAACTGCTTCAGGTAGGGCAGGGCCTCAATCAACACCTTCGCATGCACTGCCGGATCAAGCGGTAGCGTCATCTGAGTTCCTGATCACGTGTGGTACTCGGCATTGATCCTGATGTAGTCGTAGCTATAGTCGCACGTCCATACGGTTGCGACCTCGTCACCCATGTTGAGATCGAGTACGATCTCAATTTCCGGTGAAGCCAAATACCGGCTAGCGCAGTCGCGGTCGAAGTCCTGTCCGGCGCCTCCGGCGAACACCTGGTGCGGTCCGATATTCACATCGAGGTTTCCCGGGTCGAACGGCACGCCCGCGTGTCCCGCCGCCATCAGAATGCGGCCCCAGTTCGGATCATTGCCGAACAGCGCCGTCTTGACCAGCGGAGACTCGGCAACGGTCCTGGCGATCCGATGCGCCCCTTCCTCCGTCGCGCCCCCGCGAACCACGATCTCGACCAACTTTGTGGCGCCCTCGCCGTCGCGCGCGATCTCCCTGGCGAGCGCGATCCCAACACGAGTCAGCGCCTCGACGAAGTCCTCGAACCCGTCGCTCTGGCGGCTTATTTCGCCCTGTCCCATCCCGGACGCCATAAGCAGACACATATCGTTCGTGCTGGTGTCGCCATCGATCGTCACGGAATTGAACGATTGCGACACCGCGCGGTTCAGCGCCTCCTGAAGGAGGGGAGCGGGCAGTCTGGCATCGGTCGTCAGGAATGCCAGCATGGTGGCCATATTCGGCGCCATCATTCCGGCTCCCTTGCACATGCCACCGAAGCGAACCGGCGCTACCCACTGACTTGAATCCGCCTCGACGGCAAAGAGCTTCGGCCGCGTGTCGGTAGTCATGATCGCTCGTGCTACTTGAACGTCCGTCTCGGTGTCCCGATCGAGGGCCTGAACGGCGAGCTCGATTCCCTCCTCCAACTTCTCCATGGGCATGAGGTGGCCGATGACTCCGGTCGAGGCGGTCAACACCGAATCCGGCGGGATGTTAAGCTTTCGGCTGACCCACTCGGCGAGCGTACGATTGTCGGTATCGCCCTGTTCCCCGTTGCAGGCGTTCGCATTGCCGGCATTTACAATGATCGCGCGCGCAGCCCCGCTTTTCACGACGCGGCGCGAGTACTGTACGCAGGCCGCCTGAACGCGATTCGTTGTGAACACGCCGGCGATAGACGCCGCGCTGTCGCTGACGAGAAGCGCCAGATCGTCCCCTTCGGTCTTCAGACCACATCTCACACCGGAGGCGACAAAGCCCTCCGGGAACGTGACTCCCGCTCCAGGCTCCTCTCTCCAGACGGTGATCATGGCCAGAACCCTCCGATATCATCGAGCCCGGCCGTCTCGGCGAGGCCGCACATGAGATTCATGTTCTGGATTGCCTGTCCCGCCATGCCCTTAACCAGATTGTCGATTGCGGAAACGATAGTCAGCCGGTTCATCCTCTTGTCGAGACCGAAGCCGATGTGGCATCGATTACTTCCGAGGGTATGCTTCGTGGCAGGGAGTGTGTCCGACAGAACGACGACGAATGGGCTCCCGGCATAGAACGTTCGATAGATCTCGACGACGTCGTTCGCCTCAGACACATCGACGAGAGTGGCGTAACATGTGGCGAGGATGCCTCGCGTCATCGGAATCAGGTGCGGCGTAAATGTGACCAGCAGATCCGTGCCTGCCAACCGGCTCAGCGCCAATTCGATCTCGGGTGTATGGCGATGGGTACCGGCAGCCTTGTATGCCGACACGCTCTCGTTGACCTCCGGAAAATGGTAGTCCAGTGCGAACTTTGATCTACCCGCGCCCGACACGCCGGATTTTGCATCGATTACGATGCTCGATGGCTCCGCTAGCCGGCGCGCGATCAGAGGCGCCAGGGCCAACACAGACGCCGTGGGGAAGCAGCCAGGATTACCAATCATGTCCGCGCTTGCAATGGCATCGCGGTTCAGCTCCGCCATGCCGTATACTGCCTGAGAGGCAAGGCGAGGGGCGCCGTGCGGCTGCCCGTACCAGTCTGTATACGTCCGAGTGTCGTTGAACCGAAAATCCGCGGAAAGATCGACGATCTTACAGCCGGCCTCCAGCAGATGCGGCGCCGTCTCCATCGCTTTGCCGTTTTCCATTGCCAGGAACACGACATCACATTGAGCGACCTGCGTTCCGTCCGCGTATGGCGCGAAAACCAGGTCTGACTGCCCGGTAAGTCCGGGCCATGCCGCCGAAACCGGGCGTCCCTTATAGGTTTCAGAGACCGCGACCTTCACCCGTGCCATCGGATGGCGCGACAGCAGCCTGATCAGCTCGCCGCCCCCGTAACCGGAAGCTCCCACGATCGCGACCTCAATATTGTCGTTCGTCATTCAATCCCGGTCTCCCTGCAAGGGTAATTCGAGGTGGCCGACAGCCCGGTCAACGTTTATGCTTCCCCAAGGGCTTTACTCACAACGCAAACCGGCCGCTGACACAAGTGCCGGCGGCCGGAAAATACAAAACCGCAAGCGCCTCTTTTCATTGGAGGGCCCACGGCTTTTCAGTCGATGTAATGAACCAGCGACGCAGCGTGGGCTACTTCCCGATACGCTCGCGGCGACGGTTGTTTTGGGAGAATGCTGT
>JBBQVV010000312.1:0-8670 GCA_038211235.1 Chthonomonadales bacterium | reverse complement strand
GGACACTCGACTAACGTGCCGTCGCCCACTGCGCGCAACGATACGAATAAGGGCGCGCATCAAGCTGGCGCAACACGCTATAGGGCAACGCCAGGTCGTCCTCGAAGCCGGTATCCAAAACAAACTCAACAAGGACGGGATCGGAAACTCCGGGTTGTGTAAGCGACAGACGGGCAAGATGATCGCGAAAAACACCATAGATCAACGCTTGCGCCCTGCTGCAACCCGAGTCGCCAATCTTAGATCGGCATCCGTAGGCGCGCCAATCGTCATAGTGATGATACGGCCATCGATTCCATGGCGATCGATTAGCGCATGTGCTGCATCGCGATGGGTCTCGCCTATCGCGTAGTCGCCGGTATCGACGTGGATCGCTACCGCCACACCCATATGGGCAGGTTCTAAGATACCTTTCAGCTTCTCACGATAAATGACTCGTGCTTGTTTAGCCAGAGGAGAAAGTCGGTCGATATCTGTTCGTGACGGCATGCTTTGCTTTCAACAAATGGCTACGAGGGAGATCGATCAATCTCGCTGCGTTCTCACATTGTACCCCAGCCGCGGATCATCACTTGCCGCTCGACCACGCGTGGGCAGGCGTGCATCACGCCATGGTGAGCGGATCGATGTCGATGTTGATCGCGAGGCGGTCGATGGTCGGCAGCTGGGAGACAGCCTCCGCCACAAGCGCCGACAGTGGGGCGTCGACTGGGGCCCGAAGTGCGACGTGGTAGCGGTACCGGTTCTTGAGCCGCGCGATGGGCGCGGGCGAAGGACCGATGATCTCAATGGAGACAGGCAGCGTTCGTTCGAGCGTTGCAGCAAGGGCGACCGCGCGCGCCTGCGCCTTCAGATCGTGGACGTCGGAAGAGATGAGGTTGGCGAAGCGAGAGAAGGGGGGATATTTGAGCTCTCTTCGGAAGACCAGCTCCTTTTCGTAGAACTCCGCGTAGTCGTGTCGGATCGCGGCCTGGACCGCGTAGTGATCCGGACTGAATGTCTGGATGATGACCTCGCCCGAGGTCGTGCCGCGTCCAGCTCGGCCCGCGACCTGTGTCAGAAGCTGAAAGGTGCGTTCCGCGGCGCGGAAGTCCGGCATGTTGATCGCCGTGTCCGCGCTGACGACGCCGACGAGGGTAACGTTCGGAAAGTCCAGTCCTTTGGCGACCATCTGCGTGCCGATCAGAATGTCCGCGTCGCCCTGGCGGAAGTCCCGAAGGATGCGGCCGTGGGCTCCCTTCTTGGAGGTCGTGTCCCGATCCATGCGCGCGATCCGCGCCTTCGGAAAGAGATTCGAGACCTCCTCTTCGACCTTCTCGGTTCCGATGCCGAACGCCTTCACCTTGGCTCCGCCGCAGTCGGGACAGGTGATCGGCGGGCGGCCCGCGTGCTCGCAGTGGTGGCACTTCAACGCGCGTTCGTAAATATGGTAAGCGAGCGACACCGCGCAGTTTGGACACTTCGCCGTCCATCCGCAGTCTCGGCATAGGATAAACTGAGCGTACCCTCGACGGTTCAGAAACAGGATTGTCTGCTGCTTCAGTGCGAGGCGTTGGGCCATCGCGGTGGTGAGTAGCTCGGAAAACAGCGCGCGCCGGACCTTGAACTCCTCGCGCAGGTCCACGAGTTTCACGTGCGGCAGCGGCCGGTTCTCGATTCGCTGCGGCATCCGCACTAGAATAGGATGGATTTGAGGAGCGTCGATCGCTTTTGCGATGGCGTTAAGTGGCTCGCCCGCATGCGTGTGCGTGGTCGCGGCGAAGTAGGATTCGAGGGAGGGGGTGGCGCTGCCCAGGACCAGTGTAGCGTGGCTTAGACGCGCGCGGTACTCGGCAAGGTCCCTGGCATTATACCGGGGCATCTTATCCTGTTTGTAAGAGGACTCGTGCTCTTCATCGACAACGATCAAGCCGACGTTCTGGACCGGCGCGAAGATCGCGGATCTCGCCCCGACTACAATCCGAGCCCGCCCCTGCTGCATTCGCCGCCATTCGTCATGCCGCTCCCCCTCGGACAGCCGTGAGTGGAGAACGGCGACCTGATCGCCGAAACGGCCGACGAAGACGTCGACTACCTGCGCGGTAAGCGCTATCTCCGGAAGCAGGACGATCGCGCTGTGGCCAAGCGCCAGCGCCTCAGCTATCGCACTGAGATAGACCTCGGTCTTGCCGCTTGCGGTCACGCCGAAGAGCAAGACCGTGCGCGTGTCGCCGCTGTGCAGGCACGTGCTGAGCGTATTAACAGCCCGCCTCTGGCCGGGTGTCAGGACTGGCGGAACCGAGCGGTCCCCGGCCGCCGAAGCCGGAGCGCGTCGGATCGGATACTCTTCTGACCGCACGATCCCCTTATCGACCAGGCCTTTGACGGAGGCCGGTCGCACATCGGCCGCCCTCAGCAGCTCGTCGGCGGGCATGGGGCGGCTTTCAGTGCGCTCCCAATGTAGCAGCGCATGGAGGATTCGCTCCTGCTGTGGGCTGCGCCGGACCGCTCTGCCGGTCAGCTCGGCGGCGGCGGCGCCCAGTCGAAAGGCCCTTCCCCGTTTCTCAATTGTTTTCGGTCGTATAACCCGCCTGATTTCGATCAGTAGTCCCCGGTCTATTAGGGCTGCGTATGCGGAGTGAAAGCTCGGCAGGTTGGCGGTCTTGCGAAGAGTCTCCGTGTCTGATTCGCCGTGCAGGGATCGCAGCGTTTCGATAAGATGCGCCTGGGGAATGGAGTCTCCCAGGTCCCATCCGCGCAGGTTCGGATCAGCCAGGCGGGTGGTCGTCTGTACGCGCGAGGCGAGTATCGTCGGCGCAACGCACCGGACGGCGTCGATCAGGTTGCAGACGTACTGCTCGCTCATCCACCGGACGGTCTGAAGCTGCTCGGCATTGATGGTGATGGCATCCTCGACGACGGCAATCACCGATTTAAGGCGAGACGCGATGGGATCGGTCGTCGGCAGCTTGCGGCGGGAGAGGACGTAGCCCAGCACCTCGCGGCCGTGGAATGGGATATGAACGCACATGCCGGAGGTCAGGCGGTTTTGCATCGGCTCCGGCACCAGGTAAGTATAGAAGGACTGCAGGTCGGGGGCATCGACGTCCACGACGACGTCGGCGACATCGACGTCCGCGAACTCCTCCCAGAGGCTCTCGCCGTATGCCGGAGATGTATCAGTGGAAGGCATCGGACGAACGTTCCTTCTTGTCGAGCGACTCGGAAGGCGGCGCCTCCCCAGGCACGCGCCGCCCGAACAGGTGGACGCGAGGCTCCGCGCCTGTCCGCAGACGCTCGATGTTGTTGCGGTGCTTGTAGATCGCCATCGCCGAGGCGACGATCCCGAATGCCAGCTGGCACCAGTCGCCTGGATAGAGCCAGACCATAAAGAACGGCAGGGCCACCGCTGCAGCGAGTGATCCTACCGAGATGATGGAGCTGCCGAACAGAAACACCAGAAACACGATCGCCACGCCCAGGCCGGTCTTCGGCGCCGCTCCAAACAGCGCTCCTCCACTTGTGGAGATTCCCTTGCCACCCTTGAAGCCCAGGAAAACGGAGTAGTTGTGCCCAAGTACGGCGAGCAGCGCGGAGAGCACGATCCAGCGCGAGTCGGGACGATCCAGATGCAGTACAACTCGGCCGATGACCGGCGGCAGGAGGCCCTTGAGGAAATCGAGCGCAAACACAACTCGGCCGACTGCAGGGCCGCACACACGGTTCACGTTTGTCGCGCCGATGTTGCCGCTGCCGACCGTGCGGATATCGACGCCCTTGAGCCAGCGGGCGAGCCAGAATCCAAATGGAATCGAGCCGAGTACGTAGCTGGCGGCCAGAAACAGTAGCGTTGTGGTCATCATAATGGGTTGTGACGGGCATGGGCCCCTGCGGCATCGAGCTGGCGCCGACAGCCCGGAACCCGATTATGATGGCACGTTTTCAACCGGCTGTAAAGGAGCCGCGCCATGCCGAACTTGGCCCTGCACTCACGCATCACCTCCGTTGATGGCCCGCACAAAGGCACAGTTCCGGCGGTCACGCCCAACTAAAGCCAACTTTTCGTTCTCTTTGTCCTTTGCGACTTTTGTATCGCTTTAACCACGAGTCAACGTATGAAAGGCATCGCAACGAAGCCAATCTTGACCCGGGCTTACCACTTTATCAGCGTCATCTGCGGATCGAGTGGCTGCCGGGCTCAAGCGCGGCCTCGATCTCGGCGCGGTTGGAAAGGAGCAGGTCTCCCGGCATTGTCTGTTTCAGGGCGGCCATCGCGGCTCCGTACTCCATCCCGCGCAGCAGATCGTCCGAGAGGTACCCCATCAGGACGCCCGCATTGAACGCGTCTCCGCGCCCGACGCGATCGATCACGTGCGGCGACTCTCGCGCGGCAACCTGAAGCAGTCCGCCGTCGGTGCTCGCGGAAGCGCCCTGGTCCCCGCAGGTGACCACGACTGCTCGCACCTCAAACCTCTCACGCAGCGTCATCGCAATCTGTTCGCCCGTGCCCACCAGATTGAATAGGGTTTTCGCATCACCCTGAGGGCAGAATAGCAGATCGACCGACGCAAATAACGGCTCCATCTCGCGGCGCGCGGTGTCCGCTGGCCAGAGTCGCGACCGGTAGTTCGTGTCGAACGAGACAAGCGTGCCCTGCGCCTTCGCAATAGCAAGCGCCCGGGCGACCGCCTTAGAACAATACGGACTGAGCGCGGGCGTGATACCGGTGAGGTGCAGCAGGCGGGCCGAGGCGATCAGCTCTTCGTCGATCTCAAGAGCCGTGATCTTACTGGCCGATGAGCCGGCCCGGTCGTAGTAGACGTCTATGCCTCTCGGCGGCAGTCCGAAGTCGAGATAGTAGGCTCCGGCGCGAGCCGTCGGGGATTCATCCCAGACCACATGGCTCGTGTCCACGCCCCATCGCCGAATCTCGTTCTCTATTCGCCTCCCGAGCGGATTGGGCGGCAGTTTGCTCCACCAGGCGGCGCGCATGCCCAGCCGCGCAACGGCCACAGCCGTATTGGACTCGGATCCTCCGATGCGGACGTCGAGCGTATCAGCCTCTTCCAACCGGCTGAACCCGGGCGCGCTCAACCGCAGCATGGTCTCGCCAAACGTCAACAGGTCCAGCGCACGATCCGCCATCTCACCTCCTCAAGTCCTTCGCACGCACGCCTTACGAGACGAGCAGTTGAGCGAAAGGGGGGCGGGGGCTTGTCTCCCGCCGATCGGGCTCTGTTTACTCCTAGGATTTCCGGCCGAACGGGCTCGTCTCCCGCCGATCGTGTGAACGAATAGTCCGGGTTAGAGTTGCGGCCCATACGCCGGCTGTGGGGACATCGACGTCAGGCCCCCATCGACGATGATGTTCTGACCGTTTATCCAGCTTGCCTCGTCAGAGGCAAGGAACGCCACCATCGCCGCAATATCTCCCGGCACTCCGATCCGGCGAGTCGGGTTAAGCGCCGCCTCCCGCGCCTCCATACCGTCCTGATCCAGCACGGCGGCGTTGAGCTGGGTGCGGATCGTGCTCGGACCGACGGCGTTTACGGTGATGCCAAGGGGACCCAGCTCGACTGCCATAGCCCTGGCGAGCATCGCCAGTCCCGCCTTCGAGGTGCAGTAGTGCGCCAGGCGGGGAATGGCAACCTGGCTGCCCGTGCTCGTGATATGGATGATCCGCCCGCTCTTGCGTTCCGCCATATGCCGTGCCGCAATCTGAGAGCAGAGAAACGCGGCTCGAAGATTCGTCTGAATCGTATCCTCCCAGTCCTGGAAACTGACCTCCAGAAACGGCTTGAATACACCGATTCCCGCGTTGTTGACCAGGATATCCAGAACCCCGAGGCCCTCAATGACTGCCGACATCATCTGGTCGACTGCCTGCGGGTCACGCAAGTCGGCCTGCATGACGAGCGCTCTGCATCCGCTGCGCCGCACCCGCTCAGCGACCTCGCGCGCCTCCGAGTCACCCTCCAGGTAGTGGATCGCGACGCTGGCGCCCTCCTCCGCCAGGCGCAGCGCGATACCTGCGCCAATTCCACGGCTGCTCCCGGTAACTAGGGCGGTTTTCCGCTGCAATCTCATCTCTCGCCTCTGACTCGCACGTCTCACGATCAAAAACCGGCCACTCACAACGCGCTGCTGGGCGCGTCCTGCGTGGTACGTCATCTTGTTCGTTGCTCGCGGCGGGATTTCCTACAGCGATAGAGCCGCGGTGGGCGCCGGCGAGGCGACCTAGCCTGGATCGTTCACGAGCAGGTTCACGTAGAGGCAATCACATACGTCTCCCAACGCCCAAACCTATACGGGCAGGTCCATACTGGACCGGGGGCGTTCTGCCCCAACCGGCCCACGTCGTTGCCCTCGGTTCTCGCCATCAAACGTCAATGCGAATGATGCTATTGTCATTGAACTTCTCGAAAATTGCTATTTATTGCGTGATGGAGGTATCCTCCCTCCATTGCACCCACCATCGGCGGTCCGGCGCAATCCGCCAACGCTGGCCACGACTATTCGCCTTGCATCCACGACCGGTCTGGACTGGGTTCAGATCCAGTCCGAGGGTGTTCCCAAATACTGACTCGAATACAGGCAACCGTGCTTAATTAAATGACGTGAGCATGGAACGCATTTCTTCTGTCGGCAACACGTGTGGTACGGATCGTGTCCTGCATACAAGGGAGGAATACGGAAATGAATCGTCGCCTCAGCGCGCTTTTGGCCGCTGCACTCCTTGTGGTCGGGGCGTCGTCGCTGCTCGCCCAGGCCCCTCCATCGCCGCTGGATCTCCCCGCTCCACTCGCCAGGGCAGCGCGAGTCCGGGCTGAGATTGCGCGGCGCGGCCTCGCTCCGCTCGGTCGTGGCGGCACACTTTTGCCGCTCTCCTTGATGCGCCCGCACTACGCCCCAGGTCAATACAATGTAAAGTTCCGGTCAGACGTAACCCCGGCAGCCCGCAAGGCTCTCCACTTCCGCGTCGCGGCGCATGTAATCTCCGACATTCCCGAGCTAGGGATCCAGACGATCTTAGCAAGCGACGCGGCGGTTGCAAGGTATCGCAAGGATCCGAATGTGCTCTGGATCGAACCCAATGCGATGCGATATCCGCTCGTAAACGACCCAAACGATCCCTTCTATAATAGCTACGATTACAATCTCCCGTCCGACCCCTCCAACGCGACCTGGTATAAGTGGGACTCCCACCTGATCCAGGCCGTCGACGGCTGGAGCCTGTGGCCGGGAAAGTATTTTGCAGCCGGCGGCAAGGGAGCGGCGGCCGTCAAGATTGCCGTGATTGACACGGGAGTCGACTACACGCATCCAGACTTCGTTAATGCCGGGGGCACGGGTTCAGACACCGCGCTTGGAGGCCAGCTGTTCTATGCCCAGGTGGATCGAACCATCTTCAATGGACTTTACTATCACTATGCGCCCGACGGATACGGTCACGGAACGCACGTCACGGGCATCGCAGCCGCGGCGACCAACAACGGGGTCGGCGTTACCGGAAACGGCTACAACGCAAATGTGATCTCGATCCGCGTCACGGACGACAGCGGAAACGGCACCGCAAGCGATCTTGCGCGCGCAATCGGTTATGCGGCATTGAATGGCGCGGTCGTCGCGAACATCTCGCTCGGTGACTATACGTACTCGCAGGCCGAGCAGGATGCCATCAATTTTGCCTGGGGTAAGGGGATGCTCGTGGTTGCGGCTGCCGGAAACGATGGCGGCGCCAGCGTGCCTCCGGTCATCTACCCGGCAGCGCTGAGCCGAGTCCTTTCTGTATCCGCGACGGCGCGCGACGACAATCTCGCAAGCTACTCCAGTTATGGCGACTGGGTGGGAATCGGCGCGCCTGGCGGCGACTACGACTTCGATATCGAGTGGTTTCTTGGCGTCTACAGCACGACACCCACATACACCGTCACGCTTAACGATCCCCTATACGGCCTGGCCAATTACTACGACTACCTCGAGGGAACCTCGATGGCTGCGCCGCAGGTTACAGGGGCCGCGGCGATGTACGCCGGACAGCACGGCTGGGCGCAGGCGACGCCGAACGCGCCGCTCAAGATCTGGCAGGCGCTGCAGCGTTCTGCGGACGGCATACAAGGCGCCCCGGAATGGACTCCCTACTACGGCTGGGGACGCCTCAATATCTTTAACCTCTTGAACCTGGCCAGCGCGCCAAACCCACGCGGGGATACGGTCGGCACGATTGTGGGCCAGGTCAAATACAAGGGCACGGTTGTGATGAACGCGAACATCGTTGCGACGCCGGTCGGCACGGGCCCGGGCGGCAGCTCCAGCAGCAGAAGCGATGGTGGATATCGGATCCCAAATATCGCCGCGGGTTCGTACAGCGTTTCAGCCACCTAGTTTGGTACGACGCAGACTATCAACAACGTCTTCGTCACCGCTGGGTGTGACATGCCAGGGATCGACTTCGACATCAGCGCGATACCGGTCATTCTGACAGGCGTCTCCGTGAGCCCGACGACCGTCCTCGGGACCAATACGTCGACGGGCACGATTTCGCTCAGTGGTCCAGCTCCCCAGGGCGGATTCAACGTGAACGTGACAAGCAGCAATCCGTCGGTCGCCTACTCTGCCACGGCAACCGTAAACGTGCCGTTTGGAATTTCGTGGGTCTACTTCATCGTCAAGACAAATGCGGTGTCGGCC
>JBBQVV010000311.1:0-8719 GCA_038211235.1 Chthonomonadales bacterium | reverse complement strand
GTTCGATCACAGGCCTTCACCTGGAAGGGAATTGCCCAGGAGACCAGCGATATCTATCTGCATCATCTGCATCGTAAGCGTGGCAGATCCGGCGGAGTCGAGAGTTCGCTGGCCATTTCATGAAAATCGATATGATCGTGGCCACGTGGCCACCGCAGCTGAACGGCATCGGCGACTACGCCTACTGCCAGGCCGAAGCGCTCTGCGGCAAGGCGAAGATCCGTGTATTGACGGGGGAGGCCGCGGGGCTTATGCCTCTTTCCGGAGTAGAGGTGGTCCCGACGTTTTCGATCTCGCGGCCAAATACCGTCCGTGCGATCGCCGGCAAGGTCGAGGCCGATCGGCCCGATTGGATCCTTCTGCAGTACAATCCGTTCGCTTACGGGCACTGGGGAAGGAACCTGCATCTGCCGCTCGTACTTCGCAGAATAAAGCGCAAGCATTCACGCGTTCGTCTTGCCGTGATGATCCACGAGCCGTTCGTTCCGTTGGATCGCTGGCAGTTTGCGATTATGAGCTTGTGGCAGCGCTGGCAGTTCCGCGCCCTTGGTGATGCGGCGGACGTCGTTTTCGTGTCCATAGATCCCTGGGCCCTGCGATTCAGGAGCTGGTTTCCGGACACGCCCGTAGTCCATCTGCCGGTGGGCTCCAACATAACGCGTATCCCGATCGAGCGCGACGAGGCGCGCCGCAGGCTCGGTATCCGTGAGAACACGAGCGTACTCGGAATATTCGGCACCTTCGGCCAGGCCCGAATGATGGAGCTGATTCGCGGCGCCGCGCAGAAGATCCACCAGATCAGTCCCGACTCCGTGCTGCTGTATGTGGGCCCGCACGGAGCCGCGGTTCGAGCGGGCACGGTCGGCATCCCGTCGATCACAGATGGTCCACACCCTTCGGAAGAGGTGTCGCGGCGGCTCGCTGCCATGGACGTCTACCTTGCGCCATTTACGGATGGCGTCTCTACGCGGCGCGGCTCCGTTATGGCCGCCCTGCAGCACGGTATCGCCACCGTTGGGACCGAAGGCGCACTCACTGACTCGGTGCTGCGCACAGAGAACGGCCGATCACTTCTGCTCGCCGATGTCGCCGACGCGGGCGCCTTCGACGATCGCGCGGTGCGCCTGCATTGTGATGGTCTCCTGCGACAACAGATCGGGGAGGCTGGAAAGCGCCTATACGAACAGCAGTTCGCGGTGGATAAGATGGCCGCCCGCCTGATGGAAACGTTCGCGCGGTTCGAGTCACCCGACGGTGGTTAGCACGCTCAGGCGCGATCGCCTTGCCAGAGGCAGACGTTCATGAACGCGGAAAGACTCTGGTGGTGGAGCTGCCGCGCTTATAAGAGGCGATGGACACTGGCCGCAAGGCTTCTGAAGACGCTCAATTTCATTTTGTACAAGGCGATCCTGCCGTATCAGGCCGAGATTGAAAGAGATGTGCGTCTTGAACACTATGGCCTGGGAGTCGTCATACATCCCAATGTCACTCTTGGGCATCGGGTCCGCATTTTCCACCACGTGACGATCGCGGCGCAGTCGCCTATTGGGTCGGAGCACCGCATCATTATTGGGGACGACGTCCTTATCGGAGCAGGAGCGATTGTCCTCAGTCGCGTCAACCGAGAGCTGCACGTGGGAAATGGGGCAAAGATCGGCGCCGGGGCGGTGGTGACGCAGGATGTAGAAGCAGGCGACACGGTGATCGGCGTCCCCGCACGTCCTATTTGAGCCGTGGCGCACTCTACAGGTCGGCGACGATCGGCGGCATGGCACGTGGATAGCCTGATGAAATGCAAGTAATTTGCCAATGAAGATAGTTGTTATCATGCCCCTGGGGGAGCAGCGCGGCGGCGGCGAACTGATGCTGTCCGACCTGATGGAGCATGGCCAGGATCTGGGAATAGAATGGGTCGTCGTCTTCCTGCAGGATGGCCCCATGGTCGCTCAAGTCCGCGGGCTCGGCGTTGAGGCCTGTCTCCTTCCCGCGGGTCGGCTGCGCGAACCTCATCACTTTCTGGCAACGATCGTGAAGCTGGCACGCTTCGCGCGAGCCCGAAATGCGGACGCGATACTGAGTTGGATGGGGCAGACTCACTTCTATGGCGGCCTGTCAGCACTTGCCGCGGGGATACCTGCCATATGGTATCAGCTTGGAGTGCCGGCGGACAAGATCTGGATCGATCGGCTGGCCACCATGATCCCGGCGCGTGCGATCCTGACGCTCTCGATTGCTGGTCAGCAGGCGCAGGAACGGCTGTGGCCCAGGCGGAATACACCACTCGTCTATCCGGGCGTCGCGTTAAACCGGTACGACCCGGCAAGCCTCCCGTCGAAAGCAGAGGCGCGAAGGAACCTGGCGCTGCCGGCGACGGGACCGCTGATCGGCATCGTCGGCCGGCTGCAGCGATGGAAGGGCATGCATGTCTTCATCGAGGCGATGCCGAGTGTTCTAGAACGATTTCCGGCTGCGCGAGGCGTGATCGTCGGCGGCAGCCACGATACCGAGCCCGACTACGGCGCTAGCCTCGAACGCCGTATCCGCGAACTGGGCCTGGAGCAGTGCGTCCGTCTGGTGGGACTGCAGCGAAACGTGCCAGAGTGGATGCAGGCCATGGATGTCGTCGTCCATGCCTCGGACCATGAGCCGTTTGGAATAGTCGTGATCGAGGCGATGGCGCTAGGAAAGCCGGTCGTTGCCGGCAGCGCCGCGGGACCGGCGGAGATCATCACGGATGGACGAAATGGACTCCTGACCCCTTACGGAGACGCCGGGGCCCTCGCGACGGCGATCATAAAATATCTTGATGATGCGGCAATGGCCGAACGCATGGGCATTGCGGCTCGGCAGCGCGCACTCGAGTTCTCGACGAAACAGTATGCGATCAACTGCGTTAACGCGCTCAATCAGATCCTGCGGTCCGCGGCATAAGCAGACTGTCCATGTCGACGCACCGTACGGTGTACCGGGCAACCCTATGAATAACGAAGTAACAAACTCACATCTGGCGAATCAGGATTTTCCTCTGAGCCTGCCGGAAGGCAAAGGCTCGAAGCCGTGGCGCAAAAATATTTCCACGCTGCTGCCCACGGTTCTCGTACTCGCGCTTATGCCGGTCTTTCTCTACGGGGACTTGTGGTTCCATCTCAGCATGGGAAAGCGCCTGATCATTACGTCCGTCATCCTGCTTGCCCTTGTCACCGCGATGAGAAACGGCACGGTTGCGCTCCTGGCATTCGTCTATCTCGTCTTTCTGGGTGGCATACGGCGTTGGCTCATCCCAGTCATCGGCTGGGTGGGAACAGATCCTCTGATTCTAATCTGTCCTGTCGTCATCAGTCTCCACTTCCTCGGTAAGCTCGCGTCCCGACGCCTCCCGACTGACACGAAGTTGTCTCGAGCACTTTTCTGGTTATTGTTAATCATGGGCGCCCAGGTGTTCAATCCCCAGCAGGGCGGCCTGGAGGTCGGCGTTGCGGGAGCAATGCTCTACTTCGGTACCATTCTATGGTTCTATGTGGGGCGAGACGCAGCAACGTCGTCGTTGATGAATCGGATGGTGTGGGCAGTAGTGGTCGTTGGTATTCTATGCGCGCTATATGGATTGAAGCAGTCTTACATCGGCTTCTCCGCGAGCGAGCAAGAGTGGTTAAGCAAGTATGCTTTTTCGTCAGCTATGCTGAGCGGAAAGGTCCCTCGAGCGTTCGGTTTCTCCACTAACGGGTTCGAGTACGCCGGGCTGATTGGGCTCGCGATCGTTGTGTGTTGGGCAGCTTTTCTGCGCGGTAACGTTGCAGCACTAATGCCTCTACCCCTGCTAGGAACTGCATTGTTCCTCGAGTCTGTCCGTACGACCACTGTTGAGACCGCGTTCGCGTGCTTTGTATTGTGGGCCGTACAGGGGCGCACGCTTTCATCGTGGGCCCCTAGACTTATACTCGCTACGATTCTCGGTGTGAGCGGATTGATATGGAGCCTGAGGCAGGTCGAACAGATGGATTTCGACAAGGATACGCAGGCGCTTGTGAACCACCAGACGAAGGGGCTGCTTAACCCAGGCGACGAAAAAAAATCCACCGCAGGAATCCACGGTAAGATGGCGCAGCAGGGCATTACATCCGCGCTAAGCAGTCCACTCGGGCGAGGACTGGGCTCGACAACGTCGGCCGCCGGAAAATTCGGGGGCACCACCGGACGAACAGAGTTCGATTTGACGGATCAATTTGTGTCACTCGGAATTGTCGGCGGCCTATTGTACTGTGGAGTGTATGTCTTAATCATCTCAAACGCCTTTCGGTTTTGGCATCAAAGTCGAACCCTCGCCAGCCTTGCGATGTTGGGAATCATTGTCGCGCTGCCTGGGGGCCTATTAACGATGGGGATGTACCCCATTAATATGCTTGTCTGGTTCATAATCGGCGCCCAGGACAGAGCCACCGCGGAGTGTCGCGCGAAGCAGACGATAGAGCTTCGGCAGAGAGTTGCCGCAGACGATCAGGTGCGGCAGGCCATTGCAGAGCAGCCGGCGTGAGAATCGCGATCGCAACGCACAGCGTCGTCCGCGCCGATGGGCAGGGTCGCGTCGCCTATGAGATCGCTCGCGAGTCGCTGCGCCAGGGGCACTCGGTAACACTGCTGGCGGATCGCGTCGATACCGACATCGAGGGACTTGGCGCGCGCTGGGTTCCCGTCCATCCGGCGTTTCAGACGCCGATGCTGTTCAAGATCCTGACCTTTACGCACGCGGTCAATCGAGCGCTGGACCGCATGCGAGGCGACTTCGACATCGTGCAGGGCTTCGGATTCGTTACCACACGGCCGCACGAAGTCTCCGGCTCACAGTTCGTCCACTCGGCCTGGAGGCGCTCTCCACTCCACTTCGCCCGGGGCCGTTCCGATCTCTGGGCACGATACCAGTGGCTCTATTCCACGCTGAACGCTCGGTGGGAGATGAGGGCCTACGCCCAGGCGAAGAGGATCGTTGCCTGTTCTCGTTGCGTGCGACAGGAGCTTGTCGATTCCGGTGTAGCGGCAGACAAGATCGAAGTGATCTGGAACGCCGTCGACATCGGCGAGTTCCACCCCGGCGCGGGAGACCGCGATGCGCTTGGCCTGCCGCAGGGGGTTCCGCTTGCACTGTTCGTCGGCGACATTCGGACCAAACGAAAAGGCCTCGATACCGTTCTGACCGCGCTCGTCGACTGTCCGAACGTTCATCTCGTCGTCGTCGGCGAAACCCGTGAGAGTCCTTTTCCGTCGATGGCGAGACGCCTCGGAGTTGCGGATCGCGTTCGATTTCTCGGTTTTCGGCGCAACGTGGCGTTGATCCTGACCGCGTGCGACATGTATGTCTTTCCATCCCGCTACGAGCCTTTTGGTATCGTGGTGTTGGAAGCGATGGCGACCGGAACGCCTGTAATCACCGCGCGTACGGTGGGCGCCTCGGAAATCGTGGCGGACGATGCGGGGATCGTGATTGCCGATCCCGACGACGCCGCGGCTCTCAGCGCGGCCATGTCGTCGCTCGCAGAGGATTCTGAACGCAGGAAGTGTATGGGCCTTGCCGCCCGTGCCATCGCGGAAAACCACACCTGGAGCCGAATGGGCGACGCTTACCTGAAGCTGTACTCCGGGATTGCCCTCCTGTGAAGGTACTCTGCGTGAATGCCGCCGGCAAGGGCGACCTACATGAGCTGAGAGCGAGGCGGCTCAGCTCAAACCTCGACGCGGAAGTGACGTTTTACAACGTCGACAAATCGGTGTCGGCGAGCGGCGCAAGCCGGTCCCTGTGGAACATGCTTTGCAGTGACAGATGGGACCTGGTGTACCAGGAGAGCTCCGGCCTTATCGGCGGCCTGAACATGGTCCGCGCCTCCAGGTCCCGGGAACAGCCGTTCATTATCTCTACCGGCGATCCCATCAGCGGCTACTATCACGTCACACGAGGCCCCGTTCACGGAACGCTGTTCGGCCTGTTTGAACGACTGCTCTACCGCTCCTGCACGGGATTTATCGGGTGGACCCCCTATCTTACCGGGCGAGCCATGACTCTTGGCGCAAAGCGCGGAGTAACCATCGAAGGCGCGGTCGATCTGCAGCTGTTCCAGCCGTCGGCGCGCGCGGAGCAGCTAGCCGTCCGCTCCCGCTATCACATTCCCCCCGACCATCTGGTATGCGGTGTAATCGGAAGCCTGAACTGGCGTCCGCGCCACTCTTACTGCTATGGCCTTGAACTCGTCGAAACACTCAAGCTGCTTCGTCGCAAGGATATGACCATCATCGTCGTTGGGGACGGCACCGGGAGGCCCATTTTGGAGCGGAGCGTGCCGGCCGAACTGCGATCTCGGGCCATATTCACCGGCCGAGTGGATCCGATGGAGGTGCCGGCACTTCTTGGTGCAATGGATGTCGGCTTCATCACACAGACGCTTGATGCGCTGGGCAACTTCCGGCTAACGACAAAGCTGCCCGAGTATCTCGCCTGCGGCGTTCCCGTTGCGATGAGCCCCGTTCCAGGTTTCTTCGATTATGCAGCTCGCGCCGGTTGGGCGCTTCCCGCCCTCCATCCGGCGGACAGCCTATTCCACCGACAGTGCGCACAGTGGCTCGACGGTCTCTGCTGGGAAGCCGTCCGCGACAGGGCGTCCCGCGCTCGACAGGTGGCTGCACAGTCCTTTGACTATAACGTGATGATTGATCGCTTTCGGCTATTCGTCGCGGCGATTACGAGTCATGTGGTGAGTTAGTCGATATCGCCATATCGTTGTCCGCCCCAGGGGTATAAGACCTCTTCAACACGATCGGTTCGGAGTGTCATATGGGGCACAATAGTAGAAAGCAGTGGAGGATTTCCCGATGTCTCGTTCATCTCAAGGCCGATTGTTGTTCCTCGACGGGCTACGAGGCTTGGCTGCTTTCTATGTTGTCATGCATCATGCACTGTTACAGGTTACGATGTCATACCCCCGCGCGGCGGTGTCTAACACGTTTTTGTTCGCTACGAAATGGCTGTTGTTTGGACAGGTCGGGGTTGACATATTCATTGTGTTATCTGGATTTTGCCTGATGCTTCCCGTTGCGCGAGGTGACGGTTATCTTCGCGGAGGCATAATCCAGTTCGCCAAGCGCCGAGCTTGGAGGATTCTCCCACCGTACTATGCAGCCGTGGCACTCTCACTGCTGCTCATATGGACCGCCCCGTCCTTGTCACATCCTGGAAACGCACTATGGTCTCAATCCTTGCCCGCGTTTTCGCTGCCCGTGCTGCTTTCTCATTTGACCTTAGTTCATAACCTGTCGGACGCATGGTCACACAAGATCGATTATCCCCTCTGGAGTGTTGCCACCGAAGCGCAGATCTATGTTGCCTTCGCACTACTGTTGCTGCCGCTGTGCAGGCGACACGGAGTGACCGCAACGATCGCAGCAGCTTTTGTGATCGCGTACATACCGCGTGTCATATTTCATCACCAGCTTGATGGCGCGTGCCTTCACTTCCTGGGATTGTTTGCATTCGGTATGTGCGCGGCTGTGATCGCGTTTTCAAAGACTGCATCACATGGGGCGCTGGCGAAGAAGCCAATATGGGGCGGAATATGCGCCCTCACGTCGCTTCTGTTTGTACTGCTCGCCGTCTCTCGGTCAAAATGGTTGCTCGACCATTACACTGTGCACGATGTTCTCATCGGGATCGCGACGGCAACCATGTTACTCCTGGCAACGCGCTATGCGCTGGGATTAACGCCGACTACGAGGCTTGTACCGGGAGTTGTACAGGTACTTGAAGCACGCCCTGTGGTTGCGATAGGGAAATTTTCCTACAGTCTGTACTTGACACACGCTCCCATCCTCGCAATTGTGTTTTCGGCTGTTTCCCTCCTTCACCGATCTGCGGCGGTAACATTCCTACTTTGCGAGATTGTGGGAATTCCGATATGCATAGGCGCAGCTTACATCTTTCATTTGGCTTTCGAGCGACCATTTATGCCTCGGACCGCATCCCGCGCTGCGAGTCACGCGGGGTTGGCTGGTAGCGTCCCTCCTTCATGACAGCACGGAGCCAAAAGGCGACGGCGATCTCCACCAGGCTAAACATCTCCACCTAATCGTGGCCAGGCACAAACTGAGGCTCGACGAAGTCAATACCGAGCAGGACCAGCGCGTCGGTGAGCTGCGCCGCGTTAGCGAACCTGCACCTTTCGAGATTGTGGAAGGACGAACGGAACAGCTCTTGACGTAAAGAGAGTGTTGCCCGGACTTTCCCAGACAACACTCATTGTTTCGGACTGCAATACCGGCCGTGCTTAATTACAGGAGATGTTTCAAGCAACCGATGGCCTCCGGTTTGAGACGGCGCCGGCAACTCACAGTTAAGTGGGAGCCGGCGCGGTCACAACTAGGCCAATTCTTCGGGACACCATGGGTGCAGGCGATTCGGCCGCACCTGTAGTGGATACCCGCACCAAGGGCGCCCGACCGGAGCCCGTACTCCCTCTATAGCAGTAGATTCCATCGACCCAAGGGCCAGATGGATTGGGACCAGTAACAGCAGTTATCGAGCAGCGTGTTATCCACTCCGGCGGCACGCATTCTGGGTATCATATTCCACGTCTCGCTGCACCAGACACGGTCCTGAAGGCCGTAATTTGGTATGTCGAGAGGCGTGGCCTGGTGTCCGGCGTAGTAGCGCGCGGGAGTGTACTGCTGGCACTTGGCAAAC
>JBBQVV010000310.1:0-8722 GCA_038211235.1 Chthonomonadales bacterium | reverse complement strand
GGGCAGATGCGCCGGTCGCGCCATCAGCGCAATATCGGCGTGGGTGTGGATGTCTATAAACCCCGGAGAGGCGATCAGGCCCGTTGCGTCGATCGTTCTGGAGGATGGGGTATCCGCCGGCACGGCGCCGACTGTGTCGATGCGGCCCTTATTGATGCCTATATCACTCGAGAATCTGGGTCGCCCCGTACCGTCGATAACGCGCGCACCCCGAATCAGTAGGTCGAACATGGTTCACCTCCGCCGGAAGATTCGTCCGGCGATTGCAACTGTCCTCTGTGTCACCCAGCATGGGAAGCGATTCGACCTCAACTATCGGCGCGGGAGATCTTTGGATCGGCGCGGAAACCGCCGCCGCTATTGCCCTCTCCCTGCGGGTCACCTACGTGTCCTCGGCAGCGCCCATACGGGCGTCCGTAGGGACGGATCCGCCCTCCGGAGCGGGCGGCCGTAGGGCCGTATGGACCTTATGGCCTTTCGGACCCTGGGCAGTACGCCTCCGTATGGACCTGCCCGTACGGGTACTGGGGAACGAGCGAATGAGGGAGAGTGCTTGAACCCTGCCTGCCCGTATGGGTATGGGGGTAGGGTGAGGGCGCAAACGCCTATGCCAGCAGGTTGTGAAGCGCGAGACCGTCGCGCACGGATAGTCCGTCGAAGCAGAGCGCGATCTCCATATCGTCGCCGTGCCTCCCGCGCGGAACCGCGCGAATTACTCTACCAAGCAGGCAAAACTCTTGAGAGTCGTCCAGCCCCGGTCGGCTATCCTGCAGCGGCACGCAGAAATCCACTCGAATCCGTTCGGGTACTACATCAAGCTGGTTCGTTCGCACGCGCATGCCACCGGCCCCGATGTCGACGCACCACGCCGAGATTTCGTTGAGCTTAACGTCGGACCCGTTGGCCATCGCGGTCAGCTCATCCGCGGGCCGCAGCCGGACGCGTAATCTCAGTTTTTTCCTGGGCAGCGAGCGGCGCTGAACGTTCAGCTTGCACTCCCATATTCGCACCCGAACGTCCCACCTATGCTGCGCCTTGATCGATGGCGGAGGCGGAGAACCAGATTCGGCCTCGTCCTCATGGCGCGCCACGATGGCTCCCGTGATCTCGTAGCGCTTAACTCCATCTTCGAGGTCGAAGCGAACGGGTGCGCCCCAGTGCAGGCGCGTTGCGGAGCAGGGCTCCTCCATCGATAGTACGGCGTACGTCTCATCCAAATGCGTCAGGGTCGCCATCGCCCCAAAAACGCTCTGGCCGGTCTGGTCCAGAGTTTCGAGACGCACTGCGACCTCAGAAGCCATCATCCACATTGCGGAGATCCTTTCGCACACCACTAAAGGGTTTGCTCGATCGCGGTGCCCTGCGGTCGAGCAATCGAAGCCCTGTAGATTATACCGATTTCGGTTGAGTTATCGGCAGATTCGGTTTCCACTCGCAGCCAGTTCGTCGCATATCTCGGGCCGATTCGGACATGTGCGCTCGGGCTGCCGCCGTAGTCTCGAGAGGACGCTGGAACGGTGAGCTTGAACTGATCGTCATGCTCAGAATGCCGTACCGCAATCGTAATGGTAGAATGGAGAGGTAATTGTCGATTCGCACGGAATGCAACGTACCGGAATCGAGATCATCCCGACTCTCATAGGTTGGTAAAGGACAGCGTCCGGCGGAGCGCTGCTTACCTACGATGCGACTTAAACTGATGAAGATATTATTCCATGTCCGGCGACTTCTTATCTTGCGGTCGACACAATACCTGGTTTCGATAATTGCGACGGCACCATCGGTTTTTGCGATTATTACGATCGGAGCCGTCGCGGCATCGGCAGACCATGTGACCTTGAAAGCCATGGGCCGCGGCGCGGCCTCTCTAATGAAGATTCGCGCAAGAGAGTTGACACTATTGCCTACGCGCCCAACTGGAGTGAAGAGAGTACCGATCGGTCTCTCGGCGCCTCTTTACGCGATGCTGGAACTGGGACCGAAAGAGCATCCGTCACGCTTCGCTATGATCATAGATGCTCCTGACAACAGCCCATCGCGACTCTATGTGGATTCAAACGGAAACGGTGACTTTTCAGATGATCCTGCGCCGGAGTGGACGCATAAGCCCTACCGCGGCCCTCAAAACGAAGCCCTCATGATGTCGGTCGGCGGCGCAACGGTTAAGGTCCGGTACGGCGCTATTACGATTCCGATGCACGTCAACCTAACCCGCTATGATTCGACGGAACCGCCCCGCGTGCCACAGTTCCTGCCAATCTACTGTACGGCGGACTACGCCATGGAGGGGACGGTCACACTCTCCGACAAACCGTACCACGTCTGGCTGACAGACGCGCTGAACCGCGGAGACTTCCGGGGCTCAGGCATTCCAGGGCAACTTGGAATCTTTCTGCTGATCGACGTCAACCGAAACGGCAAAATCGACGCGCGCGGTGAGACGTACGATGCCGCCGAGCCGTTCAACATAGGCGGAACTACATACGAGGTGCGTAACATCGGCGTCGATGGGGCGAATCTGGAGATCGTTAAGTCTCCTGTCCAGGTTGCAGAGGTCCTTCCGCCCCCGGATCTGCGCGTAGGCAAGTCGGCAGTGCCGTTCGAAGCCACTTCGACGAGCGGCGCCATCGTACGGTTTCCCGGCGACTACAAACACAAGCTCGTTCTTCTATACTTCTGGGCGACCTGGTGCGGCGACTGCGGCCGTGAAGTACCTTTCGTCACCGCGGCATATAAAACATACCATCCTCAGGGCCTTGAGATGCTCGGCATAAGCCTCGATCATCCCGACCAGGCCGGCCAGCTCGAGGCCTACACCAGGGCGCGTGGAATGCCATGGCTCCAGGTATACGATGGCAAGGGCTGGGAAGCGGCGATCGCGCAGCTCTATTTCGTTACAAGTACGCCAACGCCCCTTCTCGTTGACGGCGATACCGGCGCTATTCTGGCCGGCGCCGCCGACCTCACGGGAGAACGCCTGGCCCTAACTCTCGACAAAGAGCTGAAACGGCACGCGTCACGGGGATCCATCGTCTCGTCCGACACTCCCTAGCTGCCAAACACCGACCCCCCCACTCTCCATACAGACAATATCTCGCATGATTTCCAGGTGGGCTCCATCTGCTGACATGGAATAAGACGTCCATGCCCGCAAAAGCCATAGGACGCGGGCGGCGTTGTTGGCGTCCTACTGACGAAGCGAGGATTCGGCCATATGGGGACCGTGACAGAGCTGCGATCCAGCTCTCATATCCTATCTATCTGTAACCTTGTTATCCTGGTCGTCACTGTATGCGGACCGTTCTCCGCTCCGGCGAACGCGCTCGATATCGATAAATCTCCCAAGCAATGTCGCCTGGATAGGTGGACGCGGCGAGACGGACTTCCCGCACGGCGAATCGAAGCGTTGACACAGACCCGCGATGGTTACATCTGGATGGCAACGCGCGGGGGCGTTGTCCGATTTGACGGCAAGAGCTTTCGCGTCTTCAACTACAAGAACACTCCAAACTTCTTCCGTGACATGGCGGTTACGATCGCAGTCGGCCCGCGCGGCGTGCCATGGGTCGGCACCGACGGCGGTGGTTGGGGACCGCTATCCAACGGAGCGTTCCATCCCATTGCGTCCCAGGCCAAGAAGGTAAAGTGGTCTCAACAGGACGCGATCTATACCGCAAGGGACGGCAGTGTCTGGGCGGCCGGCCAGGGGCAGTTCACGCTGGTTCACGTGGTCGGTACGAGGATCCACGCGTTCGAGTTGACGACGCCTAACGGCCGCGCCGCGGCGGGATGCTGCGGCATCACACAAGATCGTGCCGGTCAATTGTGGCTTCTATCGTGGGAGGGACTTCATCGCTTCGATTCGAGCGGCAACCTCAGGCTCGTGGAGGGATTTACAGATCCGACCGCGATCGTCGCCGCCCCCGACGGAGGGTTATGGATCGGCACGAAACATGGCCTGTTCCGCCGTCAGAATAATCTGACGCGCGCCTTCACCGGTCACGACGGCATTCCCCTCCTTAACATTCGCTCACTGTGCGCCGACCGTAGCGGCAACCTCTGGATCGGTACGGCTTCGGGGTTGGGTCGATACGCTCGTGGCAAGTTCAATCTCTACACACGAGACGCAGGGCTGCCGGACACTAACGTGGGACCGATTCTCGAAGATCTCGAAGGAAGTCTATGGGTTGCGACGGACACAGGACTCAATCGCTTTGCACATACCAAGCTGACGCCAATCGATTTCCTTGCTGCAAACGGTTCGAGTCCCAAGGTCGGCACCCCGGCCGAGGCTCCGGACGGGAGCTTATGGTTCGCGACAAGCCTGGGACTGTTCCGCGTCCACGGATACGAGTCGACTCACTACGGCGTGAGGCAAGGTGTTCCATTTGATGACGTAAAGTCGGTCGCCGCTGCTCGCGACGGGAGTCTCTTCCTCCTGAACGCGGCGGGAGACCTCTTCCGCTACAACGGTCACCATTCATCCCTCTTGCAGTCGAAGCGCGGACTGGAGATGCTGACAACCGATTCCCACGGCACGCTAGCCGTCGGTGGGGATCGTGTGCTCTATCGCGTCGACGTTACCGGCCTGCGCAAGGTCCAGACCCTTCCGCATTATGAGTGGGCCTTCTCATGCACCGTGGATTCTCACGATGTGCTCTGGCTGGCCACAACCGCGGGCATCATCCGGGCCAAAGTCGCCTCCGCTGAGAGCTTCCACGGCGGACTTCCCGCGGATACGCACGTGCTGGCCGTTTCGGAGGGCAGTTCTGGTGAGATGTGGCTGGGCACGGACAAGGGGCTAGCGAGATTCCGTGACGGCAGATTCCGCATCTATTCGGTCGCGGACGGTCTGCCGGACAACAACATCTATGTCGTGCAGGAGGATGGAGAGGGCAGCGTCTGGCTCGGCGGAACGCGCGGCCTATTCACATTGAAGCTATCAGATCTCGATGCCATGGATAGTGGGCTGGCAACGCATCTGGACTACACTCTATATGACGACTCCGACGGCGTGCGCGAGTTCCCGGTCCAGGGCCACCAGTTGAGGGACCGAGCCGGGCGAATGTGGTTTACGGGTAACCAGGGAGTTACCGTCGTAGATCCGCGCAACCTCCGACTGAATCTGAGGATCCCAACTGTCCTAATCGAACGAGCTTCGGGCGACAATCGGCCGTTGGATACCGGCGCGAGCGAGAGTGTCGCTCCCGCAACGAAAAAGCTGGAGTTTACCTACACCGCTCTCAGCCTGATCGCGCCGGAGCGCGTGCTGTTCCGATATCGACTGATCGGCTACGATAAATCGTGGGTAGAGGCCGGCACGCGACGCGCCGCCTACTACACGAATCTGCCTCCTGGAAAGTACCGGTTCGAAGTTACAGCCTGTAACAACGACGGTGTCTGGAACCTGGTTGGCGCGAGGTATGAGTTTACATTGCGACCGAACTTCTACCAGACCGGCTGGTTTGCTGCTCTTTGTGTCGGTGGCGGCCTCCTGCTTATCTGGGGAATCGTTGCGCTGCGGTCTCGGCACCTGAGGGGGCGGAACAGGGACCTGGAAAACCGCGTCACGCTGCGCACAGCGGAGCTTAACGCGTCGGTTGAGGAGCTCAAGCAGTCAACGGAGATGCTTGAGCAAGCGCATTCGGAGCTTCAGACCTCGCGCGAGGAGCTTGTAGCATACAACGAAGAGCTGACGGCGATCAACGACGAGCTCGAAACCGCGAACGCTCGCCTGGAGGATCTCGCGACAACGGACGGCATGACTGGTATCGCGAACCATCGCGCGTTCCAGGACCAGGTGCGAGCGGTCGTCGCTCGAGCGGCCAGAGCCGAGAGCAGCACCACACTGCTGCTCTGCGATGTGGACCGGTTTAAACAGTATAACGACAGCTACGGCCATCCTGCCGGTGATGAAGTGTTACGTATCGTTGCCCGCTTGCTGCGGGAGAATGTTCGCGAGGGAGACTTCATTGCCAGATACGGCGGAGAAGAGTTTGCCGTGCTGCTCCCGAATACGGGCAGCGCCGAGGCGCTCGATGTCGCGACTCGCCTTCGAGCCGTGATCGAAGAGTTTGCGTTCGCCTGGCGCAAAGTAACCGTCAGCATCGGCGTATCGGCTCCAATGGCCGGGGTCGTTGCGCCACAGTCCCTCGTGGAGAGCGCGGATCGCGCGCTGTATGCCGCCAAGCACTCCGGACGGAATCGGGTTGTTCTCGGTGAGACCGAGACGGCCGGTGAGAGACGGGAAGAGTGGATTGCAAAGTCGGCAGCGGCATCGTCTGTGGCGGATCCGATCGATGTCGCCGAGGTGGCGGAACTGGCGGATGGCCTTCTAAGAATACTCAACCTGCGAGATGCTGAGACAAACGGGCATTCGCAGAGAGTGGCGCGGTATACTTCCTTTCTTGCTTGTGAGGCCGAAGCGCGCGGGATTCACGTCTTTACCGAGCAGGAGCGGCGTGACATCGAATTGGGAGCGCTCCTTCACGATATCGGCAAGGTCGGGATACCGGACGCGATTCTATATAAGGATACTGCGCTCACCGCCGAGGAGTGGGAGGTGATGAGAACCCATCCACTACTCGGGGCCGAGGTGCTTCGCGGCTGCCCGCATTTCGCCGGTGCGATGCCGGTTGTCCGTTCGCACCACGAGCGGTGGGATGGCGCGGGATATCCTGACCAGCTGCACAGCAAGAAGATACCGGTCGCGGCGCGCCTGTTTGCTCTGTCGGACGCGCTTGACGCAATGTCGACGAACCGGCCATACCGTGAGGCCCTTCCCTACGGCGTCGTTCGGGAGGAGATCAAGAGGATGTCCGGTCACCAGTTCGACCCAACACTCGCCGAACTGTTTCTGAGTATAGAACCCGAAGTCTGGGAGCGCTTGGCGATGGGACCGTGCCCCGACCTGACCCATGGCGGTGCGCGCCGCGCAGAACTCCAGCGGGCCGCTTAATGTAGTCCGTGACGTTTTCAAGAGAGGCGGAAATTGCGACCGCCTCCCTTTTCTGATTGCGACTATGAGAGCACTGGGACTCGAACCCAGGACCCACGCCTTAAAAGGGCGTTGCTCTACCGACTGAGCTATGCTCTCATTCGAACACGGCCCATCATACCTCAGCCGGTTTCGAGTGTCAATGCCGGTGGAGATGCAATCGACCGGCATGTACCATTTCAGCCGCGGCCGCGCCTCGACAGCAAGTCGCTCAGAGCGGCGCCGAACACGATGGTCTGCTCGCGGGCCGGGCCGACGGATAACGTCCCAATTCGCAGTCCCGCAAGCTCCTGCACCCGTTCAACATAACGCCGCGCGTTCACGGGAAGATCGTTGAAGTCCCGCGCTCCGGACACATCCTCGGTCCAACCAGGGAGTGTCTCGTATACGGGAGAGATGTCAGTCCGGAAGGCGAGATCCGCTGGAAGTTCACGTAGCAAGTCGCCGTCGGTTGTCCGGTAAGCGCTGCATATCTCGACACGCTCCAGGCCAGCGAGGACGTCCAGATGTCCAAGCGCAAGAAACGACAATCCATTGACTCGCGCCGCATACCTCAGTATGACCGTGTCCAGCCATCCGCATCTTCGTGGACGTCCCGTCGTGGTCCCATATTCGCGGCCGCGCTCTCGGATGTAGGCGCCGGTCTTGTCCAGCAGTTCCGTCGGAAAGATGCCGGCTCCAACGCGGGTCGTATACGCCTTTGCAACGCCGATCACGCCGTCGATGAGAGTGGGACCGATGCCTGTTCCGATACATGCCCCACCAGCGGTCGGATGAGACGATGTGACGAATGGGTAGGTGCCTAAGTCCAGGTCCAGGAGGGTTCCCTGAGCGCCTTCGAACAGTACGCCGCGGCCGTTTGTAGCCGCTTCGTGCACCAGCGCGGAGGTATTCTGAATATAGGGCTTTAGCTTTTCCGCGTAAGGCGCGTATTCGGAAATTAGCACATCCAGTGCAAATGGCTCGACATTATATATTCGGGTGAGGATCGCGTTCTTCTGCTCCAGTGCCACCTGCAGCCGCTCGCGGAAACGGGTCGGATCGATAAGATCGCCCATTCGAATCCCGATGCGCGCGGCCTTGTCCGTATATGCGGGGCCGATGCCGCGGCCGGTGGTGCCGATCTTACCGGCCCCCAGGTCAGCTTCGGACAGCTGGTCCAGCAGCCGATGATAAGGGAGAATAATGTGCGCGCCCGCGGAGATTCGCAGGTTCTCGAACGTCAGGCCGCGTGCCTGATGCCCCTCAATTTCCAGAACAAGCGCTCCGGGGTCGATAACGACGCCGTCGGCGATCACACAGAGGAGATGCTGGTTTAGGATGCCGGATGGAACGAGGTGAAACTTGTAGAGTTCGGTTCCAACGATTACGGAGTGGCCGGCGTTGTTCCCACCACCGTACCGCACGACCATGTCTGAATACGGCGCCAGATAGTCGACGACCTTGCCTTTGGCTTCGTCGCCCCATTGCGCGCCAACTACAACGATATTTGCCATTGTATCGCCCCTCCATACCCTGCGGCGAGGCTCGTCACGCAGGGCAACGAACCTCCCTTTTCCCTCTGCCAGGCGAACAGCGAGGGGATTCGGAGGCGATCAACCATCATACATCGGGACCGCGCGACACGGGAGCGCACGGATTACCTGGCCGACACCGGCACAGTATAAGGCAGTCACGGTCGAATTGTCAAGGTCAATGCTGGAGATTCCCAAATGCCGAGCATAA
>JBBQVV010000309.1:0-8733 GCA_038211235.1 Chthonomonadales bacterium | reverse complement strand
TCTCGTGGGACCACAACGCTTCGCCTGAGACGATCCAGAAGGTAAAGGACAAACTCGCCGAGTATCACATCAAGCCGGTTAACTACGGCGTGGTCGGCATTCCGAATAACGCGGCAGAGGCGCGAAAGCTGTTCGAATGGGCGAAGACGTTGGGTCTGCGTGCGATCACGACGGAGTCCGTGGACGCGATCGACGTTTTCGAACCGCTCGTGAAAGAGTTTGACATCATGGTAGGCTTTCACGACCATCCAAAGCGAGGGAACGACTCGAACTACCGGATGTGGGATCCGAACTATATTCTGGAGGTGGTAAAGAACCGCGACAGGCGCATCGGGTCGTGTGCGGATACCGGCCACTGGGTACGGTCGGGGCTGAAGCCGCTCGATTGTCTCCGTATCCTGAAGGGCCACATCATCAGCAGTCATCTGAAGGACCTGAACGAAATGGGTCCCAGCGCGCATGACGTGCCATTTGGATTAGGCGTCAGCGACGTACCGGCGATATTGGATGAGCTTAAGCACCAGGGTTTTGATGGCAATATCTCCATCGAATATGAGTACGAGATGGATAAATCTATGCCTATGGTTGCCCAGTGCATCGGTTTTGTCCGCGGCTATGGATTGGGCAAGAACTGGAAGTAGCTTGCTCACCGCGTGCGTGAGGCTCGAAGAGGCAGACGACAGTGGGTAGACGGTAAGGGAACGCTTGTTCCCCGCGTGCGTGAGGCTCGACGGATTTCGTCGAGCCTCTTTTCTATTTGTTCGCCCGCTGAAGTACAAATTACACAGGGGCGCATAGGACGACAACTCGATTTTTTTTGTGCGCTCGACCGCCGCAATGTAACCCTTTGTATTCGCGCCTGCACTCTCTATATGACGGTAGATGGAGGTTGCAAAAATGGAAAACCTGGAACTGGCGGTACGCGCGGTGCAGGCTGGCGATACGAGCGCGTTCCGCCAGTTGGTGCTCCAGTATGGCGGCATGGTCCGACAGGTCGCGATGGCGGTCAAACACGATTACGATCTCGCTGAAGACGTCGCGCAGGAGTCGTTCCTCGAGGCCTACAGATGTCTCCACATGCTGCGAGCTCCTCTTGCTTTCCCTGGATGGCTCAAGGTCATCGCGAGTCGTCAGGCTCGGCGTCTCACAGCGGTGCGGTGGCGCGCTGACGTCTCGATTGAGAGCATTCGCGAGATGCTCGAGCCTGATGAGGACCCTGAAGCTTCGCTGTTGCGGCGAGATCACGGCATCCGACTGCGCGCGGCCGTTGCAGTACTGCCCACGCGGCTGAAGGCCGTAGCCGTCTTACATTATTGTCAAGGAAGCTCGCAGGGCGAGGTAGCATCCGCTCTCAGCCTGCCCGTCGGTACGGTCAAGAAGCGACTATATGATGCCCGAAGGAGAATGAAGGAGACGATGTCGATGACCAATGAACGTAAAATAGATGCCGGCGCCGACCCTGAGCGTACTGTAGGGCTGATCCGGCTGTTGCAAGCGATCGAGAGCGAACGGGTGGAGGAAGTCCAGTCCATCCTAGAGGCAAATCCTGGCCTGGCGCATGCGCGGCTCCGGGACCGGCATCCCGATGGCGAAACCCTGCTGCACCGCGCGATGCCCGAATATCAGCACTCGGAGACCGACTCGCGCCTCGCAATCGAGACTTTGCTTCTCGATCACGGCGCGGATGTAGCGGCGCCCGGGTGGGGAGTTCATTTCTCAGACGAGCCGCCTTTGATGTCCGCCGCCCATCGCGGTCATCCGCGGATGGTCGCTCTCGTCTTATCGCGCGGTGCGGATCCAGAAGTTGGGGCGGCCAAAGGATGGTGGAGCGGACCGGTCTGCAGGCCGATCGATACCGCGGCAGTACATGGTTCCGCGCCCGTGGTCGAGGCATTGATCCAGGGCGGAGCCAGGTATTCGCTTGCCCACCTAGTGCTTGTCGGTCTGACGGATCGCGCACGGGCTATGCTCGCGGCGGACCCAACTCTGGCGAATCTCGAATGCGAAGGTGCGCTGCCGCTTCACCATGCCGTGACCTGGCAGTATCACGAGCCATTGCTTGAACTGCTGCTGTCCGCCGGGGCAGATCCGAATGGTACAGATAGTATGGGGAGAACGGCTCTCCACGTGGCGGTCCGAGGCGAAGCCGGCCGCGTGGCGATACCGCTCCTGATTGGGGCCGGCTCGGATGTGGACATATTTGCGGCGGCCGGAATTCCCGACGGAGTCGCTCTCCGCCGCCTGCTTCAGGCAGACGCCAGCCTTGCGCTGAGGACACAGGGAGATGGCGCAACGGCTCTCGCATACGCGGCGGTATCGGCCGATGCCGAGCCCGTCCAGGTTTTGCTCGCCGCGGGAGCGGATCCCGATCCAGTAACGCCTGGCAGTTACCGATACTGGTACGCCGATCGCCCACTGACGATCGCCGCGCAGCACGGGTTCGTCGAAACCGTGCGACTGCTGCTGGAGGCGGGCGCGAAGCCCAGTGGTCTGCCGCTGCCAAAGGCCTCGTACGGCGGCCATATGGAAATACTCGAGCTTCTCCTGGACAATGGGGCGGAAATCCATTCCCGCGACGACTTCGGCCGCTCGGCGCTCGATTGGGCAATCGAGACCAACCGCACGAATATCGCGCAGCTCCTACTCGATCGAGGATTCGATCCCGCGAATCGAGACGGCGGCGGCCAGACGGCGCTTCATGTCGCGGCTGCGAATGACCGCTTGGACGCCGCTAGAGTCTTGCTGGCCCATGGCGCCCCGCGCGACGCGGCGGACAACCTCGGCCAGACGCCCCGCGACGTCGCCGCGAGCAACGGAAGCTTGACCGTTGCCGCGCTGCTTAGCGGCTCCTGATCGGGCGTTGGCGGGGCGGAGCTAGACCTAGGTTGGTCGAAGGACAAGCCGGCAGGAGACATGCCGACTGGAGACGAGCCTGCGGAAGGCGGTGCTCCCGCCCTACAGTTGGCCAATCGAGCGCTTCATTGGGAGTGCTGGCTATACGTACGTTGCACGGCCTGGGATCGCCATCGGCTGGACGGCGAGCTTGCCGTTCCAGTCGAGATTGGCGGGGAAGAGATTCTCCTGCGACTTGAGCATCTGGTCCCACGTGATCTCTTCGCCGGTGTAGGCGGCCATTCGTCCCATGAGCCCGACCAGCGTGCTCCGCCACATTCGCTCAGAGTTGTCTATCGGTGTTCCCTTGCGAATGGACGCGAACATCTCGTCATGTTCAACCTGGTACATGCGATTCGGCCCTTCAAACTTCTGCACGGTATCGCCGTGGATCTCGATGGTATTCCAGCCCTTGATAAAGGCGTGTCCCTTGGAGCCCACGATATAGTCAGAATTGTCGTTGTACTGGCATGGGATCTGGCGCTGCGCCATTGTCGCACGAACGCCGTCGGGCCATTCGTAGAACACGTCGATATGATCGTATATGTTGCCATCGCCGTTCGGCAGCACTCGTCCGCCGGTTGCAACGCATCGGAGAGGCGGCACATCCTGCAGGGCCCAAAGGATCTTGTCCACGCTGTGGCACGCCTGCTCGATGAGACCGTCTCCACAGAGCCAGACGAAGTTATACCAGTTGCGAATCTGCCACTCAGTGTCGCTAACTCCCGCGGGACGCGTTTCGGAAGCAGGCATCGGCTTGACCGGCCCGCTCAAGTAGGTCGCCTGTACGTGGCGGACCGAGCCGATAGCTCCCTCGTGAATCTTCTTGTAGAAGGCCCGCCTCGGCTGATCGTAGCGCCAGCAGAATCCTGCCACGAACGCGAGTCTCTTGGCCGCCGCGCCCTTTGCAGCCTCGTATGCGGCGCGCACGCCCGCGGCGTCCGTGCCCATCGGCTTCTCGGCGAAGATGTGTTTGCCCGCGTCGACGGCCGCCTTGATATGCAGGGGTCGGAAACCTGGCGGCGTCGCAAGCAGAACGACATCCACGTTCGCCGCCAGCACCTTTTTGTAGTTGTCCAGTCCCGTGAAGCAGTTCTCGGCGGTAACCTCGACTCGCTTACCAACGGATTCGCCTCGGAGATTGGCGAGGCTGCTGTCTATATGATCCTGAAAGACGTCGCCCATGGCGGTCAACACCGCTCCGGGGTCGGCGTTCAGTGCCTGGGCCGCCGCCCCGGTGCCGCGCCCGCCGCAGCCGATCAGGGCAACCCGCAGTTTGCCGGTTGCCTGGCCGTGGGCGTAGTTTCCCGTTGCGAGGAGCGCCGCGCCGGCCGCCGTGGTCGTCTTGATAAACTCACGCCGCGAAGGCGAGCCAGACGTAACTCTCGAATCTGTCATTTTTCTCCTCCATCGGTCTCAACAATCCCGATCTGCGCGTGCCGAGCGTAACTGATTGTTTCTGTCGACTGCAACATAGTGCGGCTTGCGTAGAGCGCGTCTTAGGGTTCGCGAACTATTCGGAATCCCACGAAGAAACCGTCCGACAACCACCAGCGACTCTTCGGCAGCTGCGGATCCGTAGCCTGCCACGCCGGCGTCTGACGTTTCCGGACCGAAGGAACCAGGTCGCCCAGTTTGTCCTTGAAGGTGGGACCGCATAGTACGGGTTTTCCATCGGCGTCTGTAGCCCATTCCCCGACATTGCCAAGCATGTCGTATAGTTTCCAGGCATTTGGCAGCTTCTTCGCCACGGGCTGCGTCTTACCCTCCGAGTTGTCAGCGTACCAGGCCCGCTGTATCGCCTGCGCCTTCGTAATGCGAGTCGCCGGTGCCGCTCCGGCGCTGCACGCGTACTCCCACTCCGAGTCCGTCGGCAGTCGATATGACTTTCCGGTCACGGATGAGAGCCATCGGCAGAACATCTGAACCGACAGAAAGCTCACGTTGATCGCGGGATAGCCGTGGTGTCCCCAACCAAGGTCCGGCAGAATGTAGGATTTGCTTGGGCGAGCGATGGCGTCCGGCGTAAATTTGGTTTGATCGTACGGAACGGAAGCAGGGCCGCTTGCGGCGAACACATCGAACGCTTCCCAAGTTGTCTCGGTGTTCGCGATCCAGAAAGGCTTAATCGCCACTTGCTTTCCGCCAATCGTCACTTTACCGGCGGGGATCGCGACCATTTGCAGTTTGACGACCGAGTTTGGGAGCGTCTCCGCGTACGATACGAGCGGCGTCGAGGCCTGCGTTGGCGCGGTCGACGGAACCTCGGTCTGTGGCGCCCGCACCAGGATCATACGTGATTGGCTCGGAGGCCCGGCGCTACTAAGGTGTAACGGGCACGGAGGCCCGATGCTACAAAGGAATGACGAGCCCCGAGGCCCGACGCTACAACGGAGCCCATGAGCGCTTCGTAAATCGGTCGGGCTCAGCGCCCGCGCGTTGGACAATACGGGTAGAATAACAGTCGCGGCCAAGGCAATCGTGACCGGTCGCAATCGGGCATTACTCCAGGAAGCGGCGATGTCCCTCTTCAAGATGATTCTCGTCCTTGTGTTGGTCACGTGGCTTTCAGTTGGGCCCGTCTCGCGGCAAGGCCGAAGCTCTCGCCTGGTCCCGCCGTCTGCTGGAGCCTCATTCGTACTACGAGGAAGCGAGCCCGAACTGCGAGGCAAAAGCGCCCAGTCGCGAACCCTCTCGTCGTTTGACCGCCATGATTTCCCTGTACGGGATGCGCAGAAAGAGATCAACCAGTCGCGCTTTGAGTATACCGAATATCACATGGGAGTCGATGTGCGGATCGTCGCTTACGCCGCGGACAGGGCAATTGCGGAGCGCGCATGCACCGCCGCGTTTGAGCGGTTCGCGGAGCTGGATACGATCCTGAGCGACTACCGGAACGATAGCGAGCTCATGCGACTCTGTGCTCGGGCGGGTGGACCGCCGATTCACGTGAGCGCCGATCTTTTCGCCGTACTGCGGCGTTCATATGACCTGGCGCGCCGTAGCGACGGCGCATTCGACGTTACGTGCGGCCCGCTGGTCCGCATTTGGCGAGCAGCCCGTAAGTCCCACTCTCTGCCGGCAAGCGCGGACATCGATCGCGCTCGCAGGCTTGTTGGTTGGCGGATGATGGAGCTGAACTCCAGAGCTCGCACCGTCCGCTTGAGGATCCCCGGGATCCAGCTTGACCTGGGCGGAATTGGAAAGGGATATGCGGGCGATTGCGCTCAGCAAACACTGAAGAGGTTCGGAGTTATTCGCGCGCTGGTAGAGGCGGGAGGGGATATCATCGTCAGTGCTCCGCCGCCCGGCCGGCACGGCTGGAAGATCGAGGTGCCAAATGCGACCGTTCGGCCGGCGCCGCCACTTGAGTTCGCAAACGCCGCTATTTCAACTTCCGGTGATCTGGATCAATCCGTCCTCATCGGCGGCAAAACATATTCGCACATTTTGAATCCGCGCACCGGACAGCCTCTGACAGATCGAATTCAAGTGACAGTAATCGCGCGCGACGGGCTCACCTCCGACGGCCTGTCAACCGCCGTTAGCATTCTCGGCCCGGCCAGGGGACGGGCGCTTGCAGCCGGATATCCCGGCACGCGATTGTACATCCGGTACGCCTCCGGCGAAGAGAAACCTCCGGCTCGCCCGCACCGCTTCGACGGGCTGCCGGCAGCTTCGCCCTCACGCCGGCCCTCTCGCTTCTTCGCCGCGTGTGCGCACGATGACCTACGCTCTCGTACTAAGCCAGTAATCCATGAACATAACCGACCGACTCGGCTAGTCCGGGTAGCGGGTCATCTGCATCTTTCTCGTACTCGAAACCGACGTGGTGCCTGTAGCCGATCCGAATCAGGTTGTGACAGATCGCCTTAAGCTTGAGTACTCCTCGCCCGCACTCTATGGGTGCGCCGGTGCGTGTCGTGTTGCTGATGTCCTTCAAGTGAACATCGTACAGTCGCTCCCGACATCGCAGGATGGCCTCGGATGGTTCCGCGCCGGCGCGCGCCGAATGCCCTACGTCGATACAGAGTCCAACACGTTTGTCGTAGGGCTGCACTGCACTCCATACGTCATAGGGCGATGGAAACTCCTTGTCCTCCGGCCCGTGGTTGTGAATTGCAATCCGAATATCGAACTCCTTGACAAGTTTGTCGAGTATCGGCAGAGCGCCGGCGGGCGGGCCACACACGATCGTCGGAAGTCCTATGTCGCGGGCATATTCGAACGCAGCACGTATGTTGGCTTCGTCGTTCTTCATTCCTACATTGCCGCAACTTAACGGCTTGATGCCTGCGTCTCGGAATCTTGCCGCGACCGCTTTGCGCTGCTCTGGCGTCGTATTGAACGGCAGATGCACGTCTTTGATCGAGACAAAGTGAAGGCCGACGCGTTGAATGTCGCGGATCGCGGCCTCCAGCGGATACTTCCGCATGGTGTAAGAGGCCACTCCGACCTTGAGTCCGCGCCACCCTTCAACCGGCATTCGGGGTCGGTCATCGGCGGCTATCGAAGCCGGCCCCGTTTTCAACATTAGCGCGGAGGCCCCCGCATGGAGAAGCTCACGGCGCCCACATCGGTTCATCTCAGCCCTCCCAGCGCACAATTCTGATGACAGTGTACCTTGCGACGGCTAGTCTCGGAACCGCCTGGACCAGCGATCCGCAGGGTCATTCGAGGCTCGTTGTACATTGGGCCACGACGGACTGAAGTCCTTCGCTGTATGGCCTGTGGCACAGTGTCCTTCGGCCACAAATGCGTGTCATGCGAGCACATTGCGAGACCCGAAAGACCGTTACATCCCCGACGGATCGGAGGATTATACGCGTGGTTCCCCGAATTCTTAAGTATAGTTGGACGGGTCCTCAGCCCTGGGAGGGAGCGCGATGCCTGTGAATCGACGCGTGCTTGCGCTGATGCCGCACCCCGATGATATCGAGATACTGTGCGCCGGCACACTGCTCAGGTTAGGAGATCGCGGCTACGAGATACATGCCTGTACCATGACGGCGGGCGACAAGGGATCGTCCAAGCTGTCCAGACAGGAGATCGCGGCCGTACGGAGGGAAGAAGCCGCTCGCGCCGCCGCAGTGCTGGGAGCCGCATCTTACACCTGCCTCGAGTTCGATGATCTGGCGATCGTGTTTGATAACGAGTCTCGCCGCACAGTCGCGGGAATGCTTCGTCGAATAGATCCGCGCATCGTCATCACGACGCCGCCGGCGGACTATATGTTCGACCATGAGATTACTTCGCGACTCGTTCGGGATGCCTGCTTCAACGCCGCCGTCAAGAATTACGAGGCTGTGGGCGAAGGTCCGCCGTGCTCCGGAATTCCGTATCTCTACTATTCCGATCCACTGGACGGGCACGACCTGTTCGGCATCCCGTCTCCGATCGGGCGACTCATCGACATTTCGAACGAGATCGATCGCAAGGCGGAAGCGCTCGCATGCCATTTCAGTCAACGGGCGTGGCTGCAAACCCAGCACGGCATTGACGACTATATCGACTCCATGAAGCGATGGAGCGCCGCCCGTGGCGCGCTGGTCGCCGTCCCGTTCGCCGAGAATTTCCGCCAACATGTCGGACATCCTCATCCCACGGATGACATCCTCGGTCAGCTTTTGGAGATGCCGGTCACTTGACGCTAGACGCAGGAGGGATGTAACGAAGATGGCGCGACCACTCAGTAAGATCGCACCCGAGTGGTGGGACTATACTACCCTGGATGCCGACCTGCTCCGAGATGCAGCCAGTCTCACTGCACGTGACCTGCTTAGCCTGGCACGTCCTGGATTTGCCGTACGTATCTGTGATACGCTGGAAGAGTTCTACCTT
>JBBQVV010000308.1:0-8787 GCA_038211235.1 Chthonomonadales bacterium | reverse complement strand
ACCCCACGACACGCAATGCCATGGTACGCGCGAGAATCGAGGGCGCCGCCAACGCGCCGTCCCCCGGCGCCTCGGTCCGCATCCGGGTTTCGATAGGCCTGCCACGCAAGGCCGTCGCTGTGCCCGTGAGCGCAATGCGCACGGGTCCGGGCGGCGATCAGGTGTTCGTGATCGAGCCGGACAAGAACGGGAAGACCCGTGCGCACGTGCGGCAGGTCGAGAGTGGCGCGATGATCGGCGACGAGGTCGTGATTTACGCAGGGCTGTCCGCCGGCGAACGAGTGGCTGTCTCGGGGTCGTTCAAACTGCGAGAAGCCGTGCTCGTCGCGATCGCCGGCAGCCCTGAGGATGGGAACGGATCGGGCCAGGTGATCGTCGGCGAACGCTGAGGGAGCCGGAACAACAGGAGAAGGACATCCGCATGCGTTCGTTCACCGACATCTTCATCAAGCACCCGGTGCTGGCGGTAGTCGTGAATCTCGTGATCGTGCTCGCAGGGTGGCGGGCGCTGACGACTCTGCCGTTGCAGCAGTATCCGAAGATCGACAGTTCATCCGTGATCATCACGACGGTCTACTACGGCGCCAGCGCCGAAACCGTCCGAGGCTTTCTCAGTACGCCGATCGAGCGGGTCGTCTCCGCGATCGGCGGTGTCGACTATGTGGAGTCGACCAGCCGCGCCGGTGTCAGCACCGTCACGGTGCACTTGAAGCTGAACCACAGCAGCACGGCGGCCCTGGCCGAGGTCACAGCGCGGCTCCAACAGGTACGATCCGAGCTGCCGGCTGAAGCCGAGCCGCCTGCGATCGAAATGCAACGGGCCGATCGCCCATACGCGTCATTCTATCTCAGCTTCACCTCCACGGAGCGCAGCGTGCCGGCCGTCACGGATTGGCTGTTGCGCACGCTGCAGCCCCAACTCTCGACGTTGCCCGGTGTCCAGCGGGTCACCTTCGAGGGCGGCCGCCAGATCGCCATGCGCGTCTGGATCGACCCTGATCGTCTTGCCGCGCTCAACCTCTCGCCCGGAGACGTGCAGGCCGCTCTCAAGCGCAACAACTTCCTGGCGGCCGTCGGTCGGACGAAGGGTAACTTGGTGCAGATCAACCTGCTCGCGAATACCGACCTGCGCTCTGCCGGGGAGTTCGAGAACCTGATTGTTGCCGACCGGGGAGGCGCGATCGTGCGGCTGAGAGACGTGGCCCAGGTCGAGCATGGGGCCGAAGAGGCCGACATGGTCGCGAAGTACAACGGGAAAGAGGGTGTCTACCTTGGGATTTGGGCGCTGATCGGTTCGAACGAGATCGATGTCGCGCACCGGCTGCGCGATGAGATGGAGCGTATTCGGCCGACCCTGCCGAAAGACATCGACATGCAGCTCGTCTGGGATGGCACCATGTTCATGCGGAATGCGCTGACAGAGATCAGCAAGACGTTAGCGGAGACGATCTTGATCGTGGCTGTAGTCGTGTTTCTCTTCATGGGCTCGGTGCGTACCGCGCTCGTACCGCTCGTCGCGATGCCGGTGTCGCTGGTCGGAGCGGCGACGTTCATGTTCGCGTTCGGCTTCAGCCTGAATCTCTTGACGCTGCTCGCGATCGTGTTGTCGGTCGGGCTGGTCGTGGACGACGCGATCGTCGTCGTTGAGAACGTCGAGCGGCATGTGCGCCTGGGCAAGTCTCGGATCGAGGCGGCGCTGGCCGGTGCGCGCGAGCTGATCGGTCCGATCATTGCCATGACGATCACCCTCGCCACGGTCTACACGCCGATCGCTTTCCAGGGCGGTTTGACCGGCTCGTTGTTCTTGGAGTTTGCCATCACGCTCGCCGTGGCGGTGGTCTTATCGGGGATTGTGGCGGTCACACTGTCGCCGGTCATGAGTTCGCGATTTGTGCATGCTCAGGGCGAGGAAGGCCGGCTGACCGCCTTCGTCAACAGAAGGTTCGAAGAGGTGCGGCGTATTTACGCCTGGCTGCTCAACCGTGCGCTGGAGATGCGCTGGGCGGTCGTGCTGGCTTCACTGCTCATCATGATCGCAGTGTGGCCGTTGTACATGTTTTCCCGGCAAGAACTCGCTCCCGTGGAGGATCAGAGCCACATCAGCCTGTTTTTCCAAGCGTCGCCGGACTCCACAGTGGCCGCCACAAACAGGGAGCATTTGCAGGTTGTCAAAACCATGACGTCCTTTCCCGAGACGGAATTCACGTGGTCGCTGACGGCGGCATGGGGCGGATTCGGAGGCTTGGTCGCGAAGGACTGGCACGGACGGGCACGCTCGACCGAGGAAATGTACGGTGAGGTGTTTGGCGCGGTGTCGCAGGTACCGGGCCTGCGTGTATTCCCGCGGCTCGATCCGCCGCTGCCCAGCCCCGGCCAGTACGACGTTGAACTCGTGCTGCAGAGCGACGTGCCGCCCGAGCAGATGCTCGAAACGGTCGGCGCCGTGCTCGGTGCCGGGTGGCAAAGCGGCAAGTTTTTGTATGTGGACACCGACCTCAAGATCGACCTCCCTGAGGCGCATGTTGTGCTTGACCGTGAGCGTCTCGCCGACTTAGGGCTCGACCTGGCAGGGGTCGGCCGAGAACTCGGAACACTCCTCGGCGGCGCGTATGTCAACCGGTTCAACTATTTCGACCGTAGCTACAAAGTCATTCCGCAGATCGGCGACAAAGACCGCGCGACGGTCGATCCGCTCCTCGATCTCAAGATCAAGACCCCGGGCGGCCAGCTTGTGCCGGTCTCGACGTTCACGCATATCGAAACGAGCACCGCGCCGCGTACTCTGAACCGCTTCCAGCAGCGCAACGCGGTACGAATCTTCGGCGGCGTCAAGCCGGGCGTCACGAAGGAAGAAGGGCTGCGCGTCCTCGAAGCCGCAGCTGCTGCAGCGAGCGGATCCGGCGTCACAATCGATTACGCAGGCGAGTCACGACAGATCCGTCACGAGGGATCTGCGCTCATCGTCACGCTTGGGTTTGCGGTCGTGCTCATCTATCTGGTGCTCGCGGCGCAGTTCCAGAGCTTTCGCGACCCGCTGATCGTCCTTGTCGGCTCGGTACCGCTTGCAATTTCCGGCGCGCTGATATTCAGCTTTCTGGACCTAACCACGATCAACATCTACTCCCAAGTCGGGCTGATTACACTGGTAGGACTGATTGCGAAGAACGGCATCCTCATCGTGGAATTCGCCAACACGCTGCAGGCCCGCGGTCTCTCGAAGGCCGCCGCGTTGCGCGAGGCGTCGTTGACGCGACTGCGACCGGTGCTGATGACCTCGGCGGCCACTGTTTTCGGACATCTCCCTCTGGTGCTGGCTTCGGGACCGGGAGCGGCTGCCCGCAACAGCATTGGCATGGTGCTGGTCACCGGCATGACCGTGGGCACGGTATTCACGCTCTTCGTCGTGCCGGTGTTCTACTCGCTGATCGCGGCGCAACACCAGCCGAGCCAGGCGCACGAGGAGGTCGAGCAGGAAGAGCTGTTGATCGTCCCGGCAAAGGGGTGAGATGTGTGGATGGAAGAGTTCCGATATGAGAGTGAAAGAACTGCAGAGTCGCGTCAAGGGAAAAGTGACGACCGCGACCGACGCCGGATACGAACAAGCCAGACGTGAGATGAGCTGGAATCAGTTGACGCCGATGCGCTACCCGCAGCTGGTCGTGCAAGTCGCGACTGAGCAGGATGTCGTCGAGGCGGTCCGGTTTGCGCGCACGCATGGAATGAAAATCGCGGTGCGCGGCGGGGGGCATAGTTGGGTTGGGTTCTCGCTTCGCGACGAGAGCCTGTTGATCGATCTTGGGCGCCTCAATCGGGTTTCGATTGACTACGAGGCTCGCGTGGCGGCGATTCAACCGGCGGTCACCGGCCGGGAACTCAACAATCAGTTGGCCCCCTACGGGCTGGCCTTTCCCGTCGGACATTGCCCGTCGGTTCCCCTGAGCGGCTATTTGCTGAACGGCGGTCTGGGCTTGAATTCCAACAGTTGGGGGCCGGCCTGCTTCAGCATCGAAGCCGCCAAACTCGTCACTGCCGATGGCAGTATGGTCGTCGCCAACCAGGAGCAACACGCTGACCTACTCTGGGCGATCCGCGGAGCCGGGCCTGGCTTCTTTGCGGTGGTGACACAATACGTTCTCAAGCTGTACCCGGCGCCGCGTGCCATCACGACCAGCACCTACTATTACCCGTTGCACCGCATTGAGGAGGTCGCCGCGTGGGCAGGGAGCGTTGCCAGACAGTTGCCGAGAGAGGTGGAGCTGAAAATTTTCTTCGCGCCTGTGCCCGCCGCTCTCGCCAAGCAATGCGGGCCCAGCAATGGCTTTGTGGGTATCCTGAGCGCGACCGCATTCCTCGATACCGCGCAAGAAGCCACCGCCACACTGGGCCTCCTGGAGAATTGCCCTGTTGCCCACGAGTGTCTGCAAAAGGAGGTGAACCAGCCCACTCCGTTGGCTGCCTTGCAGGACATGGGTGGTATGTTATTGCCGGAGCGTCACCGCTACCTGGCCGATACGCTCTGGTCGGACTCCCCGCCCGCGCAACTGCTCGCGACGGTGCGCGATTATTTCCTGCACGCGCCGTCACCGAAGTCACTGGCGGCATGCGCGTTTTCCACTGGGGTCGAGGGTCGTGCTGCCGTGCTACCCGATGCCGCATTCTCGATGACCGCCGGGACATTACTCCTTTGCTATGCGATCTGGGAGCGGCCGGAGGATGACGCCGTGAACGCCGCATGGCATCGCGAGACGATAGCGGCATTGGACTCGTTTGCGGTGGGCCATTACGTGGGCGAGTCCGACATCGTGGCGGAGCCGGCGCGCGCCGAACGGTCCTTCGCGCGAACGAACTGGCAACGCCTCCAGTCGCTTCGCCGGACATACGACCCGGATGCTCTTTTTCACGGATTCTTCAGCGCATAAGATTAGGGTAACCAGTATTGGCGATCACACTCGATCCGAACCCTGCAGCGGATTGATGAGTTGGCCAAACCGGGCTTGGCAGAGGGCGCAACGTTTGGCGTCGTGACCTCTCAACGAACCGTGCAGCCTCGCGGCGTTGACACGGAGCGTTCATATCGAGGGTGGTCCGTCGGGTGGTCTGGGAAAGGTTGAGGAGGAGCCTCATGGATACTGACCTAGAACGGATGTCGCGTGAGCAACTTGTTGAAGAAGTCAAGAGACTCCGACGAGGTATCCGGCAGCATCGCGACAGTAGCGGACATGAACTGTGTTGGTATCACCCAACGCTGTGGGGATTGCTGCCGGAGAAGACCGATCCGATCCCTCTCGTACCGGACTGGCCGCAGTTCATGCAAGGCTGCGTGAGGTATCGACAGTCGCTTGATGAGCAAGTTCCAGAGGCTCCACGAATGAAAGAGCCGTATGAGGAGTGACGGTCCCCCCAGTCGTTGAGTCGTTCGGCTTCATCGATTGATGCGCGTAGAGCCGCCCACTCAAGCGATGCAGCGGACCGCCTTTAGTGAGAGTTCTGCATGAACAATGAATCGAAAATAGGTTACGCCTTGCAATCCGGAGAAGGCAGGATCATTTATTTTCGCGGGACAAAGATGACAGTGAAAGTTTCTGGAGAAGCCTCGGAAGGAACGTATTCTTTCATTGAAATGCTTCATCCGCCGAATGTAGGCCCTGCTCTACACAGACACCCCACAGGCGCGGAGGCGTTCTATGTGTTGGATGGCGAGTACACGATCCGTTGCGGTGAGGACGTCTATACAGCCAACGTGGGCGATGTCGTATTTATTCCAAAAGGGATTCCGCACAATTATCACTCCGGTGCGAATGGTGGGAAAGTCCTGGTTGTCTCACCGGCAGGGTTGGAGAATTATTTTGCTGGAGTGGCCGACATGCTGAAAGTTGGGGCGATCACGTGGGAAATGGAACAGGACATTGCCAAAAAGTACGGTCAAGAATTCTTCGACAGGGTCAAGCACTGGGGACAATGACCCATCTATATCCGACAACACACCTCTGCTTTTTATGGAGCGTGTCATGTTAGGCAGAGTAGCACCATAGGAGAGGGCCAAAAATGAAAGTCATTGAAATCGCTTTTACAGTCTATCCCGTCACCGACTTGAAGCGGGCGCGTCAATTCTACGAGGCCACTTTGGGCCTCAGGGAAGCACGGTTCTTCGGGAACGAGAATCAGGGATTTGTTGAATATGATATCGGAGTAGGCACGCTCGCTATCGGTATTGGAGCTCCAGAATGGAAGCCGTCGGGAGGGGGTGGCTGCGCCGCCCTCGAAGTGGACGATTTCGATAGTGCGATGAGTCGTCTCCGAGAAAGCGGCTGCAAGTTCACTCTTGAGCCGATGGAGACACCCGTTTGCCACATGGCAGTCGTCTCCGACCCCGATGGTAATTCTGTGATGATTCATCAGAGGAAGGCTGGGTGAGAGAATCAGGGGCCACGCCGCCTATCAAGGTACTGCAGCCGACCATGACAACATCCATCGATCTTGACGCCTACTTCCAGAGGATCGGCTACGCGGGCGCACGCACGCCGACGCTCGAGACCCTGCGGGCCATCCAGCTTCGGCATACCGACACCATCGCGTTTGAAAACCTGAATCCCTTGATGAGATGGCCGGTTCGTCTCGACATAGAATCGCTTCAACAGAAGTTGGTGCGAGACGGTCGCGGCGGCTATTGTTACGAACAGAACCTGCTCTTCAGCCACGTGTTGAAGGCCCTCGGCTTTCAGGTGACGGGTCTCGCAGCCCGCGTTCTATGGAACGAACCCGACGCTGCGATCACGCCCCGCTCACACATGCTGCTTTGTGTTGGGCTGAACGAGAAACCTTACATCGCCGATGTCGGATTCGGTATTCTGACGCCTACGGGGCCACTGCGCCTTGAGCCTGATATCGAGCAAGCCACGCCCCACGAACCGTTCCGTCTGATTCGGGCCGGACAGGAGTTCGTGATGCAAGCGAAGATCCGCGGGGACTGGAAGATCCTCTATCGCTTCGATCTGCAGGAACAGCTCTTGCCAGACTACGAGGTCAGCAACTGGTACGTCTCGACCCATCCAGATTCTATCTTCGTGACCGGGCTCATGGCGGCCCGGCCGGCGACGGATTGCCGCTACGCTCTTCGGAACAACGAGTTTGCGGCGCATCACCTGAACGGAAACACCGAACGGCGCGTCCTCACGAGCGCCGCTGAAATGCGTGAAACACTCGAAAAGGTATTTTGCATCACCTTGCCGGATGTTCCGGAACTCGACGCGGCATTGGCGCGGCTGACGTCGCAAACGGAGTAACATCAATTCTCAGGCGATCGTGCAAAGAACAGGAGGCACAATGACGGACAAAGCGAGAGTGACGGAGATTGTCCCCGACCTGTATGCGATTTCGATCTATGTTCCGGAATTCAATCTCCGGTTCAACCACTTCCTGATCAAAGACGAGGAGCCGCTGCTGTTTCACACTGGCATGAGACAGATGTTCCCGCTGGTGCGGGATGCGGTCGCGCGCGTCATCGATCCGTCGACGCTTCGATGGATTTCGTTCAGCCATTTCGAGGCCGACGAGTGTGGGGCGCTGAACGAATGGCTGGCCATGGCGCCACAGGCTGAGCCGGTGTGCGGCCTGGTCGGGGCGCTCGTCAGCGTGAATGACTTCTCTATCCGTCAGGCGCGCGTACTCGCGCATGATGAGGTACTCAAAACTGGGAAGTACCGCTTGCGGCTCCGTCAGACGCCGCATGTGCCGCATAACTGGGAAGCGAGCCTGCTGTTCGAAGAGGTCACGCGCACGTTGCTCTGTTCGGACCTGTTCACCCATGAAGGAGACGTGGAGGCGGCCACCGAGTCGGATATAATCGATCGCGCCAAAGCGTCGTTGATCGAAGGTCAGAAAGGTCCCTTCGCGAACGCCTATCCCTATACGCCGGTGACTGACCCGATCCTGCACGGATTGGCCGATCTTCGACCGAAACAGTTGGCGCTGATGCATGGGTCCGCGTTTGTCGGAGACGGCGAGAAGGCGCTACGCGACCTGGCGGTCATCATGCGGGAGGTTCTGGGACCAGGCACTGATAGACCATAAGCAATTCTCGCCCATGAGGAGCGGAGCAAACATCACGATACGCGAGCAAGTCTGTTATGGCGATTGAACTCAACCACACGATTGTGCCGGCGCGCGACAAGGTGTTGTCGGCGAAATTCTTCGCCCGGATGTTCGGACTTCCATTCGATGAGAGAGTCGTTGATTATTTCGCGCCCGTGCGGGTCAACGAGACGTTTACCTTAGATTTCCACGACGATGTCGACCGTTTCGACATTCATCACTATGCGTTTCATGTGAGCGATCCGGAGTTCGACGCTATTTTGAAACGGGTGCAAGAGGCAGGAATCGCATTCGGCAGCGACCCGCGGAATCTTGAGAATAGGGAGCTCAATTCCTGGAACGGCGGCAGGGGGGTCTACTTTTGCGATCCCAACGGGCATATTCTCGAGTTGCTCACACGGGCATCCGCCACAGAGAGCAAATAGATGACAGAATACATCACGGAAGCGTTGCTCTGGCTGTTTGTCCTGAACCTCGGTATCGCGTTTGGCGCGGGGTTGTATGAACAGCGAATTATTCTTCCGCAATGGTTCAGCAGATAGCCGGAGTCTGGACTTCGAGTGGACAGCGAGGCGATGCGAAGGACCGACGCGGGGCGGAAATTCTGGGCCTGTATCACGACCGTGCCGTTGCACTCCTCACGCTCACGAGTCTCTTGGTGGCCTGGTAAATACAAGGTCCAAGATATGACTGGTG
>JBBQVV010000307.1:0-8789 GCA_038211235.1 Chthonomonadales bacterium | reverse complement strand
GCACCGAATCCGACGGTCACGACAAGGGATCCGCGTCGAAGCCGGCCCTCGGCATGAGCTTCGGCCAGCGCGATCGGAATGGATCCAGCCGACGTGTTTCCGTAACGATCCAGGTTGACGAACACGCGATCCCATGGCAGTCCTAGGCGCTCGGAGGCCGAGCGCATGATACGTACATTGGCCTGGTGCATCACAAGTAGGTCGATGTCGGTGGGCGTCAGGCAAGCGCGTTTCAGCGCCTCGTGAATGACGTCGGGTATGATGTGCACCGCGAATCGGTAGACCTCTTTGCCCTGCATTGAGATGCATGTCAGTCGATCGGTAACGGCTTGAGGCGAACTGGGAGTTCGAGTTCCGCCGACCGGTATCCAGATCGCTTCCACGCGGCTGCCATCCGCGCCGAGTACAGAGGAGAGAATGCCTTCATCAGGACTGCACGGGCCCAGCACGGCCGCCCCGGCTCCGTCGCCGAACAGAATGCACGTGCTTCGATCCTCCCAATTCAACTGCTTAGACAAGGTGTCCGCCCCAATGACGAGGACGCGGCGCATCGCTCCGGACTGAATGAAGCCCGAGGCTGTTGCGAGGGCGTAGCAGAATCCGGAGCAAGCGGCGCTGAGATCAAAGGCCGCTGCGCGCCTCGCGCCAATTCGATCCTGCACGACACACGCTGTCGCGGGCCACACATAGTCACCGGACGTTGTCGCGCATAATACCAGATCAAGATCCGATGCGTTTATCCCGGCCTTTTCGATCGCCTGAAGAGACGCGAGCGCGGCGAGGTCGGATGTCGAGGTTTTCGCATCGGCGATTCGCCGCTCGCGAATTCCGGTCCTGTCGATGATCCATTCGTCGCTCGTATCGACACTCCGGGCCAGCTCGTCGTTCGTCAGGACGTGTTCCGGTACACTGAAGCCCAAACCAAGGATGCCGGCGTTGAAAGGCTCGACCAGCAATTTCGGTGGATGGGTCATTGTTTCCTCGAATGGTGTGGCTTAGTCAACCGATCTCGGACGGGCAATGCAACGGGTTCCCTCGCCACACTCGGTCGTTATATGGGCGGCGGCGGGGCCGGCGTCGCGCAGACGCGTTCCGTGATAATCTTTACGAGGTTGTGCTTAATGGCCAGCTCCGCGGCTCGACATGCGTTCATGACGGCAAAGGCGTCCGACCGTCCGTGGCCGATGATACAGACTCCGTTTATCCCAAGGAGCGGAGCGCCGCCGCGCTCCGCATAGTCCATGCGCTTTCGAAGGCGCCGAAAGGCAGGCCTGAAGGGTATGAGAAGCGGCTTCATCCATATATGCCGGTTAAGCTCCTCGCGGATCATGCGCTGCATCATCTCGGCGACACCTTCACTGGTCTTCAGCAGGGCATTGCCAACGAAGCCGTCACAAACCACTACGTCCACGTTGCCGCGAAAGATGTCGCGACCTTCGACGTTGCCGATGAATTCGAACGGGCAGTTTGTCCCGGCAGCATCTCGGAACAGAATGTTAGCGCGCTTTACCAACGCATTTCCCTTCGAATCCTCTTCACCAATCGAGAGCAGACCGACTCGCGGCCTCGGTACTCCGACGACGCTCTGCGCGTAGGTGCTGCCCATGATCGCAAATTCGAATAAGTTATTGGAGTCGCAATCCGGAGTGGCGCCGGCATCGAGCAGAACGACCGTGCCGGTGATCGAAGGAAGCGGCGTGGCAATCGCTGGGCGATCGATACCTTTGATACGCCTGAGCGTGAGCAGCGACACCGCGACGGCGGCGCCGGTGTTGGCAATCGTTACCAGGCCATCGGCCTTGTGGTCTCTTACGAGCTGCGCAGCGACAATAACCGAGGCGTCCGGCTTCCGTTTGAAAGCCTCGATGGGCTGCTCGGTCATCTCAATGATTTGACGGGCCGGAACAACCTCTATATTTGAAACGTTGGATCGAAGACGTGAAATCTCCGGCTCGAGAATGGCCGGATCCCCAACAAGCAGAAAGTGCGCATCAGATCGCCGGGCAGCATCCAGAACACCCTGTGCGACGATCTGGGGCCCCCTGTCGCCACCCATCGCGTCTACGGCAATGCGCATGCGTGTGCCTCGCTCGGGTTCGCAACGGCTATCCGTTCGGGCCGCTCTCATCGGGAGCCTCGAACACCTGACGACCCTTATAGCGCCCCGTGCTCTGATCCACGTGGTGCAGCAGCGAGTACTCCCCGGGCTTTTCGAAGCTTGGGACCATTGCTGGATGGTGCGTCAACTTATAGTGTGTTCGACGTTTGCGCGTACGTTGGTTTGAGTGGCGGCGTTTTGGCAGTGGCATCGGTTATAAGTTCCTTCGTTAATCTTGTTCTTCCGGACTTTTCTCCAGGAGTTGATGCAGTTTCGAGAATGCCGGGTTGACTGCTGTCTTCTCGCCCTCCGGCTCGTGGATAAGCGGGCTAAGAACTTCTGCAGGCAAACGGTGACAATGCGCGCATCGTCCATCCGGCAGTTCCGACGGGAGCGGCTGGGTCGGCTGGTCGAGCAAAATATACTGGCGCAACAACTCCGTGAGATCGAATATGTGCCCGTCGAACAGGCTTCCGGCGATCGGGCTTTCGTCTTCGTCGATAATGGTGACTGTCTTAAGCGTTCGCGGTCCCGCCGGCTCATGTCGTAGCTCGAACTGCTCCTCAAACCGCAGCCGAACCGGTCGCTCAAAGTACTGCGCGCACCGGCTGCAGGCCAGCGCGGTCCGCGTTTGAGCGGTGCCTCGCACCAGGAGTGTACCGCCCGTATTGTTAAAGGTAACCTTGCCTACGACAGAGTCGGTACACTCTACATCCTCGTCCACCAGCGGCGGTTCGTTGATGTCATAGGGAAGTAACTTTCCAACTTCGCGCAGGACATCGGAAATATCGAGTCGCATCATCTTCCTCGGCCGCCCATTATCGAGAGCCGGCGTGCGACCTACCGGCGATCGAGCACGGTTCGACCCTGCGCAACTTGTCCGAGCGCCTTCCCTAATACCGCCTCCAGGTTGGCAAGCACATCTCTTGCGTAGTTATCCGCTCCGTTGCGGACCGAGTTCCCATCCTGCTCAGCGGACTCAAGGATCTCGCGCGCCCTCTCCTCCGCTCTCCGCGTGATCTCGCTCTGGGCCACCGCCCTATCGGCCTGAGCTTGCGCCGCGTCCAGCATGCTGAACCCGGTGCGGCGCGCCTCGTCAATCATACGCTCGGCTTCGGTTTCCGTTTCCTGCTGAATACGAGCGGCTTCCCTTTCCGCCGTGCTCCGCAACGCCATTGCGCTTGCTTCTGCATCGCTCTGCACCGCAGCCGCGGCCGCCTGCGCCCGTTCCCGCAGCTGGTTCGCTTCGGCCCTGGCGCGCTCAAGCTCAGCGCGAGCCCCTTGCCTGCCATCCGACAGAGCGCGCTGCGCCTGCTCACGCGCCTCCACGGAGGTAACTTCCATTTCGCGTGCAAGTCTGGATGCGCGCTTCAGGTCCTCCGGGAGGTTAGCGCGTATCTTCATCACCGTCATGTGAAATCTGTCTTCGTCGAATCGAAACAGAGTTCCAAACGGCCCGCGAGACGTACTTTCGACCTGATCTTCCAGGTCAGTCAACAGCTTCAGAATATCAACAGCACCGGCCGCGGGTGGAACAAACCGGGGCGGCGCCGGATGATCGGAAGCCTGCTGCGCAGCGCTGGATACAATGGCCTGATCCGTCGTGACGCTATTCTGCAAGTTTTTGTCGGAGGAGTTCTTCAACACGTTGCGGCACCAACCCTTCCACCGTACCGCCCAGGCGGGCTATCTCTTTGACAATACTGGAACTCAAGTAGGAGTGTTCAGGACCCGTCATTAGGAAGACGGTTTCGACATCCTGGTTCAATCGCCGATTCATCAAAGCCATCTGAAGTTCGTACTCGAAGTCGGAGACGGCGCGCAATCCCTTTACGATAACCGTGGCGTTCCTCTCGAACGCGTAGTTTACCAGCAACCCCTCGAATGCGTCAATACTCACGTTATGCCAATCCGCGCAAACCTGGCGCAGCATCGCGACGCGCTCGTCCGCGGTGAAGAGGGGCGCCTTGGAATAGTTCCTGGCTACGGCGACCAGCACGGATTCGAACATCGCCGCCGCGCGGCCAATGATATCCAAGTGCCCGTTCGTAACCGGGTCATAACTGCCCGGCACAATCGCCCTGACCAACTTCGTGCCCTTTCCGCCATTGCCCACCCGGTGATGACGGGCAGGACGCCCGACTCCTCACGATACTCGACACCTTATGTTGAACGTTCCGCGCTATCCGACTGTGACCAACTCGAAACCAGGGTTCGTGCGTTCAATTGCCCGACCGAGCGGCCCGTGCTCCGCTTTTTCAAGCCGTGGGTCCCGGTCAACCAGTGCAAATGCGGCGTCGCGGGTCTCCGTCAGCACTCCGATGTCCTGCAATATGTCGGCGATCACCAGTTCCGGGATGCCGCTCTGTCTCGTGCCGCAGAACTCCCCGGGACCGCGCAGCCTGAGATCTTCTTCGGCGATCCGGAATCCGTCCGTGGTGCTAACGAGCGCCTCCAGCCTCGCCCGTCCATCCTCCGTCTTCGGGTCCCCCATCAGGATACAGAAGGAGGGATGTTCGCCGCGGCCCACACGTCCTCGCAACTGATGCAACTGGGCAAGCCCAAATCGATCGGCATCCTCGATGATAATCACGCTGGCGTTGGGCACATCGATTCCCACCTCAATTACCGTTGTTGCGACCAGCACGTCGATCTCGTGGGCCTTGAAGCGAGCCATGGTCGACTCCTTCTCAACCGTTTTCATTTGGCCGTGCAGCAGTCCGACGCGATACTGCGGGAACACATTGGCCGCGATATGCTCACTAAGCTGTGTTGCGCTCTTCGCCTGCAGTTTCTCACTCTCTTCAACAAGCGCGCACACGATATAGACCTGACGTCCTTCTTTCAGGAGCCGCACCGCCGCGCTGTAGACCTGTGCTCGCTTGTCCGAGGTCTTCCAATGCGTTAAGATCGGCTTCCGACCCGGCGGGAGCTCATCCAGGGTCGAGACATCGAGATCTCCGTACAGCGTCAGCGTCAATGTGCGCGGTATCGGAGTTGCGGTCATTACCAGAACGTGCGGCCTGATGCCCTTCCGGGCGAGCGCCTGTCGCTGCAGCACTCCAAATCGATGCTGCTCATCGATGATCACCAAGCCGAGCCTGGCGAACTCAACACCTTCTTGTATTAGGGCGTGCGTGCCGACCGCAATGTGAGATTGTCCGCTCGAGAGCCGCTCTCGCACTCCTGCCCTTGCCTTCACGGCCGCGCTGCCCAGCGCCAACTCCACGGATATCCCGAGCGGCTCGACGAGCTTTCTCAGGATAATGGCATGCTGCTGTGCCAGGATCTCGGTAGGCGCCATGAGCGCGGCCTGGAAACCGTTCTCGACCGCCATAAGTGCTGCAGCAAGCGCCACGACGGTCTTGCCGCTGCCGACATCGCCCTGCAGCAGTCGATTCATTGTGCGACCGCTTCCGAGGTCCGAGGCAATCTCCTCGATGGTCCGCCGCTGAGCCCTGGTAAGGTCGAAGGGCACGATCTGATCCAGATCCGCCTGCAGCCGAGCCACGTCCACGGTGAGTATCGCCCCCTGCACTCCCCGGCTATTGGCGCGCCGCCGCATCGCCAGCAGCACTTGAAGCAGGAAGAACTCCTCGAACACCAACCGGCGCCGAGCGGCCTTGAGGCCTGGACCGCTGACGGGAAAGTGGATTCCACGAACGGCGTCCGCCGCTCCTAACAGATCATGCTGCCGCAGTATGTCGAGCGGCAGCGCCTCCTCGATCCGATGCGAGTAGTCCCGCAGCGCCGTGTCGATCAGCCGGCGGAGGCGCGCCTGGCGAACTCCCTCGGTCAACGGATAGACCGGGACAATTCGATTGGCGGAGAGGGAATCACCGTCCTGGCCCAACGCCTCCCACTCCGGGCTATGGATCTCGATCGACCAACCCGAGCGGCGCGCCTGACCGTACGCAACGATGTTCCGAACTTCGAGTACGGCGGCCTTAAGACTCTTCTCGAGGAACGGTTGATTGAACCAGACCAGCCGGACCGCGTCGCCGCCGTCGTCCAGCAGCGCTTCCGTGATGGAGAGCCGCGGCCCCTTCGGATACTTCGTCGTGACCGCGACGAGCCGGCCGAAAACGGTGACCCATTCGCCTGGCCTCACCTCCGCCGCTCGAACGAAATGGGTACGATCTTCCCATCTGCGCGGATAGTGGCGGAGCAGGTCCCCGACGGTATGGAGGTCCAGCCTTGCAAGCGCCTCGGCTCCCTGGGGCCCAACGCCTTTCATGAATTGCAGTGAATCGGCAAGACTGTGGCGCGAGTGAGTGGAAGGCGAACTGATCGGCGAGGAGTCGTTGGGGGATCCGGTTTGCAAATACGCCTCCCGCCAGCGTCGTTGCGCGCGGACGGCTCGTTGATCCGGGTGTCAGGCGCGGTCAGCGACGGCGACGACGCATAAATCCGAGCCGATCACCGTATGGCTACCGGACCTATTGTAGCAGTGCGGAATCTGATTGTCAATGTTCTCTGACTGGGCCGTGCGCGACGTTACACAATAAAATGGACGGCCAGTGGAAGCCGTCCGAACTGTCTCAGTATACCCTGGATTATACGTCTCGACTGCGACAAGACACCTTTAGTCAGTCTCTGGGTATTGCTTCACTCTGTCGGTTCGAGCTCACCTGTGAGATCGTATTCGCCATAGTCCCGGCGAGGTCCGCAAGCGGCTTGGACTGTGCTCTTGCGTCTTCGTCCCGCAGTACGACAAGATCGCGCACCATAACAGAACGATCCTTAACCACTCTTACTTCGAAGTTCATCAGGGGCCTTGGCCCATCGAACATCAACGAGAGACGTGCGGCAAGTCTCTCCCCACGCTCCTCGGCAGTAAGATCATCGGCAGCGACGACGCGGCACAGCACCATGCCCATAATCTTAAGCTCCGCGACATCGCGGCCCGAAGCGCCGCCCTTCACGAGAAACACGCTGACACGCTGATTGGGATCCACCTTGCTCAGCTCGATCGGTATACGCAGGTCCTGCAGAAGCTTGCGAGCCGCCTCGACTCTCTCCGCGCCAAGGGGGTGCGTGCGATAGATTCCCAGCTCACCCGGGCCGTGGCGGAGTTCATCGCCAGCGAGCCTTGTCATGAAGCTGTATAGTCCGCCGGGATTATATTGGGTATGAGTCATCAGCAGCAGGCCACCGTGATCGGCGTCTTTCTCCGCCTCGACCCCGTAGGTATTGATCTTCGCCGTCATGTAGAGCTGCGACGCCACGATGAGCTGCCCGACATCGCCCGCTCCACCGCGACCAACCGCCAGCGCGCCGAGACCGATGAGCGCAGGGATGAGCACGTTCTGAATCTTGCCCTGCTCGTGGATCAGCTTGACCATGTGGTGATGGGAAGCGTGAGTGATCTCGTGGGCAAGGACTCCTGCCAACTCGTCATCTGAATGAATGTAATCTAGGAGGCCCTTGTTGACGTAGATGAAGCCGCCGGGGAGCGAGTAGGCGTTGACATCTTTATCGTCAACGATTCGAAACGTGTAGCGAAACTGCTTTAGCTGTGAGCTGCCCCACATCGCCGCGATGGGGGTCCTATTGGCAACCGCGGCTAGCTCCTGGCCGATTCGGTTGACGCGCTCGACCATAGCCGCGTCCGTGACAAGTTTAACGTGTTTGTCGTTCTCTTCCGCGTTTTCGCGACCGATCTTAACCTCGTTATCCTCAGTGAGGATCGTCCCGGCCCCTGTTTTGCCGTCGGGCTTCCCGATCGCCGAAACAACGAATGCGGTTAGGAGCAGCGAGGCAATAAGCAGTACGAGGAGGCGATGATAAACCGGTGGGAGGCTACTGTCTGATTGTGTTCCAACGCGGAGTGAAGACATAGCGCCTCCTGTGATACTGGGCGCGGTATAACTTAACGTACCGTCATTAGACGAATTACCTTCGTTAAAGTTTCCGCGGCGCCGCACGCTAGTGTGGAAGCAGATCTTCGGTCTGGCCATCTTCCCATGTGAGGTTTGCCTCGACGAGCACGTTGGTAACCATTACGTGAAGCGATTTGAGGCCCTGGAGCTCGTTGCTTGTGCCGTCCGGCCTGATACCGAGGCTTACGAACAGATTATCCGTAGAGTCCGCGTTCTGGGCCGTAACCAGAATTCGCCTGCCGAGCGCAACGAGCTCGACTGTCGAAGGAAACAGATTCGTATACTGGCTTGTCTGCTCGCCGGTAACAGATTTCACAAAGCGGCTCAGCGCGGCCCGGACGATGGTGTCGCCGCCGTCCGACGCCACATCAATATTGATTTCAAAGCTGTCGATCTCCATCTGCGGCAGAATTCGGTCGTTGAGAAAGAGATAGAAGGTAATGGGGCTGAGACTCGTGACGACAACGTGGACCAGCCCGCCCCCTTCGATCCTGGCGGCGTCCGACGCGGCCCGGCGCTGAGGCGCTGCCTTCCCGTTACCCGTGTCAGGCGGACGGCCAAACATAATGAATCCTTTCGACAAAACCTCGGTCCAACGGCTCAGTTATTCGTGTAACGGATGCCCTTGCGACCGCCGAACCCAGCAAATGTGCGAACGACGAGCCACAGAACAAAGAGCAGAACCGCTCCTCCGAGAATGAGTCGGAAGAAGCTGAAGTCTCCCGGGGCATAGTATCCGCCGCCCATTCCGTCGCTCATATAGACTGGTCCGCCGAAATAGAATGCGGGGTGGAACGGGGTCCAGTAGT
>JBBQVV010000306.1:0-8799 GCA_038211235.1 Chthonomonadales bacterium | reverse complement strand
GGCGAGGACCAGGCGCATAGCTTCGAGCCGCGCCTCTACCCGCAGGGCTTTCGGTTCCGGGATTGGGTCGCGCATGCGCTCAACAGCGACATGCCGTATGATCGGTTCGTAAAAGAGCAGATCGCGGCAGACCTTCTGAACGAACCGGACAAGTCGGATCAACTGCCTGCGCTCGGGTTCTTCGCGCTTGGCCCGGTCTACTACGGCGACTCTAAAATGCTGGACCAGTACGATGATCGGATCGATACGCTCACGCGCGGTTTCCTCGGGTTGACGGTGGCCTGCGCCCGCTGCCACGACCACAAGTTCGATCCCATCACCCAGAAGGACTACTACGGCCTGGCCGGCGTATTCGCAAGCACCGCTTACGTCGAAGTGCCGCTCGGCGTCGCCGCGGGGAAGGAACTCGCCACGGGCGGAAATCGGCAGGAGATCATCAAGGCAAAGGCGGACGAGGTCGCCAGATTCACGGACGAGCAGGTCCAGAGTCTTCGAGGCGAGCTGGTACCACAGATCGCGCGCTATGTAGTTGCAGCGTGGAAGCTGTATAACGGGCGCAAGGCCGATCCGAAAGCATCCGCTGAGAGATTGGCGGCGGCCGAATCCGTCCATTCGCTGATCTTGGACCGATGGTTGAAGTACCTCACGCTCCCGGAGCATCGCGGGGTCCCAACTCTGGCAGCGTGGACCGGGCTGGTCCAGATGGAGGACTCTCGGACGGATCTCTCCTCATCGGCTCAACCGCTGGCGGACGTCAAGAAGGTCGCCTCCGACCTCCAGGCGACAATCCTGGGCCTCGTCAAGCGTCGCGACGCTGCGGTTTCGGGGTCTAAGCCGGGTACGGGCGTCGTACAGGCCGCTTTCGTGCCGGCGACACTAAACAAAGCCGAAACGGCTGCCCTGGACGACATACTTGGGCCGAATGGCGTCCTGACGGTCCCGAACGCTCAGGTCGAGACGCTGCTTACCGGCGACAGCAAGGTTCACTATGCGGTGATCAAGGCAGAGCTCGAGCGGTTGAAGATGGGCTCCTTCGTTCATGCGCTCACGGAAGGCCCGAAATTAGGCAATGTTCACGTTCTCATTCGAGGCAATGCCGAAACGCCCGGTGAAGAGACTCCGAGGCGGTTCCTTACGATCCTGGCAGGCGAAAGTGCGCCCAGCTTCAAGCAGGGGAGCGGCCGGCTGGAGCTGGCCAATGCGATCGCGAATCGAGGCAATCCGCTTACGGCACGTGTCATGGTCAACCGTGTCTGGCAGCATCATTTCGGCGTGGGACTGGTCCGAACCGCGAGTAATTTCGGGATACTGGGGGAGCCTCCAAGCCATCCACAACTTCTGGACTACCTGGCCACGAACTTCGTGGAGCGCGGCTGGTCGCTGAAAGCCCTGCACAAAGAGATCATGCTCTCCGCGACCTACCGGACGAGCACCGCGACGAACTCAAGGGGTGAAGAGATCGATCCGGGCGACAGGCTGCTGTGGAGGATGCCGAGACGCCGCCTGGACATCGAAGCCTGGCGAGACTCGATGCTCGCCGTCTCCGGTAAGCTTGACTCGTCGATAGGCGGTCCGTCGCTGTCTCTTTCCGCGCCGGACAACAACCGCAGAACATTCTATGCTGCCGTAAGCCGCCACGAGCTGGACTCGATGCTGCGGCTGTTCGACTTCCCGGATCCGAACGCGACGACCGATGCGCGCATGACCACAACGGTACCGCTTCAGCAGCTGTTCGTCCTCAATAGCGACTTCATGGTGCGCCAGGCGAAGGCCCTGGCAGCCCGCGTGACCGCCGTACCGGGTGAAGCGGAAACCGCCCGTGTCGAAAGGGCGTTCCGTCTGGTTCTCAACAGGCTGCCGTCACGCCAAGAGCTTGCGCTTGCACTCGCGTTTCTACAGCCAAAGCCGAGAGGCGGTCCATTTCTGTCGAACTCCGGAATCACGGCATCCACAGGGAGTACAAGCCGGCTTTCTCGCTGGGAGGAGTATGCCCAGATCCTGCTCAGCTCCAACGAGTTCATGTATGTGGATTGAGCAGGATGGTACACAGGATACTGTCCACGAACTACACGAAAGGACACAAAAGACGATCCAGAACACATTTCCCGGATCCTTTCGTCTGTTTTGTGTATTTCGTGGACGCCGCTTACGTTGAATACTGAAACGAGACTCACGTGATGAAGAGAAACCGCCCAACTGAATTCGTTGCACCGACGTTGCCGACGCGTCGCGAGATGCTATGCCGAATCGGCGGCGGCTTCGGCGCGCTGGCGTTGAACAGCATACTTGCCGAGCAAGCTGCCGCTATGCCGCTGCCTACCGGCGCGGCGCCCGTTCACGGCGCTAGCTACACCCTCGATCCGAAGGTTCCGCACTTCGCCCCGCGAGCGCGCCGGGTAATCTTTCTGTTCATGAACGGCGGTCCTTCTCACGTCGATACGTTCGATCCGAAGCCGGCTCTCGCGAAGTTCGCGGGCCAGTCGCCGTCGGCCGCGCACATCGATGGCGGAAAGAACAAGCAGGGCAAGCTGATGCCATCGCCGTTCACGTTCAAGCGATTCGGCAGGAGCGGCATCGAGGTGAGCGAGCTCTACCCGGAGCTAGGCGCATGCATCGACGACGTCTGCGTGATCCGATCCATGTTTACGGATAACCCCAATCACGAGCCATCTCTTCTGATGATGAACTCCGGCAACATGCAGCCGATTCGGCCGTCGCTCGGCTCCTGGCTCACCTATGGCCTGGGAACAGTGAACCAGGATCTGCCCGGATTCGTCGCGCTCTGTCCGGGCAAGCCGGTCGTGGGCCCGCAGCTGTGGAGCAATAGCTTTCTTCCAGGCGTCTATCAGGGCACGCACATCAATAACCGGGAGATCGATCCAAAGAAGATTCTGCGCAACGTGGAGAACCGCTATTTGGGTCCCGTGGCGCAGCGCGAGCAGCTCGACCTTCTGCAGCAGATGAACCGGATTCACATGGAGGGCCACGATCACGACCCTCAGCTGGACGCGCGCATCTCCGCGCTGGAGCTGGCCTTTCGCATGCAGTTCGAAGCGCAGGACGCGTTCGATATCGGCAAGGAGTCGGCGGCGACACGCACAATGTATGGCGATGGCGAGTTCGCCAACGCATGCCTGATGGCGCGCCGGCTTGCCGAGCGAGGAGTCCGGATTACCCAGATCTATTATGGGGACGGGCAGCCGTGGGACGACCACAGTGATATATTGAACCATCGGAACCACGCGCAAAAGAGCGACAGACCGATTGCTGCGTTGTTGAAGGACCTGAAGTCGCGGGGCATGCTCGACGATACTCTGGTGATCTGGGGCGGGGAGTTCGGGCGCACTCCGACCTCTCAGGGCAAGGGGCGCGACCACCACAGTACGGGGTTCTCGATGTGGATGGCGGGCGGGGGAGTGAAAGGCGGCACGGTCTACGGGGCGACTGACGAGATCGGATTCAACGCGGTCGAGAACCGCGCCCACGTCCACGATCTTCACGCGACCGTCCTGTATCTAATGGGTCTCGACCACAAGCGCCTGACCTATCGTTACAGTGGCCGCGACTACCGGCTGACAGATGTGTCTGGTGAGGTAATGCGGGGAGTGCTCGCTTGACCGTGACACGTTACGCGAGGATCTCCCGGATCACATTGCCATAGACATCCGTCAGGCGCTCGTCGCGGCCCTGGTGGAAATAGGTGAGCATCTTATGGTCCAGGCCCATCAGGTGCAACAGCGTCGCGTGAATGTCGTGCAGGTGGACTCGATCGATCGCGGCGGCAAATCCGAACTCATCTGTTTCGCCGTGTGAGATGCCTCCCTTGACTCCCGCTCCGGCCAGCCACATCGTGAAGCCATAAGGGTTGTGGTTGCGGCCCGGCGAGCCCCTACCTTCGGAGATCGGCAGCCTGCCGAACTCGCCTCCCCACAGGATCAGGGTGCTTTCGAGCAGACCGCGACGCTCCAGATCCGTGAGCAGCGCCGCGATCGGCTGGTCCACTTCCATCGCGTGCCGGCCGTGGTTCTTTTCGATGCTCTCGTGGGCATCCCACGTCTCCTCCAGATGCCCACCGCCGCTATAGAGCTGTATAAACCGCACTCCGCGCTCCACCAATCGCCTTGCGATCAGGCAGTTGCGACCGAACTCTCCCGTCATCGCCCCATCTACTCCGTACATGTCCAGCGTCGCGCGGTCCTCCTGCGCAAGGTCCACGGCCTGCGGCACTTCGGCCTGCATCCGGTACGCCAACTCATAGCTCTGGATTCGCGCCGCAAGCTCATCGCCTCCCGGTCGCTGGTCGAGGTGCTGCTGGTTGATGCGCGCCAGCAGGTCCAGTTCCCGCCGCTGCTGTTCCGGCGCGAGCGATCCGTGCAGGTCCAGAACAGGATCGCCGGTCGGGCGGAAGAGAGTGCCCTGATAGGTTGCCGGCATGAATCCGCTCGACCAGTTGGGCTCACCGCTAATCGGACCGCCTCGTTTGTCCATGATGACGACGTAGCCGGGCAGATTCTGATTCTCGGTTCCGAGCCCGTAGGTCGCCCAGCTGCCGAGCGAAGGCCGGCCGATGAATATACTGCCTGTGTTCATCGCGACGAGGGCCGAGCCGTGCGCATGGCTATCGGTGTAGCAGGAGCGGATCAGCGCCAGCTTGTCGGCATGTCTCCGCACGTGCGGAAAGTAGTCGCTGATCATCAGGCCGCTCTTGCCGCCAGGCCTGAATTCGCGCCACTGCGGAGTGAGGAAGCCCTTCCTTCGGCCGGCCGAGTTGGTGAACTGGAAACTCGGAGGTAGATCCTGGCCGGCATATTTCGCGAGCGAAGGCTTGTAGTCGAACGTGTCGATGTGACTTGGCGCGCCGTTCATCATCAGAAAGATGACGCTCTTCACCCGGGTAGGAAAGTGGGGCGCCTTCGGCGCCAACGGACTCAGCGCCGGGTGGCTCGTTCCGGCAGCGGCATGGCGCGCGAAGAACCCGTCGGCCGCGAGCAGTGACGAGAGCGCAAGGCCGGCGAACCCGCCGCCCATCTCCCAGACAAACTCACGCCGCGTCTGACCGCACGGGAACATTCCGTCATCACGCCGTTTGTTGATGGTCATGCAGATCTATTCCATACCCGATCAATCCTCAACAATCGCACATTCACCCCATCCCACCGTCAGCCTTCTACCTTCTACCTTCTACCGTCTACTGCCTACCGCCCACGACCTGTCCTAATCGACGTACAGAAACTCATTCGCGTTCAGCAGAACGTGACACAGGGAGACCAGCGCCGCACTGACCGGCTTCGGCCGAGGCGCTAGCCCGTATCGCGCGCTAAGCTCGTCCCAGACCAGTTCCCGCTCGGCGTCGCTTAGCGCACTGTCGTACACGCGAAGCTCAAGGATGTCTCCGTTCCAGAACTCTCCTTGAATGTCTCCTTGCTGCCCAATGACATACGGGCCGGTGAGGTTTCTTGGTGCCAATGGCGATACCTTCTTGGCGATCTCAAGGCGATTCTGATAGACCGCCACGCTTCCAACATCGGAGATCCCCGTTAGTATGAACGGCTTGTCACGGTGAGACAGCACGCCGACAGGCGAAAAGTCGTCGGACAGCCTTGCGCTATTCGCGCCCGTCGCGCCCAGGAACAGCGCGGGGCCGATATTGCCTGTCGCACGGTTCCAGTTCGAGAAGATCTCCCGGTGTCCGTCCATCGCAAGATCACTTACGACCGCAAACAGGCTGAACTGCTGCGAGGTTATGACCTGCGAAGGTATCGATAAGAACGACCGCTTGCCATCGAATCGCACGCCGGGATTATCCTTCACGACGTCCGCAGCCAGTGTAGGCTGAGCGTCCGAGCCGGCCTGAACCGCGTGGAATCGATGTCCCGACTGATCCTCCCACGACCGGATCCGACCGGACGCGTCCGCCTGAACGCCGCGATCGGCCCGCAGCCACAGCCGGAGATCACGAGACTCAATTCTGGGCGGCCTTGCGGTAATGCTTGCGGGCGATGCGGGCGATTGCGCCAGGAACGCGCGGGCCTGAACGCGCTCGGAAGTCGACGGCAGTCGGGCAAATGCGATCTGCCATGCCCTATCGATCTGGCGATCGTGGTCGAGACCCGCCTCGGCTTCGACGCGCCGCGCGAAGGCTTCGCTCTGCTGGTTGACGAAAGGGTTGTTGAGCAGCGCCAGCGCCTGTGGAGCGACCGTGGTCACGTCTCGCTGTTCGAGCGGCGCGGTCGTGTCGGCGAAATCGAAGACGGTCAGCAGCGGGAGAAGCATCGCGCGCTTCAGGAACATGTAGACCGTGCGCCGGTTCTGCTGCTCCTGGGCGGAAGGCGTCCACTCCGCGCCCTTCCGGCTCAACCCCTCGAGCGCCTCACGCGTGACGGTCGGTACGAATCCGGGACCTCCAACCTCCAGGTTGATCTGGCCACTGACGGACAGGAACGCGTCCCTCAATGCGTCGGCGTCAAGTCGCCGACGGTCGAAGCGCCACAGATTCTCATTGAGGAAGTCTGCGCGCGCATAGTCCGGCTCTTTTGGATTAAGCGACCCCATTCGGTAGGCGGATGACGTGACGATCAGGCGATGCAGAGGTTTCAATTGCCATCCGCATCCCGGCGCGGGCGAACCAGCGCCGGACGCGCCGGCAATTCTGCCAGAGATACCCTGGGCCTGCATGAACACGGAGGCAAGCCAGTCCAGGAGCTCCGGATGGGTCGGCGGCGCTCCCTTCCGACCGAAGTTGTTTGGTGTGCGCACCAGCCCCTGCCCGAAATGGTGCTGCCACACGCGATTCACAATGACACGCGACGTCAATGGATTGCGAGAGTCCGTGATCCAGGCGGCAAGCTGAAGTCGCCGGCGCGTCGTCGATGCGTCCGCCGGCGCAGGCTCGACACTGTGCTGAACGGATGAGACCAGCGACAGATAGCCGGGAGGCACTACGTCGCCCTCGCGGCGTGGATCGCCGTTCTGCAGGAGCCGCAGGGCCGGTGCGTCGCGGCACTTATCGGTGAATCCCAAAACCGGCAGCTTCAGTCGGTCGGGAGGCGGCCCGCCCATGAGTTTGCTGTCTCCGGGATCGAGATAACCGCCATAGAAATTCGCGGCGAACGCATAGTAATCTCGCTGGGGAATCGGGTCGAACTTGTGGTCGTGGCAGCGAGCGCAGCGGACCGTCAAGCCGAGGAAGGCGGTAGCGGTCGCATGGACAAGATCGTCGAGCCGCTCGAACTTATACTGCAGTGGATCATTGGGCTCATCGTCCCAGGTTCCGAGCCGTAGAAACCCCGTCGCGGCTAGACTGGACTCGCTTCGGTCCGACAGTTCGTCCCCGGCAAGCTGTTCTGTAATGAAGCGCGTATAGGGCATGTCTTCATTGAGCGACTTAATGACGTAGTCGCGATATTTCCAGGAGTACGGCTTCTCCGCGTCACGCTCATACCCGTTTGAATCCGCGTACCTCACCAGGTCCAGCCAGTACCGCGCCCAGCGCTCGCCATAACGCGGACTGGCGAGCAGCCTATCCACTCGCTTTTCATAGGCGTTTGGCGACCGGTCTTTAATGAATGACTCGATCTCTTCGTGGGTGGGAGGCAGCCCGGTAAGGTCGAACGTCAGCCGGCGGAGTAGTTGTCGCTTGCCTGCCGGAGGGGCGGGCAGCATCCCTTTGGATTCCAACCGTGCGAGGACGAAGTTATCGATCGAGTTGCGGACCCAGCCATTTTGCTTCACTCGGGGAACCGCGGACCTGCGTAAAGGCAGTGTCGACCAAAGTTTCGAAGCGGCCTGCTCCGCCGCCCTGTTGTACTCCGGCCAAAAGGCGCCGGTCGTCATCCATTGAGTCAGTATCGCGATCTCACCATCCGGAAGTTTAGACGTTGGAGGCATTTTCAGCAAGGGGTTGGTATGAGATATCGCCCTCAGCAGGAGGCTAGCGGCTGGATTGTCCGCGGCGAGCAGCGGACCGTGCGCGCCGCCCTTAACAAAGCCATCGCGCGTATCGAGGCGCAGTCCGCCGCTGCTGCGGGACGGCCCATGACATTTGACGCACCTCGCAGCAAGAACGGGGCGCACCCTCGCCTCAAAGAACTCCGCCCGAGCAGCGTCGGTCTCCGCCCGCGCAACAGCGCTCACGAAACAGAGCATAGATGCAAGGACTATCCCGTCAAATGTCCAAGAGAATTGCTTAGTCATTTCTGATTATGCTCGCGCAAAGACGCAAAGACGCAAAGAAAGACAGAGAAAAACAGCGTTGACCAAGACCGGCTAGTCCGAAAGGTCATTGACCAGTCGAGTAATTCCGTCTCGAATCAGCAGATCACCGAAGTTAATCAGTAGTCCCAGGCGCATCCCAGTCAGCCGTAAATATGTGAGAGCTTGTTTCTTATGTACGGCTGCAATCTTCTCAACGGACTTCAGCTCCAGAATTACACATCCCTCTACTACCATGTCAGCGCAAAAGCCCTGCTCGAACTGCAGTCCGTCGTACTCGACAGGTATGACGACCTGACAGTCGACCTCAAGGCCGCGTTTCCGAATCTCGAATGCGAGTATCTGCTCATAGACCGACTCCAGTAATCCCGACCCAACTTCGTATGAACGCGGTAGCACGCGTCAACAACGATTGCAGCAATTTCGTTTTCAGTCATGCATCTGCATTTCTTTGCGTCTTTGCGTCTTTGCGCGAGCCTCCTCTAGGTTACACGTCGTGGCCGTGGTCATGGTCGGCAGTGTGATAGTGTAACGCCAGCAGATCGACGCCGAAGTCGCCCTTGAAGTCGCGCCATACCGTGTGAATAT
>JBBQVV010000305.1:0-8807 GCA_038211235.1 Chthonomonadales bacterium | reverse complement strand
GGTTTCGCAGAACCGCGAACATATGGCGGAGATAGGCAAGCGCGGCGGCTCCAAGGTCGCCCAGGATCGCCAGCATATGGCGGAAATCGGCAGGCGCGGCGGCTCCAAGGTCGCCCAGGATCGCCAGCATATGGCGGAAATCGGCAAGAAGGGCGGAGAGAGTAAGTAGTGTGTAGGTTATAGGGAATAGGTCATAGGTGTTAAGCGCCTGGGTGGAGCGGTTGCGCCGCCCACGGGTTTTGGGCAGAACCGGTTGATGCCTGCGTGTGAGTTGTGCAGCTGGATGGGCGATCGCTGTACAACTCATGCGCGATTGTTACCAGTCTGCAACGGATCCATCGTCCGGGTGGAACCACCGTCCTACATCCGGCAGACGGCCCAGTGGCCGTTCCGCGATCCACTTCTCGTCTACCTCGATTCCTAATCCCGGCCCCTGGGGCAGATTCACATAGCCGTCTTTCACGACGAACGGATTCTTCAGGTAACCGGTTCCCAGGCCGTGCGGATCGACGAACTCCTGAATGAGGAAGTTCGGCGTGCACGCGTCGATCTGAAGGCATGCGGCCATGTTGATCGGGCCATATGGATTGTGCGGTGCGAGCGCCGCATACCAGGTCTCGGCCATCGCGCCGATTTGGCGCGTCTCAAGAATTCCGCCGCAGATACAGGGATCGGGCTGAAGTATCGTCGCGGCCCCCTTCTCCAGCACCTCTCGGAAGCCCCACTTCGTGAATAGCCGCTCGCCTGTAGCGATCGGTGTCTTATACTGCGCGGCGACGCGCGCCATGGCGTCCACGTTCTCCGGCAAGACCGGCTCCTCGATGAACATCGGATGATATGGACGAATCGCCTCTTCAAGCCATATCGCCATTGTCGGGCTGACGCGCCCATGGAAGTCAAGCAGAATGTCCACGTCGCTTCCCACCGCTTCCCGAACGGCTTGAACCCGACGGGCCGCCTCCTCTACGATTCCGTAGTGGTCGACGACATGCACCTTATCGAACGGACAGAACTTCATCGCCGTGAAACCGCGCGCGACCACCTGTTTCGCACTGGCCGCCAGTTCTTCCGGCGTGCTCCCGCTCGGACGCGTGTAGACGCGAATCCGATCGCGGACGGCCCCTCCTAGCAGCTGCCAGACGGGCGCGCCAAGAGACTTGCCGAGAATGTCCCACAGGCACATCTCGAGTCCGCTGATCGCGGCGCAGAGCGTCGGCCCACCACGCCAGAACGCGCCGCGAAACATGCTCTGCCAATGGTGGGTGATGCGGCGCGGATCTTCGCCGATCAGATGGTGCTCGTAGCTACGCACCGCCTCCGCGACCACATATGCTTTATCGCCGAGGCACTCGCCATATCCCGTGATGCCGTCGTCCGTTTCGACCTTGACGAACAGCCACCGAGGCTGAACGGGGATCGTATGCACGCTCGTAATTTTCATGTTCCGGCGTCCTTCTCCTGCAGCGCGTTAGGTCAATTCGCACCCATTTCCGTGCAGAGCCTGAAGATCCCTTCCGTCTGCCGACTGCCAGCCTGCCGTCCGCAACCTTGACGCCCGGCGGCCGATGGGATATACTTCAACTGACCGAAGCCGGAGAGGTGGCCGAGTGGTCGATGGCACCTGTCTTGAAAACAGGACGCCCGCAAGGGCGCGCAGGTTCGAATCCTGTCCTCTCCTTCTGTATTGATAACTCAGGAGTTACACCATGTCGGTCGTTCAGACGATCACGCCCTGTTTGTGGTTTGACGGACAGGCCGAAGCGGCCGCCCAGTTTTATACCTCTGTATTCAAAAACTCCAGAATCGTGACCGTTTCCCGGTTCGGAGAGGCCGGGCGCGAGATCCATGGACAGCCGCCGGGGTCGGTGATGGTTGTAGCATTCGAGCTGGATGGACAGTCGTTCACCGCGCTCAACGGCGGGCCGATGTTCAAGTTCAACGAGGCCATCTCGTTCCAGGTCAACTGCGATACCCAGGGAGAGATCGACACCTACTGGGAGAAGCTGTCCGAAGACGGGGACGCCAAGGCCCAGCAGTGCGGCTGGCTCAAGGACAAGTATGGCGTCTCGTGGCAGGTGGTGCCCACCATTCTGCCGAAAATCATGAGCGACACTGACACCGAGAAGTCTCAACGGGCCTTCGCAGCGATGATGGAGATGAAGAAGCTCGATATCGCTGAGATCGAGCGAGCCTTTAAGGGTTAGCGGCTGAGGGATCAGGATTAGCCTGACCTTGACAGGTGATCCGCAGTTGAGAACAAACGCCGGAGTATTGCGGCGGCGGTAGTCCTTGACGAAGACAGAATCGAGGTGCAGATCGTCGCGATCGAGATTCTCCACGAATTCTCATAGCATCATTCTCTCTTTTACCTCCAGGTACCGGTTCACCAGGTCCGCGGAGACCTTTTCCGCAGGCGAGTCGATAACCAGTACTCCACGCTGCGCGAGCAGGCTTGTCGCCTTGTGGCGGTCCTCGAGGACCTGAGTCGCGACGGCCTTCCGGTACACCGAATCCATCGTTTCGACCTCCTGCCGCGCGGCGCGCAGGACCTTGCTGTCCAACAGCACGACCGCAGCGACCAGGTGTCTCGGCTGGAGTGACGAAAGCTCCGTGATCGTCGTACGAGACGAGTCGGCATCCCAGAGATCGGTGAAGCAGACGACAAGCGATCGTTTCCGCCATCGCGAGCGAAGATATGCCAGCGCCTTCCGATAGTCCGGCTCGGTCAGGGTTGCGTGCGCGTTGTACAGCGCTTCGAGAATCGCGTATACCTGCGCTCTCCCCTTCTTTGGGGGAAGATAGGCCTGAACTTCGTCGGCAAACAGGAGCAGGCCGACGCGGTCTTCCGAGAGAGTCGCGACGTATGCGAGGAGCAGTGCCGCATTGATGGCATGGTCCAGCTTCTGTATGCCGTCGATCTCGGCGAGCATCGTTCGGCCGACGTCTATCGCCAGGATCACGGACTGTGAGCGCTCGACTTCGTACTGGCGGGCCACGAGTTTGCCGCTGCGAGCAGAGGCCTTCCAGTCGATGCGGCGCATTTCATCGTCCGGCAGGTAGTCGCGCAAGCTCTCGAACTCTCGTCCGGCTCCCTGAAGCCTCGCCGCCCTGATGCCGACCTGCTGAAGCCTCCCCCGCCGCGCCATGAGCGTGAATGTCGCCGTGTCCATCAGGTTCGGATAGACCTTGATGTGCCGCGAGAGCGAGACGCGAGCAATTCGGCTTACGAGTCCTATACGGCCGCGTAGGCGGACGTGGATGTCGCCAAACCGGTAGTCCCCGCGGGCAGTCGGGGTAAGATGATAGACGGCGACATGGCGTCCGCCGGCTGGGATTTTGAACGCAAACGGTTCGTCGCCGACGTCGCTACGCATGGCTGCCGGCGGCGTATCACGCAGCTCTACCGCGACGGCGTTCTTGCCGCCGTTTCGCACTCGGATGCGGATCGGATTGGGAACGGCAAGCGAGAGCTTATCCTCCAGTTCGCGTTCGACCTCCAGAACCTCCGGTGGCGGAATCAGAAACCAGTCGATGACGGCCAGCAAAACCAACAGCACGCACCATCCCACCGTGACATTGGTGAGCGCACCGTTAATCCCGGAAAAGAGGAGCGGAACCACCCCAAGGGCGAACAGTATTAACCAAAGTCGACTGAACGTCACAATGCCCTCCGGGATATGGGCCACATGCCGTGGGACTGAAGTCCTCGGCTTATGAGGGCTGTATGTCCGCCTTCGCGGACGGCAAATGCAGTCCGCGCGGGCGGACTTAGCGTTGTCGCAATGCGAGCCCGTACGGGCCACTCTCTCCTGTCAGCGTAAGTTTGCGCATATGGGTATATGGGATCGAACTGCATGCGATTCCTTGCGACGGTAAGGGTCATTCAGGTCTCGTCGGCCTGTGCCCGGGCGAATAAATTCGCGGCTGACAAACCACGATGTCCTCACGGACAAAAAGCCGCTTCTTCGTAGTTGCGTCGCAAGGCGGCAATGTTCTGAGAACTGAATGACCCTGTGCGACGGTAAGGACGTCGGTTCCGCGAAGCCAGGCTCAATATTCCGCCCGACGCGCCTTCAAACCTGCCAGGAGTGCAGGAACATTCAGTTCTCATCCGACGATCCAGACCGGCGGCTAAAACCGCGCCCCATACCCAAGCGGGCAGGCAGGGCAGGCTTGACAGACCACAATGTCCTCACGGACAAGATGCAGATAGCCCACCTGGCTCGGTCGGGCGGCGGTGTTCCTAGACCGGAATGACCCTGCAAGGAGTGTCCATTGCTCAAGCCGTTTGCGTTGTGTCCGGGTGATCAGATAGGAATCGCAGCTCCGTCCAGCCCGGTTCCGGCAGAGGACCTTCAACGAGGGGTCGCGGTGCTGGAGGCGCGCGGCTATCGGGTCAAGGTCGCCCGCAGCGTCCTTGCCGCGGCGCCGCACTGTGACTACCTGGCAGGCACGGACGACGAGCGAGCCGAGGATCTGAACTCTCTACTGACCGATCCGACTATCGACGCCGTGTTCTGCGCTCGGGGCGGGTACGGCTCCATGCGTCTCTTCGACCTGCTCGATTGGGAGCACATCGCACCTCATTCGAAAGTGTTCGTCGGGTATAGCGATATCACAAGCCTGCACACTGCCTTCGCGCGGCTCGGCTGGGTCACGTTTCATGGCACGATGGTCGCGTCGCTATGGAAACTCGATCAGCGCGCGCTCGGGCAGTTCTGGCGGATGCTGGAGTCACCGGAGCCGGCAGGAGATCTGCGTGACGAATCGGATGCAGCGGAAACCATCGTCCCCGGCACCTCCGACGGTGAACTGGCAGGAGGAAACCTATGCCTGCTTGCCCATGCCTGCGGATCGCGATTCGCTCCGGACTTTCGAGGCAAGATCGTTCTTCTTGAAGACGTAAATAGCGCGGTCTATCACGCAGACCGCGATCTGACGCAGCTGCTGAACGCCGGCCTGCTGGACGATGCCGCCGCGTTTGTGATAGGCAATCTGACCGGTTGGGATAAGCATGAATCCGGTCCGCTCCAAAACGCGCCGCAGTCGCTCTGGACTGAGTTCTTCGGGCGACTGGGCAAACCGACGATCGCCGGATTCCACTTCGGGCACGAACCAAATCCATTATGCCTCCCGCTCGGCGTCCGAGCCAGACTAAACGCCGACAGCCGGACGCTGACGGTGCTCGAGTCTCCCGTGCGAGCGCGGCCACCCAGATCGCTCACGGACTCCCCGGATCCGATATCAGGCAGGCATTAGCCGCAATGCCTTTCAAGTTAGCTAAGTACTCGAGGTTGAAACGTCGATCTAAGTTTGCAAACTCCGCCGTCGCGGACTCCGCTCCATTGCAGTCCGTGCGGGCTTAATTGACCTGGACCGGCGTATTCAGGAACGACCTCAGCGGGAGACCGAGCGGGTAAATTATGCTCCCACCTTACGGTCGGACAATTGAAAGCTTCTTGAATGATCCAGGCTCGATCGGTAGTTCATTGCCGTGCGATACCGGTCCTATTTGACAGGCATGGGCCCTTAGCGCGGCTTGACAGCGCAGCCTTTAGTCGCTAAACTATGAGCATATCGTGAAGCAAGTCACAAACACTCTGTTGACCGGTTTCGGTCCGTTTGGAGATGTCGTCAACAATCCGGCGGAGCGCCTGGTTCGGCGTTTCGAAGCTTTCGGACACCACGGCCACCGCCTGACAACTTGCGTTCTCCCAGTCTCGTATCGCCGCGCGCCAGAGAACCTGATCGAGGCGATTGACCGTGCGAGCGCCGACGGCAGTCCGTTTGATCTTGTGTTGATGCTTGGAGTGGCGGCTGCAGGCCTGGCCTGGAGGGTCGAACGCTTCGCTCGGGCAGTCGATGCCGGCAGGCCGGACGTCGACGGACTCTCACCGCAGCCGGCCATGAGCGGCAACGGAGGCCAAGCGCTGGCCGCGACGATAGCGGTCGACGCCGTGGTGTCCGCGCTTGTTCGCTCGGGTATCCCGGCTATCGATTCCGATTCCGCGGGAACGTTTCTGTGCAATTTCGCATTCTACGCTGCGCTGGCACATGTCGCACAGTGCGGACGGCCCGCCAGAACCGGCTTCCTGCATGTGCCGGCCGATCCGGAGACCCCGCCCGCATCCGGCGGCGCCTGCTTCTCGTTCGCGCAGCATATTCAAGCCGTTCAGGTTTCACTTGACGCGCTTGCAAGTTGAGATCGCGAACCGAAACCGAACGCCCGATACTCAATGTCCAACTCGACTTTCGACCTGAAATCCTATCTTTACCGGCAGCGCCATAGTATTGATCGGGCACTGGACGCGTGCCTCCCCGCCGGGCAACAAGGCCCCGCCGGGCTGCACGAGTCCATCCGCTACTCGGTCCTGGCACCTGGCAAGCGCCTCCGCCCGACACTCGTGATCGCTGGCGCCGAGGCGGTAGGCGGCAACCTCAATGACGTAATGCCAACTGCGTGCGCGCTGGAGTGCATCCATGCGTTTAGCCTGATCCACGATGATCTGCCGTGCATGGATAATGACGATTACAGGCGCGGCAGGCTTACGAACCACAAGGTGTACGGCGAGGCGCTTGCACTGCTTGCCGGGGACGCGCTTCTAGCGCTTGCGTTTCAGCTGATCGCGGACAATGTGTCGACCGCTCCGGCGGATCGTGTCCTGCCTACGCTCAGGCTCGTCGCCGAGGCGTCCGGAACGTGGGGAATGGTGGGAGGACAGGTCGTGGACATGGAGTCACAGGGGCGCGAAGTTACGCCGGAGACTCTCTGTTATATTCATGCGCACAAGACCGGCGCCCTGCTGACCGCGTCCGTGCTGGCGGGAGCGATGCTGTCCGGCGCTTCCGAAGACCAGATCACGCCCTTGCGACAGTTTGGGACCCACATCGGCCTGGCGTTTCAGATCGCAGATGATATTCTAGACGTAACGGGAGACGAGGCGCTGCTGGGTAAGCCTGTCGGCAGCGACGTGGAGCGGGACAAGGCGACATACCCGCGGCTCTACGGTCTGGATGAGTCTCGGAGGCGCGCGCAGGAGGAAGTTGAGACAGCTGTTGTCGCCCTTCAGACGTTTGATGCTCATGCCGAGCCGCTTCGCGCAATCGCGCGATACATCGTGGAGCGCGATTTGTAACTAGGAGAGCGTTGGCTGCCCAACGGGTGGGCGTCCGGAGCGCCGCGGGTTCAGGAGCGTTAGAAGATGCGTGTGATTATCGTTGGACTCGGCGCGGTTGGGTCGATGGCAGCCTGGCGCCTCGCGAAGACCGGACACGACATTACCGTCCTGGAGCAGTTCCGCGTCGATCACGATCGCGGAAGCTCCTACGGCGACAGCAGAATCGTGCGCCGCGTCTATGCGAACCCAGTTTATACTCGTATGATGGGCCACGCCTATGGGCTCTGGGACCAGCTCATGGAAGAGAGCGGCGACCCGGGGCTATTGGTGCGTTGCGGCGGCCTTTTCATTGGACGCGATGGGCCAGGTGACATCAACGACGCAGAGGCAGCACTCCGGGACGGCGGCGTGCCGTATGAACGGGTGGATGCCGCCGAGTGTGCAAGACGGTTTCCGGCCTTTCGGCTTGATTCGAACGAAGCGGCGCTCTTCGAGCCAAGCATGGGTTATGCGCGCGCGTCTCGCGCGGTGCGGGCCGCCGCCAAACTGGCGGTCGGCTGCGGGGCGGTAGTCCGGGAGGAGTGCGCCGTCCGCTCGATCGAGCCCGCAAGCGATGACGTCCGCGTGACCCTGGCGTCTGGCGAACAGCTGCGCGCGGACCGGCTTATTCTATCGTTGGGCCCGTGGGCGGCGCCGATGCTCAAGACGCTCGGCGTCGAATTGCAGGTGAGCGTCACCCGGCAGGCCTACGCGCACCTTGAGCCGAGCAGAGACCCGGACATCTTCACTCCGGGGAAGTTTCCCACGTGGATCGACGCCGGCATCAACACGTATGGCTTTCCGCGCCTGGGAGATGTGGGAGGCGTGAAGATCGGCATCCATGACTACGGCGTGGTATCGACGCCTGAGACCGTGGATCGATCGGTTTCCGAAGCCGATCGGGCGGCGGTCAGAGGCTACGCCGATCGCCGGTTTCCCGCCCTTGGCCATCAGATAACCTATGAGAAGGTGTGCCTGTACACGGTTGCGCCCGATAATGACTTCGTAATCGACGAGGTCCCTGGCAGCCCGCGAATCACCTTTATCAGCGCCTGCTCGGGGCATGGGTTCAAGTTTGCGCCTCTGATGGGACAGATCGCCTCGGACCTGGTTTGTGGCCGGCCGACGGTGTGCGACCTTTCGCCGTTTCGCCTGGCGCGTTTTCGGAACGACATATCAACTGATCAATGCTCATAACTAGAACTGCCGGCTGCCTGATCGTCGGGCTCCTATGCCTTGGCTCGAATCCCGGCGTAGGCTCCCTATCAAGTTCCGCCGAAAACGCGCCCTCGCCAGAGAGGTGGCAGCCGGCCGTATCCTGCCTGACCGATTTCAGCGGTACGCTAGAGGCGCCGGCAGGGAGGCACGGCTTTCTGCAGCGATCCAGTGACGGCCACTTCGTCTGGAGCGACGGCAGGCGCGCGCGCTTCTGGGGCATCAACGTATCGAGCACGCGGCTCGACATTCCTCCACGACAGATCGAGCAGGTCGTAACCACGTTTGCCAGGGCGGGGATGAACCTCGTTCGCCTCGAGGCCATCGACAATCGGAACTGCCTACTCGGCGATAGCAAGGCGCCGGACTCGCAGCACTTCGATCGCCACTATCTAGACTGCCTGGACCGTTGGATGGACACGCTTCGCCGTCACG
>JBBQVV010000304.1:0-8807 GCA_038211235.1 Chthonomonadales bacterium | reverse complement strand
ATGCCCTGCTCATCGACGTGCGACGGGCGGAGCGACCCGAGGCGATTCTCGCCGCACTGCCCGTGTGTGACGCCATTCTCTGCTCCCCGCCTTTTGCATCGACGCTTGAGGAGACGGACCGCATCCTGCACGCCGCTGCTGCGCACAACACGTACCTCGCCCCGGCATTTCCGCGGAGATTCGACCCGATTCTCGCCCAGGCGATCGACCTCGCAACCTCTGGCGAGGTGGGTCTGCTGCAGCAGATTCGATGCGACTGGAGCTTTCCGCTTTCGCGGACGTATGGGGCCGAGATTGGCGCCGACCCGGACGCTGGTGGGTGGCAGGAGCTGTTGCAGTACGTGGCATGCCATGCGACGGATGTGTGCCGATGGTGTTTTGGCGATGTTCTCACTGTCAGCGCGGACGTGGACGCTCATCATCTTGCCGACTCGAGAGCCGGGCATCGTGACACGACACCGCTCCTGGCAATCCTCGTTCTCGGCCAGGAAAACGGCCCTGCGACCTGTCACTTCGCGCGCACCAGGGCCGTCTCACCGTCGGAACGCTACATATTTACCGGCATTCATGGCCATCTGGAGCTGGTTGTCTCCTCGTCGACGCACTCGGCGGGCATGTTCCCAGCGCTGACGCTGCATCGACCTGGCCAACGTCCCACCGCGGTCGCGTCTCCAGAGTTTTCCGGTAGTGGTCTCCCGGCGCCCGTCTACCGGGCGAGCGCAATGCTTCAGCGATTTGCACAACTAGCCCGATCCCCAGAGAGGCAAAAAGAGTCAGGGGCTGCGGCGCGCGCTGCGCTCGAGGTCGTTCACGCCGCATTTCAATCCGCACGCGATGGTCGCAAGGTGACCTTGCCGCTGAGGCGCTCCCCCACGGCCCCGTTTATCTGAGGGGCTCCCGCGCCCGATGTGCAATCGGCTGCCACGCCCGCGTAGCGGCGGCGCCGTCACCCGACCCGCGATAACCTCGCTGCTCGCTCAGGCTGATCCACAGTAGAAATGCCGCTCCCAAGCCGACAACACAGCAGAATATCAGGTGGAAGCTCTCCATGAATCCAGGCACTTCCAATTCGATTACGCCGGACCCGGACGATGCTGACAGAGCGTCCGGAGAACCTGAATAGATCTGATAATCGAGTGCGCCGACTTGCGACCAGATGAGTACGCCAAGTCCCGTATAGAGCGCAAGCGCGATATAGCTCCAGGTCAGCGCCATCCGCCGCGTTGAGCTGTAGCGAGAACAGATCATGGTGAGCAGAATATAGAGACAAGCGGACAAGAGCAGCTTGCCGATGAACGAGGCCGTGGTGACAATGGCAGCCAACTGCCACTTGATCGGCACCACGTCGAATCGAAGATCACTGAGGCGTCGACTGTAGTCGCCCAGGAGCATCAGGACGAGAGCGGGAGCGAAGGCCAGGAGCGCAATGGCGACCTGAGCGAAGAACGCTCCGAACTTACCCCAGACAACCTGGGCATTCGTAAGTCGCGTGAGGTACAGATCGAGCCAGGTCTGCTGCTCGTACTCCTTCGCAAATGCCCCTGAGGCGATCGCGGGGACGAGAAGCGGCACCAGGAGGACGGGTCCATACACGATGATGGTCCGCAGGCTCCCGATCTGTGCCACCATTGCGAATAGAATCGCGCCGGCCGCCAGCAATCCGACGACAAGCCCTCCGCGGCGTCGAAACACGCTCTGACGCAACTCATTGACAAAGACCGGGTTGACCGCCATTGCGCCTCATTTTCGCCGCCCGCAGCGCCTCGCGGTGCAGGCGGAACACATGTTGAACGACAATATCCTGTTCCCAAACCGGCATCGGTAGGAATTCGCAAGCCATCTGCGCGGTCAGTCCACCACGTGTGACACCGCGGGCACAGCTGCGCACCCGCGCAAATATGGCGTTTCTTGGCAGCGCTGGAAAGGGGAGTCCGATGCGGACCGTCGATTCCGGCGTATACTGGCTCACGACGTGGTCGAGATCGATAAGCCGCTGCACGCCGCCGATATCGGCGCGAAGACCTCCGGCGGAAAGATCCCGAACCGTGCCATGGAGGATCCGGTTCTGACTTCCAGGCCGCTCGCTAGCGGGTGAGCTCCATTCGTCGGCGGACCAGATTCGCTCAAAGGTGGCGGGCAGATCCAGGCCAATTCGGAGGTGCCTGCGCCTCTGTATTCGCGCCAACGTGGCGGGCCGCGGGAAATACATGCGCAAGTCGCGTGATGTACGGTGGGAATCCTTGATGCGCGTCGAGAATCGGTACAGCTCGCCGGCAGCCGTAACGCAAACCGTGACAGCCGAACCGGGCTCAATCCACCCATCACGACCGTTGTCGCGGCCCGTCGATGTGTCTCCCGTATCGTTCCCGGCGAGCCGATCCGCAACGCCTCCACCTCTCGACCGGAGCCTGTCGACACTGATGACACAGTGGCTCCTGGTGATCTCGACGATCTCGCCTGAAAGCGTCTCGCCCAATAGTTCGTGCCGGCTCCTAGAATCTTGCGCCACCGTCACCGTTTGCCCGACACTCAGGCGACTGTCACCAATAACGATCTGATCCTGGTCCTCGTGAGTGGCAAGGCGCCACTTATGAGATCGTGCGAGAGTCCGCATCAGCCCTAGGCCGGTAAGACCCGCCCCAGCGACGAGCATGCTCCAGCTCAATATCATGGATGCGTTCGTGCGTATGTCCGACATCTCCGCCTGGCCCTCGAAACGTTAGCTAACGGGTTTCCACGCATTTGTTCCATATTAAGGGCCTGACGGTCTGTCGGGCGACTTTGTGCCCGTGAGCCTCTGGCCCGCGGCCGCAAGCTCGCGCTGCGCCTGAACCTGACCGCTTTTCATCGAATCTGCAAACCGGTCGTCGCCCTTCTCAACGAGGTCCTTGAAGAACCCGATCGCCTGTAGAAGGAGAGCGTTCGCCTGTAAATAGTGCGCCTGCGTTACATCGTGCCCGACGGCCGGCGGCAGCTTGTCGAGATACTCCGAAAGCGCGGCGTTGCGCTGCTTCATATCCGCGATCTGCCGCTCCAACTCCGGCTGCGAGCGTTTTGCCTGCACCCTCGCCTGGTTGGTCGCCTGCAGCTCGTCGAGCATCTCGCGAATACGGGAATCGACGAGCCGCATTATCGCGACATAATCGTCCATATAGGATGCGGTGTCGGTGGGCGGGGTCAACTCTCGCGCCCGTCGAATCTCGACGAGACTATTCTGGTACTGGTCGCTGTCCGTCGCGGCCCGAGCCACCATGGCGCGACCGATTCGACGGTGAGGCATCGGACTCTTAGGATCGCCTTTCGAAGCGGTCTCGTAAGCGTCCAGCGCCTGGAGATAGTGGTTGTCCGCTAATAGCGCATCTCCGAGGGCCACCTGACAAGCTATGTCGGACGGGTCGACTCGGATGCCGTCGCGAAACGCCTGCATTGCGCGCGGGAGGTCGTGCTCCGTGAGAAGCACCTCGCCATAGAGCCGGTACAAGCTTGCGTTACTTGGATCCATCTGCAGCGAGCGTGCCGCTTCCGCGTGCGCGGCATCCTGCATCTGGCACGATTGATACGCCAGGATCAATTCACGACGCAAGTTAACGTCTCGTGGCCGAACGTTGACCGCTTTGCGAAGCGCCACGACCGCGTTGCCCAGATCGCCGGTCTGACGGTAGCGGGCGGCTTGAGTCTCATAGTCGGGACGCGCGATGATCGGCGCGGGAGCGATCGAAGGCTGCTTAGGAAGGGCGCCACGGGCGGGATCCGCCTCATTTGTAAATACAGGCTGCACCGGTCTGGCACCGCGATCGGCATTTGAGCCTGGAGATGTGGCGGCGGCCCCGGCCGCGTTGCGTGCCGCACGATTAGTCTTTGCGTTTCGCGAAACTGGCTTCGTGGAAGGCGCCGCTCCGCCCCCGTCTCCCCCAGCGGGGCCGGCCGTTTCACCGCCGTCGCTCGTCCCTGGCGTACCGGGATCCGTCGTCACCGCGTGCGGGGCGCGACCCTTCTTTCCGGCGCGATCAAGATCCTCCAGTGCGCGCAGTCCCGGCATGGCCTGCAAGGCGGCCGCCAGATGCGTCGGTATTCCGATGCGAGACGTTATCGAATCGACTGTCAGATCGACGACGTTGTCCGGCGTGAGATGTTTGGGCTTAATGCCGTTCATGCGTGGCAGCACGAGCGGCACGCCGATTCGCTCTTCGGCGAGGACGGTCCAGTCCGTCAGGCGCGTATTGTCGAGGTACTTCATATCCGTTCTGGCCTCGACACGGTCCAGCGTTGTTGCGAATCTCAGGATGAACTTCGCGCCGATGGCCCGAGCAATCCGCTGCAGTCCCTCCGCTTTGAGCGGCTCGGCAAGGTCGTCCGCAGCAATCAGATGTTCGTTCAGAGCACGCTTGATAACGTTCTCGCCGGGAAGAAAGGTGTGTACTTGAAATCGTCCAGACTTCGTCAGCGCGTCCCGCAGAGCTGTCTTCATACGAAAGATCAGGTCGTCTTGCTGCCCAGTTGAGGAGCGCGGCCTATCGGGTACCAGCAGCACCATTGGAAGATCGCTATCGCCAGGCACTCCGGCCGCGTCCAGCGCGCGCGCCGATGGCGCCGCAGTGGAAGACGCGAGAGCAGAGATTCCGAAAGCGATGAACCAGCCATGCAACTTCCGCCGGGCAGGTTGTGATTGAGCGATATCGAGCCCTACTCGCTGCTGCATATCTTGATGCCATTCTCGCAAATTCGGATGCCCCCGTTTGCGCGATCGATCTGCTTGCCGGCTGTAATCAGCTTTCGATATTCGTCTCTGCCGCGTTCGTACATGGTTACTGCATTCTTGTTTTCATTCCGCGCCTGGTAGCAGTGGCCCATCTGTTCGTAAACGTAGGCCGATTCGTCGTTCGCGCCCGCCAGCGACTTTCTGAACGCCTGTATCGCGCCGCCGTAGTCCGTCTTGTTCATCTTCTCCTGGCCGATTGAAATCAAACCGCTCGCGTCCGAGTCTGGAGACGCGGCCGCGGAAGGGTCGACCACGGTATTGTGAGACGTAACCTTTATCATGCCTGCGACCTGGCGGCTCCCGCCAGGTTTGACGTCGCCCTTGCCATCGTCGCGCTTAGGAACCTGGATAGTGACATCGTGTGAATTGGCCGCCGGGCTCTCCGTCACCTTGAGATGAATTCGCTCGCTTCCCTGGTCCGTGTCGGCCGGACTGCGTTCAGACAAAGGCGCGTTGTTTACCACGGGCTTTACGCGAACCGTTCTAGCGGGCGCGGCGGCGCTGATCTGCTGGGTCCCGTAGTTTTGAGGAAGGACGTAGATGGGCGGAGCCGAGAACTGAACGCCCGGTCCGGGCCACACATATCCCGACGCCGAGCCGACGCCGGCGGCGTTCGAGGTCGGAGTGCCATCGCGGGACGAATTTGCGAGGGCATCGGCCCGAGGCTTTTCGGTAGTCGTGACGCGAGCGTCTCCGCTTGATTGGACCATGCGAGCGCTGTCGCCCGAGGATTTGGACGCCCTATTGAGCGTAGCTACATCGCTGGAAACGCGATCGTCCCGGCGATTGAACGCAACAGCCAGGGCGGCGCCGAAAACGATCAGTAAAATGCAAAAGCCGACGCCCCACAGCATCGCACCTCGGAACGGTGCGCCGTCGTGGTCCACCACGACGACCTTTGGCAAGACACCCTTTGTCGGCTGGCGGCTTCCAACGCCGTCCTTTAAATCGTCCAGCTTTACGCGATCCGCGATGCTGCCGGGATTGAGCTTGAGGACGCGCTCGTACTGCTCGACCGCAAGATCGCGGTCCCCTCTCTGTTCGTAGAGCTGCCCCAGCAGGCCATGTGCGGTGGTGCTGTTAGGACGAATCTGTAGGACCTCCTGACAGATCGCGATCGCTCCCGCTACATCTTTATCCTTGCGCCGGCGATAGGCGCGTTCAAGGAGAGCGGTCACCTGCTGCTCTTCGGGAAGTGCTCGGTCGAACTCCTCCTCGCTTAACTTAGGCGTGGGGGCCCGTTCCATCTTGTAGCCGCATTGACGACAGTAATTGCTTTCGGCGCCGTTCTTTGCGCCGCACGAGCTGCAATACATGGCGATTCACCTTTTGAGGAACGATTCGAGTTCGCAGGCGTACTGAGGTAATGGCAGGCAGTCGGCCGATCGGGCCTCCGGGGCCCCACCCGCGCATCCGTCGGGAAACCAATCGTTTGCCGGACTTGAAGTCATTATAGTCGACTGATCTCGATTTGGCAAGCCGAGACCCGGAATCCAGTCGAATACCGCCCCTTACCTCGCGGTTGTGGGCGCCCTCAGTACGACGCAGCGCATTGCCCGCAGATTGACAAAGCCCGTTACTTGTGATTATAATGACGCCGTATGGAACCAGGTAAAGTTCGCATTGTGGTCCCATCTGTGTATGGATTGCGCTCCGACGAGGCTTGATATCTCTCAATGGCCACCAGTATTACCGACGTGTATAAAATAGCCGTAACTCTGTCCGAGCCCGACCTGATTGTCGAGCCGGGAACGGTTTCCCAGCTTGTCGTTACCATCGTGAACCAGCAGGATGCTCCCGACCGCCTCTCCCTGGAGATCGAAGGGATCGACGTCGAGTGGTACGCCATACCTGTTCCCGCCGTAAATGTCGCGGCCGGCGCTCAATGCTCCCTCAAGGTTCCGTTTCGGGTCGCCCGGTCCAGCTCCAACCGTGCGGGCACCTATCCGTTTCTGGTTCGCGTTCAGGCAATGGAATCCGGCGAAGTCGGGGTCGCACAAGCTTCACTGAGCGTAAAGGCCTACAGCGCGCTGCAGCTTGAACTAAATCCGAAACGCGTTGTTGCAACGTTCTTTCGTCCGCTGAACGATTTCGACGTCGCGGTAACCAATGACGGCAATGTTGAGGAGACTCTCGACCTTTTCGCAAGCGACCCGGACGACGGCTGCGCATATGAATACGACACGGATCGTATCACGATCAAACCCGGGCAGACGACGGTTGTCCCGCTGGCAGTTCGACCAAAGGTCGCTGCCCAGGTCGGCGGAACGCGTATATACGGGTTTACAGCCTCCGCTCGGTCGACAGACGATTCTTACATCTCGGCGAACTCTCATGGCCAGATTGAAAAACACGCGCTGATCTCGCCCCTGCTTGGAATCTTCCTGCTGCTCCTGGGCCTCTCTTGCGCCGGTTACGTTGCTTTCCGTCCCAAACCGCCGGAACTCATAAAGATCGCGCACTTCACCGCGGTTCCCAAGACCGTGGAGCAGGGGCGCCCGACCACGCTGACATGGGAGGTGAACGGGCTCTCCTCGTCAGACCGCCATCTCGTGCTCTCGCACCATGTCGGAGAAAACGGCGCCGAAATCACCGATGGCGAGCTTGCCGCCGACGCGGGCAAGCAGGACGTCATTCCCGAGGTTCCATTTTCGGTTTACATGGTCACGGCGCGCGGAACACGGGACCAAAAGCCGGTCAGAGATCTCGTTACGGTGCGAGTCAACAAGGCGCCCGAGCCGCTCAAGCCGGTAATCAAGGATTTTGTCGCCACTCCGCTAAAAATCCATGTGGGCGACAAGGTAATGTTCTCGTTTCACGCGCTAAATCAGAAGTATTACATTATGGATCCGGGCAACAAGCAGCTCAGCCAGTTCGAGGAGTCGGCGGAAGACAGTCCGATCCAGGACACTATGTACAAGCTTCGCGCCTTCAATTCCAAGGGCGATGCCGCAGTGAAGACGATATCGGTGAGGGTCGTTCCGGCAAACGTCTGTATTGCAGAGGTCGGCGGCATACGAGTCACCTCGACACCCTATGTCGGCGTTCCCGTGAAGCTCCGGTGGAGCACTCGCTACGCGCGCGGGGTGCGCATAGATACCACGGATCCTGGAATCTCAATCGGAGACGTCTCACCCGGAGATGCCGGCCAGGAGATCACGTTCAACAGCACAAACCCTGTTGTATTTACAATCACCGCCACGGATAGCACCGGCAAGGGCGTCACGAGATCGATAACGGTCACCCCGCGAGTGAAGCCGCTGCCGCCGCCAAGCCCGAGCGATACGCTCCCACCCACTATCACTCCGCCCGGGTCCGTCTCCCCGCAGGCGCCCGGCGGCGTGACTCCTGACAACAAGATCAGTCAATAGGCGGTCAGCGTTTCTCTCCACGGTTTTCCATTGATTCGTGTGATAACTTAGCCTGGTTCATTCGTTACGGGCATGGAGGGCCGATGCTACGGAGGCGGCGAGGAATTCTTCGTGAATAGGTCGGGTTAGCCGTGTTTGGTGGGTCGCCGGGCTTGCCATGGGCGACCGATTAGGTTATAATAGTAACGGGCGCGACGGGACATCCCTGTCGCGCCTTTCGCTATTTCGGTGGGGCGGCCGGCGAGGAGATGGGTATGCCACAGTATCAGCAGCAGAAGAAGGGCCAGGCACGAGTTCGCATTCTGCCGAAAGATGCGACGCGTGCCTACCTCCTGATGATGAAGCAGAGCGGGGGAAGGCTCCAGGTGCTTCCAAACGACGTCTACGTGATCGATGAGAAGCTGCTTGCGATACTGACCGAGAGCGCAATCACGTACGAGGTGATCGAGCAGAAATGACGAAGTATATTTTTGTAACCGGCGGCGTCGTCAGCAGCATCGGCAAGGGCATTGCGACCGCGAGCCTCGGCAGGCTGCTTCGGAACCGCGGATTCCACGTCCACCTCCAGAAGCTCGATCCGTACATCAACGTCGACGCCGGTACGATGGCTCACTACCAGCACGGCGAGGACTTCGTTACCGCCGATGGCGCCGAAACCGACCTGGACCTGGGTCACT